>NZ_JAJBZT010000005.1 GCF_020564625.1 Leeia speluncae
CTGCGTCAGCAGCAGAGAGGCGAACTATACGCACCATACCTAACCCTGTCAACACTTTTCTTGTAAATAGTTTGAAAGCTAAGTTTTCAACCTCCTTTTCCTGTTGCATTTTTCCCTTTGCAATAAGTATTTAGTAAAACCCCTCTGCTGGGGTAAAATCTATACTTATTAAACATGCACTCTTTAGACAAGCCCCCTTTGCAGTAAATTCTATTACCTAGATGAAACTGCTCTTGTCTTACTTAATTAAAGCGATAAAGGTTTATCACAATGAAAGTTCTTGTCATTGGTTCTGGCGGTAGAGAACATGCACTTGCATGGAAACTATCTTCGTCTCCTCGTCTATCTAAAGTATTTGTTGCACCTGGTAACGCAGGTACTGCACTAGACAAGAACTTAACCAACGTTCCGCTAACTGAAATTAGTGAGTTAATCGCTTTTGTAAAGTCAGAGCAAATTGAACTAACCGTCGTTGGCCCTGAAGCACCTCTGTCTCAAGGCGTTGTTGATGCATTCCGCGCTGAGGGTTTAGCTATTTTTGGCCCAACAAAGTCTGCTGCTCAGCTAGAGTGGTCTAAAGACTATGCAAAAGCATTTATGGCTCGCCACCACATTCCAACTGCTAAATACCAAACATTTAGCAGTGCAGAAGATGCGCATGCTTATATTAAAGCGGAAGGCGCACCTATCGTGATTAAGGCCGACGGTCTTGCGGCGGGTAAAGGTGTCGTCGTCGCGATGTCCCTAGAGGAAGCACATGCAGCGGTCGATATGATGTTACTTGATAATAAAATGGGTGACGCTGGTGCCCGTGTTGTTATTGAAGAGTTTATGCAAGGCGAAGAAGCTAGCTTCATTGTCATGGTAGATGGTGAGAATGTGTTAGCGCTTGCAACAAGTCAAGATCACAAACGACTGCTTGATGGTGATGCAGGCCCAAACACGGGAGGCATGGGTGCTTACTCTCCTGCGCCTATAGTTACTCCGGAAGTTCACGGCAGGGCAATGCGAGAAGTGATTATGCCAACCGTGCAAGGCATGGCTAAAGATGGTCACCCATACACTGGCTTTTTATATGCTGGTTTAATGATTGATGAACATGGCGCACCACGTGTCGTTGAGTTCAACTGCCGTATGGGCGACCCGGAAACCCAGCCAATTATGGCTCGCTTGAAAACGGATCTAGTTGATTTGGTTGAAGCGGCTGTAAAAGGCACATTAGATCAAGTAGAGGCAGAATGGGATCGCCGTGTTGCTTTAGGCGTTGTGTTAGCGGCGGAAGGGTATCCTGATGCACCGAAAAAAGGTGCTGTGATTACAGGATTAAACCATCAGGTTGAAGATGTGACGGTTTTCCATGCAGGCACTACATTTAACGATGAAAAAGCAGTGACTGTAAGTGGCGGCCGTGTGCTTTGCGTGACTGCACTTGGCGAAAACGTGAAGCAAGCACAAACCAAAGCATATGAAGTCGCCGATCAAATCGAGTTTGCAGGTAAGCAATTACGCAGAGACATTGGTTACCGTGCGGTTGGTCGCCGTTAATGTTCAAACGGTTAACCATTCAACGTGATCGCTTAGTTAGCCAATATTTGAAAGGTGGGGTATTGAATTACCCTACCGAGTCTTGCTACGGATTGGGTTGCAAACCTAGCGATCCCAATGGACTCAAACGGATCTTACGTATCAAAGGTCGTCCGCAACATAAAGGGATGATTGTGATTGCTCATGAAATTGCACAACTCAAAGGCTTAATCGAGCCATTGAGTGATGAGGACGTTCGCATCCTTAAGCAATTTTGGCCAGGTCCGTTTACCTTCCTTCTTCCGGCCTCGAAAAAAGTACTACCTTTATTGAGAGGCAAGCATAGAACTTTGGCGGTCCGCATTACTAATCACCCAGTTGCTGCAAGCATTTGCAAACAGGTAGGCGCCTTGGTGTCGACTAGTGCGAATAAAGCAGGTTGTCCATCAATCAAGTCTGCTCGCAATGGTCAAAAAGTATTCGGACAAAAAGTGCTAACGATTGCGGATCGGATCGGGAAGTACAGCCAGCCCTCTACCATTATTGATTTTTCTAGTGGAAGGGTGCTGCGTGGACAGCTAACTAAAGATCAGCAAAATTTGATTAAAAACAGAGTTTTATAGAAAGCCGCTGAGAAGTTTTGCTATTTCAGTTAGAATTCGAGCGAAATTGTGTTGCGTATCACCAAAGCGATTATCTCAATACTTAAGATGTCGCTCTAATTTATTTGTTAGTGAAAAAGTTTATCGTTCATGCCCCTTTATACATTAGGGATTAATCATCACACAGCGCCACTAGCGATTCGGGAGCAGGTTGCATTCCAACCTGACCGGTTGCCTGCTGCCTTGAACGAAATGCTCGATAAACTAGCCGCTCATGAAGCAGCCATTCTTTCGACCTGTAATAGGACGGAAATCTATTGCAATGCCGATACACCGGAAGCCGCGATTGATTGGCTTGCCGAATATCATCAAATTAGCCGTCATCAGATTGAGCCTTATGTGTACGCGCTACCAGCAGAGGATGCCATTCGCCATGCATTTAGAGTGGCTAGCGGCTTAGACTCTATGGTGCTAGGTGAAACTCAGATTCTCGGACAACTAAAAGACGCCGTTAAAACCGCGGAAGATGCTGGTACGCTTGGCAGCTTATTAAATAAGTTATTCCAAAAGACATTTTCAGTGGCCAAAGCAGTCCGCTCGGAAACGGAAATTGGCAGTAATTCAATTTCGATGGCAGCGGCAGGCGTTAGATTAGCAGAACGCATTTTCCCATCTATTGCTGATCAGCAGGTGCTTTTTGTTGGCGCAGGTGAAATGATTGAACTTTGCGCAGCCCATTTCTGTGCGCAAAATCCTAAAAAAGTAGTCATTGCCAATAGAACCGTTGAGCGTGGGCAAGAGTTAGCCTCGCGCTTTCAGGGCCAAGCAGTGGCACTAAACACGCTACCAGATATTCTCCATCAGTTTGATATTGTCGTTTCCTGTACGGCAAGCCCACTTCCTATTATAGGCAAGGGGATGATGGAGCGAGTCATCAAGCAGCGTAAACACAGACCTGTGTTCATGGTGGACTTGGCTGTGCCGCGCGACATTGAGCCTGAAATTGCACAAATGGATGATGTGTTTCTTTATACCGTCGATGATTTATCGGTGGTGGTAAAAGAAGGCATGGATGCGCGTCAAACTGCAGTGAACCATGCAGAAGCAATTATCGATCAGCAAGTTCAAGAGTTTTTGCAATGGCTAGATAACCAAGCGGTTGTGCCCACCATCAAAAGCTTAAGAGACCATGCGGATCGGATTGCCAGAAACGAATTAGAACGCGCAAAGAAACGACTGGCAGCAGGAGATGCACCAGAGAAGGTGTTGGAACAACTAGCGAATGCGATTAGCAATAAATTTACCCACCCGCCTACGCTCGCATTGCAACAAGCAGCACCACATGAGCGAACTGATCTGATCCGTCACGTTTGCCGTTTATTTCATATTCAAGACCATCATTAGCGTTTCCCCGCTAATTAGCCCTCCCTTGCTTTCTTACATGCATGCTATAGTCCATGCAAATTAAACGGATGTTCGTATCAAATGAAACCATCGATCCTTGAAAAATTAGCCCAACTGGCTAATCGACTTGAAGAAGTTGGTCATCTTCTCGCCAGTGAAAACGCCACGGCAGATATGACACAGTACACCAAGCTAACCCGAGAGCATGCTGAGCTCACGCCGGTTGTTGAGCTATATCATCGTTTTCAGCAGGTAGGAAAAGATATCGAGGCCGCTCAAGAAATGCTGAGTGATCCAGATATGAAGGAGCTTGCAGAAGAAGAACTACAAGCAGGCAAAGAAACCATTGAAGCGTTAGAGGTTGAGCTACAAAAAGCCTTGCTACCTAAAGACCCTAACGATGAGCGCAACGTATTTATTGAAATCCGCGCGGGTACGGGTGGTGATGAATCTGCGTTGTTTGCAGCGGATTTATTTAGGATGTACAGCCGCTTTGCTGAGCGTCAGCGTTGGCAAGTGGAAGTACTTTCAGCCAATGAGTCTGATTTAGGCGGCTATAAGGAAGTTATTGCTCGTCTAATAGGTTTTGGTGCGTATTCACAGCTTAAATTTGAATCTGGCGGCCACCGCGTCCAGCGCGTCCCGGCGACAGAAACACAAGGTCGTATTCATACCTCGGCTTGCACGGTGGCGATATTACCGGAAGCGGATGAACTTGAAGAAGTGAATATTAACCCTGCCGATCTTCGGATTGATACCTACCGTGCCTCTGGTGCGGGTGGTCAGCATATTAACAAAACAGACTCGGCCGTACGGGTAACCCACTTACCGACGGGTATTGTGGTGGAGTGCCAGGATGATCGCTCCCAGCACAAAAACAAAGCGCGTGCCTTAGCCGTGCTGGCGGCAAGGATTCAGGACAAGGAACGTCAGGCACGTCATGCGGCAGAAGCTGCGACACGCAAATCGCTAATTGGATCGGGAGATCGTTCTGAGCGAATCCGTACTTACAACTACCCTCAAGGTCGTATTACAGACCATCGCATCAATTTAACCCTATATAAAATTGATGCGATTATGGACGGAGATTTGACCGAGTTAACGCAGTCATTAATCACCGAACATCAGACAGAACTCTTGGCTGAATTAGCCAACGAAAATTGATCGGATGATCGAACGAAAAAAGGAAGCCGTGTGCTTCCTTTTTTATTTCCTTCTTAAAACCGAAATTTTTTTACCTTTCTTGTAACAATTCCTGGTTTTCTCCGACTAAAGACCATATACCCTTTAAGATAGCTACTTAGGTAGTCATTTTGATCCACAGGAGAGCGAGATGTTAATCAAACGTCCGAGTGATATAGCCCCTTCCGAAATCACCAGTAAATCTTTATTCGAATCTCGTCGAGAGTGGATGAAAATGGCTAGCGGCCTTTTAGTGGCTGGAAGTGGTTTGATTTCCATGGAGGCAGAAGCGGGATTTCAGAAGCTAATGAAAAGCCCCTTATCGACAACAGGCAAAGATGACCCGATCAATACGCTCGCGGAAATTACTAGTTATAACAACTACTATGAATTTGGCACAGGCAAAGATGACCCAGCTCAAAATGCAAAAGGATTTAAGGCTCGTCCGTGGACATTAACGGTAAGCGGCGAAGTCGGCAAACCTCAGACGTATGATATTGATGCACTCATAAAACGCATCCCACTTGAAGAGCGTATCTATCGCTTACGTTGCGTTGAAGGATGGTCGATGGTGATTCCGTGGGTGGGATTTCCTTTAGCCACTTTGCTGAAAGAAGTCGCCCCTAACAGTAATGCAAAATTTGTTGCCTTTGAAAGCATCAAGCGACCTAAAGAAATGATTGGCCAACAAGAAGAAGTACTCGCATGGCCATATGTTGAAGGCTTGCGATTAGATGAGGCAATGCATCCTCTCACTATTCTTGCGGTGGGTTTATATGGCGATATTCTTCCCAATCAAAACGGAGCACCAGTTCGACTGGTGGTGCCATGGAAGTATGGATTTAAAAGCATCAAAGCGGTACAGAATATTCGTCTAGTACAACAAATGCCGCCAACGAGCTGGAACAGAGCCAACTCAAGAGAATATGGTTTTTACTCGAACGTGAACCCTGCGGTTGACCACCCTAGATGGAGCCAGAAAACCGAACGTAGAATTGGTGAATTTAGCAGAAGGCCAACCCTTCCCTTTAATGGATACGCAAATCAAGTCGCCCATTTATATCAGGGAATGGATCTGAAAAAGTACTACTAACGCCAGATGATTAAGCATATGAACAAGAGACATTGGACGTTTTGGTTGAAATGCGCGCTTTGGCCGGTGTTGCTATTCCCTGCCGTAAGAATTGCTTATGGGCTTTGGTCTGACCTCACCCATGGCACACTGCTACTTACCGCCAATCCTGTTGAATACATGATTCGCCAAAGTGGATACTGGGGCTTATGTTGGTTGCTAGCGGGGTTAGCTATTCGTCCAATCGGAAAGATGCTTCCTAAAGAGGGACTAATTCGGACAAGAAGGCTGGTTGGACTATTTGGATTTGCTTATATCATCGTGCATTTTTCTCTTTATGCATGGCTTGAACAATCACTGATGCTTAGTGAAATAACGCATGACATTGCTCAGCGGCCATTTATTTTATTCGGCATGATTGGGTTAATCATATTGCTGCCGCTAGCATTAACATCCACACAATGGAGCCAGAAGAAACTGGGAGGTAATCGGTGGAGAACCCTGCATAAGGGGGCGTACATTGCGCCTATATTTGGTGCGATCCACTACTACTTTTTAGTTAAAGCAGATCATCATTTGCCGATTCTTTTTGCATGTGTGCTTGTTGGATTGTTGAGTACCAGACTGCCTTTGTTGCTAGCATTCCGAAAGAAGCATCCTCAATAAAAAAGGAGGAAAATCATTCCCTCCTTTTTTATTGCCTAGCGCACAGCCATTAGCAGACATCTTCTTTTAACGAATCAGGATTCATCCCAATTGCCAATGCTCCCCAGTGTCGCCCATTGATGTAGATAGGCGCAGACACCGTCGCCAATACTTGTCCAGTATCACGAGTGTAGGTTTGTAACAGTAAGCTAAGCTTGCTTTTTGAGAGGCTCTGGATACCAGACTCGGTGAATATCCGTTTGTGTCGACTATCGACTAAATCTTTTTCTGCATTGCCGGTCTGCTCTCTGGCGAACCAACTGTTATGCGTTGGCGCATAGCCATGATCGTCAAAACATAGCGCAAAAATACAACCGGGTATTTTCTTGGCTAGCTCATCATAGATTTGTTGGAACTCCGAAGAGAAACACTCATCCCAAGTGGTGTGGTATTTCGCCGGCTGTGTATTTGGAATTTGCTTATATTGGCGATCAAAAAAGTCTACGCCCTGATTTGCCAAGCGTTGAAGCTTACCTTGGATCAATTCTTTTGATGCCTGAACATGGGTGATGGCAAAATCCATTGGGCCAACCCCTACTCGGAATCGGGATACTAGCGCCTGTACATTGGATGTATTTTCAGTTAGTTCTTTTGACGCATCCTTAGATAACTGCATCTGCTGCTTGATGTTTTCGGTGCCGTCATGGATTTCAGAAACCGTGCCATTAATTTGCTGATTCACCGCTGAAAACCCACCAATTCTGACGGTGATATCTGCCAATTGCGTGGCGATATTCTCATACGCCTGAATCATGCTCTTGAAGTTATCCGCAGACACTGCAACCACATCACGTGTAATCGATGTATCTTGGTGAATCTCTTCCGTTTCGGACTTCGTATTTGAAACTAGGCTAATCACATTATCGATATTCGCTGCAATTTCATCTGTCGCAGAGCGCACTTTAACTGCAAGATTTCTCACTTCATCCGCTACAACAGCAAATCCTCGTCCCGCTTCACCGGCCCTAGCTGCCTCAATAGAAGCATTGAGCGCCAACAGGTTAGTCTGGTCAGAAATGGATTTAATTAAATCGACAATTTGGCGAATGCTAGAAGTGCTTTGGTATAAGTGATCTACGGTTACGTTAAATTGTCCGACTTTATCGCTGATCGTGTTGATACGACTCATCACGTTCATCAACTCTGCGTAGGATTCGTTAGCTTTTCCTAGGTTTTCGGTATTGTGATCTGCAATCGCATGCGTTAACTCACTCACTAACTGTACTGACTGAGTGGCCTCGGTACTGTTAGCGTAAATTCTGTCAGCTAGCTGACTTTGCACCTCTGCACTTTTCGCCGTGAGATTAATGTTTCGATCATTGATTGCGGACGTTACTCCGATATGTAGAACGGATGCTCGTACCTGCTGAATAATAGTCCTAAGATTCACCAAGAAACGGTTATAGGCATCGGACATATCCTTAATTTCATCATAGGTAATTACGGGGATATCCCTCGTTAAGTCCCCCTGCCCTTTTCCTAGTTCATCAAAAATGTGCGTTACTTGATTTAACGGCCTAACAATTAAGAAACGAAGATACCAAACCAAGAAAAAGACAAAAACGGTTGTCACCACCGAAATGCCAATGATCCAATAAATTGCATTTTCAAAGAGAGCCTGAATACTTGCAGTTGTCTCCAATGGCAAATTGGCGGCAGAGATCACAGACGTTACTTCGGACGAGTAATAGGACAAGACCAGTAGAATAGCGCCTTGGAATAACAGCACAAAGAAAAAACTACATAATTTTTTGGATAACGAATTCCAAAAGGTTTTTTCAATCCATGTGTATAGCTGCCAAAAGGCTGTCATGTCTTCTCTCCAAAGCGGCCTACCGCAATGCCAGTTAATATAGCAAGTCAATGAAACGGGAGGTTGACCCCTATCAAACCGGACGTGTTTTGTAATGTTAGGTTAGACAGTGGATGGCATTTCTGCAAGGGTGATAAACAATTTCAAAGCGGATTAGAAAGTATATTTCGATCGTTTTTGATACTTAAACAGTAAAAAAGCAAGAAAATAGAAAACCACTAAGCATGGCCAAAGATCGGCAGCAAGATTTGCAACAGCCGTAAAATTTTGAAGATGTCCTAATGACCATTTAAAGATATGCAGCATGGCGACAGGATTGGCGGTCAATGGCCAGTGATAGCTAATGACTTGCTCTAACAAAATAAGCACTAAACCACCAAGGGCTAGGTACACTCGTTTAAATCGAATTAATAATGGCAACATGAGCCACCCCAAACACTGAGCCAATGCAATATTTAGGTTTAGCCAACTAAACAAGTAGCCAGGCGTCAACAATAACCCGGCAAGCGCTAACTTCATTAATAATGTAAGGAGCGAAAGTGTTAAGAGTATAGGATAAAAGTATCGATTACTACGTACTAGCATGGCCACAAAAATGCTGACGCATAAGAAATGCACTAAGGAACCACTAACCTCTAATATGCGCAGAAAAAGACCAGGATCAGAGATCGGAGACTCGAATGGCTGAGGTAATCCTTGAGGTTTGACCACAATGCCAAACATGGGCATTGCAGGGTCGGACTGAGCAATAAACCATATCACACCCAGTACCAAGGCATAGTCTGCCAATAACCCTTCCGCAAAAACATGGTATCGCCAACGACGGATTTCCAAAGAGAATGGTAAGCGTCGAAAAACGGGCGGGATCAAAGCACCTAACATACCCCCCAAAGAATTGGCCAGTAAATCGACATTGGATGCATTACGACCAGGCAAGAACATCTGCACAGATTCGATAGTAAAACTCAGTAATGCACACAGGCCAGCGGAGATGATCCAAGCAGCTACAGCATGATGACGTTGCCTAAAATCTTGTCGACAAGCAATCCCTAATGGAATAAATGCCACAATGTTTAAGCCAAAATCAAATCGAGAAAAATAATAAGGCCAATGATATGAAAGAAAGGCCCAGAGAGGGGTGCCATTATCTCGCCAGCCTGTAAACGGAAATAAGCCAGCCCACAATAATAGGATGGCAAAACCAAGTGCAAAAAATCTTGGTACACGACTGTGTTTCGGTGGGCGTGCGAGATAGCTAATCGTAAACATAAGAACTAGAAAATACCGTTTTGCAGCTAGCGGGGCAAGCGAATATTAAACATGTAGATGGAATATTTGTAAATTATGTGAAGTATTTAATCAGCGATTGTGCGAAATGGCTGAATTTGATAACTTATGGTATCTCCATAATGATATGATCAGTAATAGATTAGCCTAATAAAACAGCAAGCAAATACGGCTTTCGAATTGCTTAGCGGGGAATTTATGCGTACACCAGTCATTTTAATCGTTGATGACGAACCATTTAACGTTGAAATTATTTGCGAATATTTGAGTGGGCTCAATTGCGAACTCATTACCGCAGAAGATGGCGAAACAGCATGGCGCATCTTGGAAAGTGATCCAGAGCGTTTTGACTTGGTCGTCTTAGATCGCATGATGCCAGGCATTGATGGTATTGAAGTACTGGCAAGAATTAAGGCAAACCCAAAACTCAAGACGCTACCTGTCATCATGCAGACAGCCGCAGCCGCTAAAGAACAAGTGGTAGAAGGATTAAAGCTTGGTGCTTATTATTATCTAACCAAGCCTTATGAGTGTGATGTACTACTTGCAGTGATTCAAACCGCGTTGGCGGATCGATTCTCTCACTTATCTGTTGTTCAACAGATTCACGAAGAGCGAATTATTTTAGACCTTCTCAAAGAAGGTACTTTTCACGTTCAGACATTGCTGGAAGCAAAACGTTTATCTGCTTGCATTGCTAACATCACTAAAAACCCCGCGATTACTGCGCTTGGCCTTTCAGAACTAATGATTAATGCGGTTGAGCATGGCAATTTGAATATTGGTTATGATGAAAAAACTCGGTTAATGGATGAGGGCACATGGTCTTCTGAGATTGATCGCCGATTGTCTCTGGACGAACATAAGAACAAACGGGTTTCTATTCAATTAAAGCGCGACGAATCATCCACCACTGTATTGATTACAGATGAAGGTGATGGATTTGATTGGGAGCACTATATTGAACCATCCCCTCAACGAGCATTTGACTCTCATGGTCGCGGCATTGTTTTAGCCAAAAACCTATCGTTTAAATCTGTCACCTACCTTGGAAAAGGGAATCAGGTAGCGGTTGAATTAGACGTATAAAACAACACCGGATGATTGACTGGTTCAATCTGGGCAAAAAAATGGCCATACAGACGTATGGCCATTTTTTATCTCATCTAAATTACCAAGTTACATTATGGATACGCAGGGTAATTATTTGGTGCTTTAAAATCTTCACTCAAGATATGCCCAAGCGGGATTTTACGAGAACCGTTCATAAACCATTTGTTGTAGTAGGTCATGATTTCACCAGTAATAAACAAATTAGCTAGTGTTTTATTAATAGTTTTCATGAAGTCTACGTCATCTTTACGCGTCATGATGCCGTAAGGTTCAACAGACAAGTACTCATGCAAGAAGGTATAAGCATTACCACCCGCTTTGCTTTTCGCTGCCTTGTTAGCTAACAGAATGTCATCGTATGCAATGGCTTCAACCTGTTTTTTCTCTAATAACTCCCAGAGACTTTCCAAGTCTTTAGACATCACAACCTGATAACCCAATTGCTTGTCGTTAGAAACGCCTTTGAGCAACCCCTCTCCTGTCGTCCCTGCTATCACACCAACCTTTTTACCTCTCAAGTCGGAAAAGCTTTTATAACTCTTACTTTTATCTGACAGCAGACGAATACCGGCCACATACATCGTATATGAGAAGCTGTATTTCTTTTGACGTTCACGATTATTGGTTGTATCAGCACATAATGCATCGATTTTCTTGCCATCCATCAGCGTAAATCGATTTTTCGCATCAACAACATCGACCCAATTAATTTGGATTGGTTTGCCAGACGACTTTGATAAGTCCTCGACGACGCGTTTGCATAAATCAATTGAATAGCCAATTGGTTGCTTTTGGGCGTCTACATCTGAAAATGGCTCTTCACCAGGAAAGTGGCCAAGATTAATCTGACCACTAGATAAGATACGATCTAATGTTGCATCTGCTACTGAAGGTTGGGAAATCAACATAGCAGAAGCTGAGGCGACAGCCAGCAGCATCGGATTGCTACGTGAAGGATGTTTTTTTTGCATGTTTTTCTCTCCTCAAAAAACAGACAACAGTGAAACCTAAATGACTGGTCATTCACCATTAGGGGAAATACGTAGATAAATCTACCTTAGTCCAAATTGCCTGTTAATAGTAGGAGCGAATTAAAATGGCCGCTAATACAGCAAAGATAATAATTAGCAACCAAGTCTGCCGGCGCTGCTCTCTTGCTAAATGTAAATAAGCATCGGTAAGCGTCTTACTGTGGTTGGCTGACAACAATTGATCTAGTTTTCTAGGCCATTGCGGGATGCTGGTTGCCCAATGAGGCACTTCATTTTTTAGCGTTTTCCACAACCCTTTAAAACCGATTTGCTCATTCATCCAGCGTTGTAAGAATGGTTTTGCCGTTTTCCAAAGGTCTAACTCAGGGTCTAACTGACGACCTAAGCCTTCGATATTGAGAAGCGTTTTTTGCAAGAGCACTAACTGAGGCTGAATCTCTACCTGGAAGCGTCTAGATGCTTCAAACAAGCGCAATAAGACCTGACCAAAGCTAATTTCTGCTAATGGTTTATCAAAAATAGGCTCGCAAACGGCACGCACTTCTTTTTCTAGTTCATCTACCCTTGTTTCTGGTGGCACCCAACCAGATTCGATATGCGCAGTGGCGACACGCTTATAGTCTCGATTAAAAAACGCCAGAAAATTAACGGCGAGATAGTGTTTATCTTCATCTGATAAAGTGCCAACAATGCCGAAGTCTAGGGCGATATAGCGACCATCTGGCGCCACCAATATATTGCCTGGGTGCATATCCGCGTGGAAAAAACCATCCCGAAACACTTGCGTAAAAAATATTTCTACACCAAATCGGGACAGTTGTTTTAGGTCTACCCCTTCGTTTCTTAAGCGCTCAATCTGGCTAATTGGAGTGCCATGCATGCGCTCCATCACCATCACATTGCGACGGGTAAAATCCCAGTAAATCTCAGGCACGATCAACATGTCTGATTGAAGGAAGTTTCGGCGCAATTGGCTACCATTTGCCGCTTCTTTCATCAAATCCAGTTCATCGTGCAAGTATTTATCAAACTCGCGGACGACTTCTTGCGGGCGTAATCTCTTTCCATCAACAGATAATCGTTCGACCAATGAGGCAAGAACGCGCATTAATGCGAGGTCTGACTCAATCACCGGTTGAATACCTGGACGCAAGACTTTTACCGCGACTTCTTTGCCATTTAGCAGTTGCGCAAAGTGGACTTGCGCGACAGAAGCGCTAGCGATGGGTTGGCGATCAAATTGAAGAAAGAGTTGTGATAACGATTGGCCAAATTCTGACTCAATAATTGAAATCGCTTCGTCCCCAGAAAAAGGAACCACTCTGTCTTGGAGTTTTGCGAGTTCATCAGCCACATCTGGGGGAAGTAAGTCGCGTCGAGTCGATAATACTTGGCCAAACTTTACAAAAATTGGGCCTAGGCTTTGTAAAGCTAAACGTAATCGTTCTGCACGTGGTCGACTAGCAGGGCACCAGATTAATAAAAAGGACACTACTTTTCGACTTAGCTTTGTTCGCTCATGCCCTAACAAAAACTCGTCTAACCGATACTGCACCACGACGCGGGCAATCGACAACAAGCGTAACAACCGCATACTATTCCTTGTTCTTTTTAGCTTCTAGTGCTTGAATTCGAGCGGCTAGCCTCGCGAC
This sequence comes from Leeia speluncae, assembly GCF_020564625.1. NCBI lineage: Bacteria > Pseudomonadati > Pseudomonadota > Betaproteobacteria > Neisseriales > Leeiaceae > Leeia > Leeia speluncae. Next base: position 13,347 of record NZ_JAJBZT010000005.1, read on the forward strand.
ATCGTCTCTTAACGAATCCACTTCAGCCACAAAATCTCTGACACTGATTTGATCCGCTAACACGCCGGCCTCATCACGTAGCCAAGTAGTTACTTGCTTGCCAATAGATTTGGTTAACTGTTTGCGCTGATTGAGTTCGGCGGATAGCCATCTCATGAGCGGAACCGCCGCGGCATCGCCAACCACAGTAGCTAGATCGGCAGTGGCATCCCAACGAAGGGACTGCAAGACAGTCCCCATTGCATGGGCTAGTTGAACATCGCCTTCAATTCGAAATGCGGTGCGGCGGGTTGCCTCATCGCCAAGCAATTTAGGCAGTTCACTAAATGCGCAGGACAACGTTGCGTCGACGACGACAGGGGAATCGATCCGGCTTAGCGCGCCATCGGGATGAATGAATAAATCCATCTCTAATGGGGACAGTTGCACCCGGACCGTTTTACCAGCAAATGGTTGTAAGTTGGCAAGCAGCTCAGGTTGCTGGCCTAGCAAATGATGGACAACAAGATAACCAGATTGTCTGAGCATATTCTTTACCTACTGACCGTACGAAATTAAAGCTTAAACCCTTTGTGAAGCGCTACCACGCCACCGGTTAGGTTGTGATAGTTCACCACACCAAAGCCAGACGCTAACATCATTTCTTTTAGCGTGTCTTGGTCCGGGTGCATGCGAATAGACTCTGCTAGATATTGGTAGCTCTCTGGATCATCGGCGACCAATTTGCCCATCATTGGCAGCAGTTTGAATGAGTAAAAGTCATAAGGCATTTTTAAAGGGCCCCATACTTTAGAGAATTCCAGCACCAGCAAACGGCCACCCGGCTTTAATACACGGCACATTTCACTTAAGGCAGCGTCTTTGTGGGTCATATTACGTAGGCCGAAGGCAACACTGACGCAATCAAAGTAGTTATCTGGAAACGGTAATTTTTCTGCGTCACACAACAAGCTAGGCACTACAAAGCCCGCATCTAGCAAGCGATCGCGGCCGACTTGTAGCATAGAGCTATTGATATCGGTGTGCCATACCTCGCCTGATTTGCCTGCTTTTTTAGCAAACGCTTTTGTCAGGTCACCAGTTCCTGCCGCAATATCCAATACACGGCTACCTTCACGCACTCCACTTTGCGCGATGGTAAAGTGCTTCCAAATGCGGTGAAGACCACCAGACATAAGGTCGTTCATCACATCGTACTTCTGCGCTACCGAATGAAAAACGCCCGCTACTTTTTGAGCTTTTTCGTTTTCATCGACTGTCTTAAAGCCAAAATGGGTATCAGCCATGGCATATCCTTCGCAATTTTCTTTAAAGCGGATCGCGTGAAGCGCCGGCAGCGGCTAATCTGCCTAAATAATCACGCCAATAAATATCGTATTGTTTGCCTAGATCATACAGGTATGACCAAGAATAAAGGCCTGTGTCATGCCCATCATCAAACACAAGTTTGATGGCATAGTGACCAACAGGCTGAATATCTTTAATGTTTACTTCTTTTTTGCCCACTTGTAATACCGCTTGCTCTGGGCTGTGGCCTCTTACTTCTGCACTTGGCGAGAAGACGCGTAAATATTCACAAGAGAGCTGAAAAGTAACGCCATCTGAAAATGAAATCTCTAATACACGAGACTGCTGATGCAGTTTGATTTCTGTTGGAAATGTAGACGAATTCACTAGTTTGACTACCGATGGTTTTCACAATCCTACATGATACGCTACAGAGCGAATTGCCGAAATCTATCTAGACATAATCGAGGGCGGAATATTACAAAAAAGTACCGGATAACAGCTTAAATCCATCAACCTTGCAAATTTGTCATGTATTCGTAACATTAATCACATAAGCTTCACACATCTGTAGCAGAACATTGATATGAGAGAGAAGGAAGTATTATGGCCGCCAACATTTTGGTGATTGAAGATGAACCAGCGATTCAGGAATTAATTGCATTTAACCTGGAGCAAGCAGGGCATCATGTCATGCGTGCAGATACTGGTGAACGCGCCCTTTCTCTTGTTAAAAATGCCCTTCCTGATTTGATCTTGTTAGATTGGATGTTACCTGGCCAAAGCGGTATTGAATTTGCGCGCAAAATGCGTGGCGATGAGAGAACGCGTACCATTCCTATCATTATGCTAACCGCTAGATCAGATGAGCAAGACATGATCACCGGTTTAGAAACCGGTGCAGATGACTACATCACCAAACCATTCTCTCCAAGAGAATTGCTTGCCCGCATTAAAGCAGTATTGCGCCGTCGCGCACCGCAGATGACAGACGATCAAGTCGAGGTACGTGGTTTAAAACTAGACCCGCAAACTCACCGTGTGTCTAGCTCTGGCAAAACCTTAGATTTGGGACCAACCGAATTTAGATTGCTGCACTACTTCATGACCCATGCAGAACGTGTACACTCTCGCACCCAATTACTAGACCAAGTGTGGGGCGACCATGTGTTCGTTGAAGAAAGAACAGTGGATGTGCACATTCGTCGTTTACGTTCCGCTTTAGAACCATCTGGTCATGCAGACCTTATCCAGACTGTTCGTGGTGCGGGCTACCGTTTTTCTGCTCAATTAAACTAATTCAGCCTGACCAAATTGGTGAAAAGAATGGGGCGTTGATAAACGCCTCTTTTTTTGCGCCTATGGCGGTGCTAACCTAACCATATCTAGCTTGATTGCGAATCATCAGATGAGTGACTCTTTCTTTTCCACCAAACAAAAGCCGGCTTATATCAAGCGATATCCGCCCATTATGAAGTTTTGGGGAAGGATTTTATCCTACGCCCTACCCTTTATTGCGATTGTTTGGGCTTGTTTCAAGTTTGATTATGAAAAAGAAGGTCTGATCATTGCCTGCCTTTTTCTTGGCATGGCATTACTTAGCCAGCTGCGTCAGCTTTTTAAACTCACAGCCTGGTTGCTAGATCCTAGCCTTGAAACCGCGCCGGATGCGAAAGGAAACTGGGGTGATGTATTTCTGATGTTGTATCAGCAAGAAAAACGTCGTCGTAAAGATCAGCGCAAACTTGCCGCCACCCTAACTCGATTTACGAGAGGGGCGGAAGCGTTGCCCGACGGTGTGGTTGTGCTAGATGAGAATCACCGTATTGAATGGTGCAATGTCGTGGCAGAACGTCATCTAGGGCTTTCTCGTAAACGCGATATGGGCCTTACGATTAACTACCTGATCCGCCAGCCGCATTTTGTTGAGTACATTAACAACGAGCGCTATAAAGAGTCGATTACGATTCACCCTGATGCAGCGCCAAACACCCTACTTTCTGTTCAAATCTTTCCATTTGAAGCGACACTCAAGCTATTGGTCACTCGAGATATTACTCAGCTTGAAAAAATTGGCGTCGTACACCGTGATTTTGTGGCCAACGTGTCGCATGAATTGCGTACACCATTAACCGTCGTCGGTGGTTTCTTAGAAACCATGCTAGACATGGAAAATATGGAGGCGGCAGCCAGCAAACGCTATATGGGGATGATGTTAGATCAGACCAAGCGGATGGAACGATTGATTGCTGACTTGCTGACTTTATCTCGTCTAGAAAGCCAAAGCGGGCAACACAAAGAAGAACCAGTGAATATTCCGAAACTAGTTGAAATCATGGCGCATGAGACACGCAGTCTATCGGGTGGGCGGCATCAAATCACCATTGAAGTGCTCTCTGCAGACTGGTTACATGGCAACATGGATGAACTACATAGCGCGATGGGTAATCTAGCAAGTAATGCGGTGCGCTACACCCCTGAAGGCGGTAGCATCACCCTGAAATGGGAGCGTCAAGGCGAGATAGCGGTATTCTCTGTCAAAGATACTGGTATCGGTATTGATCAAGAACACATTGATCGCTTAACCGAGCGATTCTACCGAGTAGATAGAAGCCGCTCTCGCGAAACCGGCGGAACTGGCTTAGGCTTGGCAATTGTAAAACACGCTTTGCTACGCCACCAAGCCAAGCTTGAGGTAAGCTCGGTATCGGGTGAAGGTAGTACCTTCAGCGCGGTATTCCCAAGTAGCCGGATTATCCCCCGATCGATGACGGAGCTTAGCTAAACCAATCTGATTTCCTCACCACATCGCATACTTAAACTTATTCAACAGATTAGGTATGCGATGCCAACCATTGCTGCAATTGCATTGCCGACATTGCGCCCGAATGACGCGCTACTTCTTTTCCAATTTTAAATACGATCAGCGTAGGGATGCTACGAATTTGAAAACGCGCACCTAGCATTTGCTCGGTTTCGGTATTTACCTTTGCCAATCTAAATCGTGTTTTTAGCTTTGCCGCTGTCTCTGCAAAGCCTGGCGCCATCATCTTGCACGGACCACACCAATCTGCCCAAAAATCGACTACCACTGGAAGTTGGTTGTTATTCACAAAGGCATCGAACTGGCTGGTAGTTAAGTCAATCGGGGCATCCGTTAGCACGGGTTGATGGCAGCGCCCACAGTTTGGGGCGTCTGATAGGCGTTCTGCGGGCAGACGGTTCGTAGCAAAACAGTGAGAGCAGACAATGTGAAGACTCATTTGGGTATCGCTTATCAAATCATGTTATTCAGCTATACATAAGGTAAGAGTATCGATTTTCAAGTAGCAATAGATACGCTTACCTTTCAATCGCTTACTTTTTACAGCTATTGATTCCGATAATTGGGTAAAGCGGGCAAAAGCGGAACATGCCGGTTAGTAACGGCACAATGCCAATATATCCCCAGAAGCCAATCTGTCCAGAGATTGCCGCAACCACTAAAAGTGTGCCGACAACAATACGTAAAATACGATCAATACCACCTACATTTGCTTTCATGACTTCGCTCCAATTAAAGACTTACTTTTGAATGACCTGACAACTTTTTGCACCTAAGCGCTTCAATATGATTTCTAGCGGACAAAACCGGGTAATGCCACTTTGAAACAAATTAAAGCCAACAAATGCGGTAAACCAAAGCCACTTTGCGCTCACAAAGAGCGGACTGCCGGCAACGCCCAGCCCTAGAGAGAGCAGAATAAATACGCCTGCGAAAATTCGAATCATGCGCTCAACGTTCATTTTGAACCCCTTTCTTCTTCGCGTGTTTGATGACTAACAAAATACAAAATAGGAATGACGACCAACGTGAGTAGCGTAGACACTAAGATCCCAAATATGAGTGAAATCGCTAACCCATTAAAGATAGGGTCATCCAAAATAAAGAATGCGCCCAACATGGCAGCTAATCCGGTTAACACAATTGGCTTGGCGCGCGTCGCCGCAGACTGAATAACAGCCTCAGCTAATGGCATGCCGGCATTGGTTTGTAATTGGATAAAATCCACTAGCAAGATCGAGTTCCTTACAATAATGCCTGCCAAAGCAATCATCCCAATCATGGAGGTTGCAGTAAATTGCGCGCCCAATAATGCATGCCCTGGCATCACACCGATGATAGTGAGTGGAATTGGCGCCATAATGATGAGTGGCATTAAATAACTTCTAAATTGCGCGACGACCAAGATGTAGATCAGCACCAATCCCACCGCGTAAGCTGCCCCCATGTCTCTAAAGGTTTCATAGGTGATTTGCCATTCGCCATCCCACTTTACGCCTGCGCCAGTTTGGTCTGACACAGGAGGATGAATGAAATACTCCTGAATCTGTTCACCATTTGAAAGCGGCTTCGCGAATAAGTCTTTTCTTGCCGCAAACATGCTGTAGAGCGGGCTATCTAAATGACCGGCAGCATCTGCCGTCACAAAAATCACAGGTAAAAGATCTTTGTGATAGATAGGTTGTTCCACCTGCGTTTTCTTGACGCTCACGAGTTCGGATAGCGGAAATAATTGCCCAGCCTGATTGGAGACCCGAAGTTGCAGCGTATCTTCAATACGTGTTTGCAACGCAGGTGGCAACGCTACCCGAATAGGAATCGGGGCAAAGCTATCTTTTGCATGTAGCCATGTTGCATCTAGCCCGATGCCGGCAGCGTACAATGCTTGCTGAACCGCAGTCACCGTAATCCCTTTTCTTGCCAATTGATCATGATCGATCACCAAGGTGACTTCATCGGCTTTCGCTATTTGCGTACTATCTATCGCAACCAAATCGCTATTTTTTTGAAATGCCAATAATGCTCGGTTGGCGGCTTCCTCACGAAGTGGCGTATCTGGCGCATAAATTTCGGCCACAATTGGTGCTCTTACTGGCGGACCTGGAGGCACTTCTACTACATTTACTTTGCCGCCCATTTCTTTTGCGATGCGATCCAATGTTGGCCGGACAGACGAGGCGATTTCATGGCTCTGACGATCACGGTGATGCTTATCCAGTAAATTCACCTGAATATCACCTAGCTCTGCGGCTGCACGTAAATCGTATTGCCTAACGAGTCCATTAAAATTAATGGGCGCAGACGTCCCCGCGTAGGCCTGATAGTTGACCACTTCAGGGATGGTTGCCACATATTGGCCCATCCGCTCTAGCACGGCGGCGGTTTTTTCTACCGGCGTGCCAACAGGCATATCAACCACAATTTGGAATTCACTTTTGTTATCGAATGGCAACATTTTCAGTACCACCAAACGGACACCCGCCAAGCCAACCGAAATCACCATTAGTAAAAGAATGCCGCCCCATAGTAGGCTTCGTGCTCTCCTCCCTCTTTGCGAATCCACAAATGGGGTAAACACCTTTCTAAAAAACACGCCTATCCCCTGATGCGCTGGGTCAGCATACTGCTCGTTAGCATGGCTATTTTTTAACCATCTGCCGGCTAACCACGGCGTAACAACGAAAGCAATGGCTAAGGAAATTAACATCCCCATACTGGCGTTAATTGGGATTGGGCTCATATATGGCCCCATTAATCCGCTCACAAACGCCATTGGCAATAAAGCGGCAATTACGGTTAGTGTAGCCAAAATAGTTGGCCCACCTACTTCATCTACCGCCGCAGGAATAAGTTGATACAAAGATTTGCCCGGGTTTGCTGCATGGTGCCGGTGAATATTCTCCACCACTACAATTGCATCATCGACCAGAATGCCAATACTAAAAATCAAGGCAAATAATGAAACGCGGTTTAGCGTGAAGCCCCATGCCCAACTGGCAAACAACGTAGCCAATAATGTGAGCACAACGGCAAGCCCCACAATGGCTGCCTCTCTTCGTCCTAGCACCAACCAAACCAAGGCCACTACCGATGCAGTTGCAAACAATAGTTTCTGGATCAGTTTCTGCGCTTTGTCGTTCGCAGTTTCGCCATAGTTTCGGGTAACCGTCATTTCCACATTGGCAGGAATCAACACGCCTTTTAGCTGATTGACTCTTTCGGATAGATGATTCGCCACATCAACGGCATTTTCACCAGCCTTTTTCGTTAATTGAAGCGTAATGGCAGGATGGCTAGCAGAATCCTTACCCGCTGTTCCATACCAGACATATTGCGTAGGCGTTGGAGCGCCATCGGTAATATCGGCGACATCGCGTAGATAGATTGGCCTTCCCGCATTTGTACCGACAACGACATTCTGTACGTCTTCGACGGAGGTGAAATACTCCCCCGCATGCAAGGCAACACGCTGATTATGATCAACTAGTGCGCCGGCATCGATACCGGTATTTGCTTGCCCTAACGCATTCGCAACACTACTAATCGAGACACCGCTATCCGCCAAACGCGTAGGGTTTACCCATACATTGATGGCGCGGCCAGGATCTCCAATCAGTTTGAGATCACTAACCCCCTCCACTCGCTTTAAGATGGGGGAAATCGTTCGGGCAACCTTGGCTAAATCATAGCCAGTTAACGATTCATCTTTCGACCAAAAGGTAAATGCCATGACAGGTACATCATCAATCCCTTTTGGCTTGATGATCGGCGTACCCACACCCATACTAGTTGGCAACGCATCGGTATGCGCATGAATAGTGTCATATAAGCGAACCAGCGCTTCGCTATGTGGCACGCCCACTTTGAATTGCACGGTAAAGATAGCCATCCCTGGGCGTGAAACCGAATACACATGATCTACCCCTGCGATTCGATCAAGTACTTGCTCATAAGGGGTAGCAACAAACTTCTCTACATCAGCTACCCTTGCGCCCGGGTACGGCACCATCACGTTAGCCATCGTGACGTTGATCTGAGGTTCTTCCTCTCTTGGTGTCATGAAGACAGCAAATAAACCCACCAAAATAGCAATTAACGCTAATAGTGGCGTGAGCGAGTTTTGCTGAAAGAGCGCAACAATTCGTCCAGAGATGCCCATTGGTTTTGTCTCTTCAGACATTATGGATTTCCCTTCGTATTGGGAAGGCTTTCAACCACATCGCCGATTTGTAACCCAGCCAGTACTTCTACACCTTCCGGTCCAAAATCACTACCTAAGCGAACCATTCTGCGTTCCGTTTTGCCTTGGTTACGCACATTCACAAGCGCTAACTCGCCACGGTGAATCACACTTTTACTTGGAATCACCATTTTGGTGACAGGCTCTGCCATCACCCACAAAGCAATGGTCTGCCCAGGGACAACGTTGGCTGAAGTCGGCAACAACATGCGCACTTCTCTTGTATGGGTAACGGCATCGGCAGCGGGTAATACAGTGATCACGCCCCCGCTTTGCCAAGGTTGTGAACCTACTTGCCAAGTTACTTTGCCTGCTTTTGCTAATTGTTCTGCCACCGACTGAGAAACATATGCCACGGCACGAAGTTTTGATGGATCAAATAACGTCATCAACGCCACGCCCGGCGCAGCGATTGTTCCTTTTTCAACCGAGGTTTCACTTACAACCCCATCAAACGGTGCGGATAACTGCGAAAAACTAGACTGCGTCACCGATTGGCTCACCCCGCCAGAAAGGGATTGCACGGTTGCCAAAGCGGCATCGTAGTTCGATTGCGCAGTATCTAAAGACGCCTTGCTAACAAACTGCTGAGCCACTAATTGCTTGGTGCGCTGCAAATTGGCTTCCGCATTTTTTAGCTGCGCCTTCGCCGCACTGAGTTGCCCTGCAGAAATAGAAATGCCATTTTGTAAGACGCGGTTATCCAATCGCACGAGCAACTGCCCTGCTTTGACCTTGTCGCCCGCATTGACCAACACATCGGTCACCCTCGCCTGAATATCCGAAGACAATTGCACCGTATTCACAGCTTGTACGCTTGCAGTCAAACGGATTCCTTGATGTACTTGCTTCATTTGCACGGTGTAGCTAGCTTGAGTTCCCCCAGCCATCGCTGCAGTAGCAAGCAGCACATTGGCAAAAAGCGCGGTCAGGAGACTTTTTTTCATGGCATTTACTTTTAATTTACTATATAACCATATAGTAATATGCTTTTATAAAAAATCAAGTACATTTTGATGTAGTAGATGCGCTAAAATGAAAAGTACAACAGAAGGAATTTGTTATGGAAATGCTCAATGATGCGGCGTTAATCAAAGTGGCTAGTTATTTCAAAGCACTTTCAGAGCCAACTCGCTTAAAACTATTAAATGCAATGCGTGACGGCTGCAAAACGGTTAGCGAACTCAAAGAACTCACCGGTTGTAGCCAAGCGAACACGTCTAAGCACCTTGCTATGCTGCTAGAAGCCGGCTTAGTTTCCCGCTTACAAAAAGGCAATCAAGCGATTTACTCAATTGCGGATGAATGCACTTACGAACTTTGCGATATTGTCTGCGGCAACGTGGCCAAGATTTTGCAGCGAGATGCAGTCATCAGCGCTGCATTACAAGGCATTAACCCGAATAGTTAAAGGGAAACTTGTGACTAGAATCATGATTTGCATCAAAGCTTTGATATAAAGCGATTGTGATTCAAATGAGAGCTTGATAGCATCTGATAATCAATATCGTTTAGATTTCGGATTGAAGATCATGACCGCCGTTCCGCTACATACCTTACCCAAAGGTGCACATGCCAAGATTATCAGTATTGATATTCAAGAGGCGTTCGGCGCTCACGATGAAAAAGTTACCTTGCGGTTGAAAGAACTAGGGTTTCTTCCCGGTGCAACCTTAAAAATCATCGGCTACGGTCTATTTGGAAAAGACCCTATCGCCGTCCAAATTAACGGGACGAAGTTTGGTTTACGTCGTCGCGAAGCAGAGAAAATCCTCGCCGTTCCTCATAAGGCCTAAAGAAGCATGAATGCAGCTCCATTCCGGTTTGCCCTTGTGGGTAATCCAAACTGTGGCAAGACCGCCTTATTTAATCGCTTAACAGGTTCTAGAGCCAAAGTAGCAAACTACGCTGGCGTTACTGTCGAAAAAAGGATTGGCCAGTTTCTCGCAGGCGAGCAAACAGCTGAAATCATCGATCTTCCGGGTACATATAGCCTTTATGTCGCCTCCCCTGATGAGCAAGTAGCAAGACGCGTAATCTTAGGCGAGATGGCGGATGAAGCCAGCCCGGATGCATTGATTGCGGTTGTCGATGCTACCAACCTAAAACTAGGCCTACGCTTAGTGTTAGAGCTAAAAACCCTTGAGATTCCAATGGTGCTCGCGTTAAACCTAGCCGATGCAGCCGAACATCGAGGCATCCGGATTAACGTTGCAGAATTAAGCCAACGCTTAGGTTTACCGGTAGTAGAAACCGTCGCGGTAAGAAAGTCAGGCGTTAATGCGCTATCGCAAGCGATGCAAAAGATGGTTGTACCCAATGCCACCAAAAGAGAAGGCATTCATCTGCCTGATCGGGTTGAGGATATCGAAAGCCTGTATGCGCGGATTGATCAGATTCTTGAAGGCTGTGTTACCGCACCAGCCAACCCACCCCGCTGGCAAGAGGTGTTAGATAGCCTCATCATGCACCCAGTGGCAGGCTTGGTGATTTTGCTGACGATTTTATTTCTCATGTTCCAAGCTGTTTTTGCTTGGGCAAGCCCCTTAGTCGATGCAATTGACGGCGCCGTTCAATGGATTGGCGCTCAAGCAGGCGCACTTTTACCCGCCGGTATTTTGCAAGACTTTGTCGTGAACGGTTTAATTGCCGGCACGGGTAGCGTACTGGTATTCCTTCCCCAGATTATTATCTTGTTTGCCTTTATTTTGGCACTAGAAGACTCCGGCTACTTACCACGCGCGGCCTTCTTGCTTGATCGACTCATGCGAGGGGTTGGATTATCTGGCCGCTCTTTCATTCCTCTGTTATCTAGCTTTGCCTGTGCGGTGCCAGGCATCATGGCGACCCGATCAATCGCAGACCCGAAAGAACGACTCATCACCATTATGGTCGCTCCGTTAATGACCTGTTCGGCAAGGCTACCTGTTTACGCCTTAGTCATCGGGGCATTTGTGCCAAAGGCAACCGTATGGGGAGGATTTAATCTCCAAGGGCTAACCCTATTTGTGCTTTACATTGCGGGGATTCTTAGCGCGGCAGTCATTGCTTGGATACTACGCCGCAATCAAAAAGCGGATGATGATTTTCCGCTACTACTAGAGTTACCAAGCTATCGCTGGCCGCATCTTTATCACTTCCTGATGGGTCTAAAAGAAAGAGCATGGATCTTTATTCGCCGTGTGGGCACGATTATTCTAGCGCTATCCATTTTGCTATGGTTCTTAGCAACTTACCCCCATGCACCAGTGAATGCCACCGCCCCTGCAATTGAATACAGTTTTGCGGGGATGTTAGGTAAGTTTATGCAGCCAATATTTGAGCCACTAGGCTTTAGTTGGCAAATGTGTATTGCGCTAATCCCCGCGATGGCAGCACGAGAAGTGGCGGTGAGCGCCTTAGCAACGGTCTACGCAGTTGGTGGAGGCGATGCGGCGCTTGGTGCTAGTCTTGCGCATGCATGGGCATGGCCAGTGGCGTTAGCTTACTTGGCTTGGTTTGTTTATGCACCGCAATGCTTATCGACCATTGCTGTTGTTAGACGCGAAACCAACTCAGCAAAAAGCACCGCTTTATTTACGGTGTATTTATTCGTACTAGCGTATGTCGGTGCATTATTGACGCGCTATCTCGCAAGTTAACAGGAGTGCATTATGTCTGAAATCGCACAACAACTAATCGTCGGTGTAGCCGTTGTTACGGCAGCGGCTTTCGTCCTACGCAAATACGTCATCAAGAAAAAAGGGGCCAATTCTGGCACCTGTGATCAATGCGGAAGCTGCGGTAGCAACGCAAAATCTCGTTGCAAGTAATATCCGTTATTAATTTGACAGCAGTTGGCTATGCAATCACATAGCCAACGCCCCGCATGGTGCGAATAAACTGCTCGCCAAGTTTCTTGCGCAGATGATGAATGTGGACCTCTACCGCATTACTGCCCACTTCTTCACCAAAACCATACAAACTATCTTCTAATTGCTCTCGCGAACGTGCCGTGCCTTTGTGTTCTAGCAAATCGATCAGCAGCGCAAACTCTTTACCAGATAACACCACTAATTCTTCCGCCTTCCATACTTGCCGAGAGGCAGGGTCCACCCTTAAATCACCCACACGGATTTCTGGTGTTGCGCGGCCATGCGCCCTTCTCATCAGTGCCCGAACACGTGCCTGCAACTCCTCCATGGCAAATGGCTTGATCAGGTAATCATCGGCACCCGCCTCTAAACCTGCGACGCGATCTTCAATACTATCTCTAGCGGTCAGCAGCAAAACCGGAATATCACTTCCTTTACTCCGTAACTTACGAAGCACACTTAAACCATCTTGCCTTGGCAAGCCAATATCTAACACCACTAGTTCATAATCAGTAGTAAGCAAGGCAGATTCTGCCTTCACGCCATCGTCTAACCAATCGACAACTAACCCCGTTTCACGCAACACCGCTGCAATGCCATCGCCTAATAGCGCATCATCTTCCGCTAGCAAAATTCGCATATTAGCTTCCTTTTTTACCGATCACTTTCTTTAGCACCGGCCAAACAGTATCTAGCAATAAGGGCTGTGCCTTGGCAATTGGGTGTAAGCCATCAGCCTGAAACAAGTCTCTTCTATTCGCTACTTTTTCAAGTAAAAATGGTACGAAGCTAGCCAAATGATCTTTTGCCAAGTCTTGATACATTTGGCTGAACTTTTTCTGATACAAACGACCATAGTTAGGCGGAATCTGGACACCGATTAGCACTAGTTTTGCGCCGGAATCGGTTACTTGCTCCATCATGCGCTGTAAATTGTTTTGCGTAGCTGTTAGCTGTAAACCACGTAAACCATCATTTGCGCCTAATTCGAGCAACACTATGTCGGGGTGATGTTTGTTTAAGAGTTGCGGCAGGCGGGCAACTCCACCAGCAGACGTCTCTCCGGACACACTGGCATTAATCACATCGTGCGATTTGGCGACCCGCTTTTGAAGAAGATCAACCCAACCTTCTCCTTTGGCTAATCCATAACCCGCCGATAAACTATCGCCCATAACCAAGATGGTTGCAGCCATTGCGGGGGCACCGAATAATGCAACGATCAGCAATAAAGACTTTGACAGGACAGACAACATGAATCGCACAGCAAACTCCTTTGGCAATGATGACATCATTGTGCAGGCGCAGCGCGTAGGAAAGCAAGTGACGATCAACGGTAAAACAACGGATATTCTGAAAGATGTGTCACTTCATTGCGAAAAAGGAGAGACCATCGCTATCGTGGGCAAATCCGGCAGTGGGAAGTCAACCCTATTGGGTTTGCTTGCAGGGCTAGATCAACCAGATAGTGGCAGTATTCATCTATTTGGCCAGCACCTCAACATACTGAGTGAAGATCAACGCGCCAAACAGCGTGCCGGTAAAGTTGGTTTTGTTTTTCAAAACTTCCAATTGCTCGACATGCTGACCGTCCTAGAAAACGTCATGCTTCCTTTAGAATTAGCCGGAGAAAAAAATGGCCGTGCGATTGCGATTGGATGGCTAGAAAAAGTTGGCCTTGGGGATCGGCTAGATCAACTGCCAAGTAGCTTATCGGGCGGAGAGCAACAACGTGTAGCGTTGGCACGCGCATTTGTTACCCAGCCCGCCATTTTATTTGCCGATGAACCGACGGGAAATCTAGACGGAGACACAGGACAAGCCATTATCGAACTGTTGTTTGCGCTACAAACAAACAGCCAAACCGCGCTTATCATTGTGACGCATGATGACCAACTAGCATCCCGTTGCCAGCGGCAATTACTACTGCAAAAAGGCGAGTTAGTTAACTAATTTCATCCATCTGTTCAAAACGGCGAGATAAATGCGCTTCCATTAGTTTTACGGTTTCAGAGATCAGGCTTGCTTGGTTGGCTTTTAATAAATTAGCATCCGACAACTGCCGGCGCCAGTGCCTTGCCCCTGGCAAGCCTTGATACAACCCTAAGATATGTCTAGAGATGTGGCGAAGCGGGACGCCTTCGGCAATGCAGCCTTCCACAAATGGCATGATGTTAGCGATGACCTCTTCCCTTGAGAGAACCGGGTGATCATCGCCATAAATTTCAGCATCTACATTCGCTAGTAGATATGGATTATGATACGCCTCACGACCAATCATCACCCCATCGACATGCTGCAAATGGGTAAACGTATCGGGCAATGTCTTAATCCCACCGTTAATCAAAATTTCCAACTCTGGAAACTCTGCCTTTAGGCGATACACATAATCGTATTTCAGAGGTGGTATTTCACGGTTCTCTTTGGGCGACAAGCCTTTGAGGATCGCATTTCTGGCATGCACAATAAAAACGGTGGTTTCACTTTTTTGCGCAACGTTAGCGACAAATTCCCGCAAATAGTCATAACTTTCAACATCATCGATACCAATTCGATGCTTAATCGTTACCGGAATACTCACCTGATCTTGCATGGCTTTTAGGCAATCCGCCACATGATCTGGCTCAGCCATTAAGCAAGCGCCAAAAGCACCCGATTGCACCCGCTCACTTGGGCAGCCAACGTTCAAGTTGACTTCATCATAGCCCCACTCTTGCGCAATTTTAGCGCACGCGGCCAAATCATTACGTTCGCTACCACCTAGTTGTAACGCAACAGGGTGTTCGCACTCATCAAATTTAAGATGTCTTTCCTGATTTCCATGCAAAATCGCCCCCGTATTCACCATCTCGGTATATAGCCAAGTGTGTTTAGTAATTTGACGGGCAAAATAGCGGTAAAAACGATCCGTCCAATCCAACATCGGAGCAATCGCCAGTTTGCGAGGAGGTAAAGACATGCCTATTCCAAATCAAGAAAACGTATCGTGCTCATTTTACTGCAAAAACTGCATTGCTCGGCACTCTTCCTAACGCGTACACATGCAGCCACGTTGGAAAAAAGGTAAACTGATTTCAACTCGATTGATTTTGAATGATTCGCGCATGAACCCAGATTTAGAAATCGACCTAAAAGGTCTAAACTGTCCACTCCCTATTTTACGAACCAAGAAAACCTTAGCGACGTTAGATAGTGGGAAATTACTGCAAGTATTAGCAACAGACCCAGGCACACCAACCGACTTTGCCCAGTTTTGCCAACAAACCGGGCACGAGCTAATTTCCACCGAGCAAGTCGACAACTACTGGAAATTCCTTATTCGCAGAAAATGAGCCGAGGTTAAGTCGCTTTAATGCCGTGGTGCATTCAGCGCCGATGCAACCGTTGGGAATTTCAGCTTGACCCGTAGTTCTTGTTTTAGACGCTGGTTACGCAGGCGTCTAGACTCATTCAGATAGGACATCATGACAGGCGATAGCCGTTTTGAGGCTTCTTCTCTTGTGACTCGCTCAGGTTTGGGCAATTGCGCATAGGTCGCCACCGCCTCGAAGTAATCGCCCATTTTAAGATCACTGTCATCCACCGCGTGATAAATGCGCCTATTTTTACCCCTAAAAAGCGCGAAGGCTGCAATGCGAGCAAGATCATCTGCGTGAATATGATTGGTATAGCTGTCTTCACTTTCCAATAGGCTTGGGAGCTGATTTTCTAGCCTAGCCAAGGGAAGTCGATCTAGCGCATAGATGCCTGGCACTCGCAAAATCGATACTGAGCGTGCCGCGACGCCGCCCCAAGCACGGAGTTGTTTCTCGGCGGAGAGTCTACGTTTTGCCCTTAACGTTTGTGGATTCACCATCTGGCTTTCTTCCACCCAATTCCCTTGGCAATCTCCGTAAACACCGCTAGTACTGATATAGACCAATCGCTGTGGTAAAATATTGTTTTTGTTGCAAATACTCGCTTGATTGCGTTGCTTTGGTTGATGCATTATCCAAGCGAGTAACTGTTGGGTTCGACGATCCAATTCGCCAGTCGTGTCATTAGGCGGCGCAAAATGCAGGATATAAGCGTATCTCGGGATCGCCCTACGTTGTGTGGGCAGCAAATCCAGATCGACACGGATAGGAAGCGCACCCGCAGTTTGCCAGCTATTGGCTTGCGCCTCTCGCCGAACCACTACATGCACACGAAATCGAGTGAGAAGCCAAGGCAAGATTCGCTTTGCAATATCACCAGCACCAACTAGTAACAATAATGGCTTATTCATTACGCGAGATGGCTGAGGCATTCGCCGACCCTTTTCGTCAGATTTAGAATTAACACGCATTTCAAGAAGGAATTTTCATGTCCTGCCAGGTCAAGTTGACACCAAGCGGTCACGAGTTTAACGCAAAACCAGAAGACACACTTCTGGAATCCGCCATGCAAGCAGGGCTAAATATCCCTTACGGTTGCCGTAATGGCGCCTGTGGCGCTTGCAAAGCAACCATCGTGACCGGTGAAGTACGTCATGGAGACTTCCAATCAACCACGTTGACTGCAGACGAAATTGCAGCAGGCAAAACATTGCTATGCTGCGCCTACCCAGAAACCGACTTAACGATTGAAGTTAAAGAAGTGACCGGTGGCAAAGATATTCCAGTAAAAACCTTGCCATGTCGCGTACACAAAATTGAAAAGCCAGCAGATGATGTGGCTGTCTTGTACTTAAAATTACCAGCAAGCGAACGCCTGCAATTCATGGCTGGCCAGTACATCGACATCCTAATGAAAGATGGCAAACGCCGTAGCTTCTCATTGGCTAATGCGCCACATGACGATGAATTCTTGCAATTGCATATTCGCCACGTACCAGGCGGTTCTTTCTCTGACTATGTCTTTACCGGCATGAAAGAAAAAGAAATTCTGCGCTTTAATGGCCCATTAGGCACCTTTTTCTTAAGAGAAGATTCAGATAAGCCAATGATTTTGATTGCAAGCGGAACGGGCTTTGCGCCAATCAAAGGCATCGTCGAGCATGCATTGAAAGAAGGCTGTGATCGCCAGATGGTGTTCTATTGGGGCGCACGTCAGCCAAAAGACTTGTACATGTTTGATTTGGCATTGAAATGGCAACAAGAAAACCCGAACTTCACCTTTATTCCCGTTGTTTCTGATGCAACTGCAGACGATAACTGGGCAGGACGTACCGGTTTTGTTCACCAAGCCGTTTTAGACGACTTTGCCGATCTATCAGGCTACCAAGTGTATGCATGTGGAGCACCCGTTGTTGTAGAAGCGGCACACAATTCCTTCATCCAGACACGCAATCTTCCTGAAGACGAGTTCTACTCTGACGCCTTCTTTTTGGCGAAAGACTTGAAACCTTAAGGCCAATTGCACTGTCAAAAAAACCGACACCCATAAAAAGTGTCGGTTTTTTTTATTAAAACCCTCAAAAAAATCTTTTCAAAAACTTAAAAACAAGCGATATTGAAATTACAGGGTTTGCCCTGATTTCCTGAGTAGCACCACTGAAACGTAGTCCCTGCACAGGAGGTTTGTCATGAGAAACCCAAACACCGATATTCTCGATGTCTTAGCGCGCAGCGACATGCTACAGTTTAACGGCGAATATGCGCGCCCAGAGTATCTATTCGTTCCTGAAGAGGATGCGGCATCGCATCCAGACGATGTTGTCCTTGAACTTTCGACCGACAATTTAGACGAAGACTTCACCTTAGCCGAGTTGGAAAATGCAAAACCGCTAGGAGAAGGTGCCTATCTACTCGAAAACCGCGGATTATTGCGGTGCCTGACTTCATTTATTCTTCACTAACCTTTTCGAATTTCTTCCGAACTAAATAAAAACACCCGGTCGAGACACCGGGTGTTTTGCATTCTATTGCCCGCCATAAATAGTTGTTTCAATTGTAAAAAAGTAAGTACTCGCCTTGACTTAGCGGGCCACCAACTCTAAAGTACACTTACTGAACAAATGTTTATTAACTTAAAATCGCCACCAATATGGACCAACCCACTCAAAGAAATAGCCGTAGAAAAGAAGCCCGTCCGGGAGAAATCCTAGATGCGGCATTGGCTATTTTTGGCGAAAAAGGGTACGCCGCAGCCAGTATTGAGGACATCGCAAAACGCGCAGGTGTGACCAAAGGGACGCCCTATCTTTATTTCAAAAATAAAGAAGATTTGTTCAAAGCGTTGATTATTGCATCGATTAGCCCAACGGTTGATGGGCTCACCGAATATCTAAAAGAGGCACAATCCTTGCCCGTTGCACTGCAACTACAAGGCACATTGCACTTTTGGAAAACCAACGTTTTAGACACCTCTAGATCGATCATTTTAAAACTAATGATGGCAGAAGCCAGCAACTTCCCGGAAGTTGCACGATTCTACCAATCTGAAGTCATCGAAAAAATTACTGATCAGCTAGCGGCATTAATTACATTAGGCATTGAAAGAGGTGAATTTCGCCCGATCAATGTAGAAAGTATTACCCATGCATTATTGGCCCCAATGATTTATGCCGTGTTGCAGAAACATTGTTTTCAGTGCCATCAGCATCCCGCCCCGGAAGATTGGTTACCTGACTCGGTTCAGGTACTAATTCGGGGACTGCTTATCCAACCCACCATCAATACAAATCTACCGCCTCAGCATTGTTAAAGGATAATCTTGAATGAATGCACTTAAACCAACTCTTATGGCTGTTAGCTTATTTGCTGCCATTGCTTATCCGGCGGCAGCGGATAATCTAATGGACATCTATCAAGCAGCCAGACTTCAAGATCCGACCTATGCTTCTGCTGCTGCTACTTATCAGGCAAATATTGAGGCATACCCGCAGGCACGCGCAGCGCTATTGCCGCAAGTATCAGCAACAGGCGCCACCACTTGGAATGACTCAAAAACGGATCTATTCGCTGGTGGCACGGCTAATTCTCAATACAACACCAATTCATTGGTGGTTACTGCCAAGCAAAGCTTATACAACCAAGCGAATTACGCAGCACTAGAACAGGGAAAACTGACGGTTGATCTAGCGGAAATCCAGCTAAAATCAGCCAAGCAATCCTTAATTTTAAGGGTCGCCCAAGCTTACTTTAATGTACTCGCTGCGATGGATAAGATCACCTACATTAATCAGCAAAAGGCTGCAATTAGCCAGCAGCTTGCGCAAGCGAAAGCCAGCTTTGAAGTCGGTACAGCTACCATTACCGACACCAATGAAGCGCAAGCTAAGTACGATCTCATGATTGCCACCGAAATAGCGGCACAAAACGATTTAGCCATTAAGCAAGAAACACTTCGCCAATTAGCGGGTAAGCCATTTAATGGCGTAGCACCATTGGTGAACACAAACCGAATCAACCTGAAAGGTAGTAACCTCGATTGGCAAAACACCGCCCAGCAAGATAGCTTGGCGGTAAAAGCCGGGCTCATCCAGAAGTCGATCGCAGAAGAAGAAATTAAACGCGTGAAAGCTGGGCATTTGCCGACATTAGATTTGGTCGCCAATAGCGGGCGCAGCACTACCCATGGTTCTTCTAGTCCTGGACGGACAAATTACAACAATATCGGACTCCAGCTAACCATTCCTATTTATAGTGGCGGTTCAGTGACCTCGCAGTCTCGTGCAGCCGTTGCAAAAGATGAAGCAGCAAGACAAGACCTTGAAGCGGCAAGGCGTAGTGCATTGCAAGATGCCAACACTAGCTACTTAGGTGTAGTTAGCGGCGAAGCACAAGTCAAAGCACTGGAACAAGCACTAGTATCCGCAGACAGCGTACTAAAGTCGACTAAGCTAGGACAAGAAGTCGGCGTCAGAACCAATATTGACGTACTGAATGCACAGCAAAGTTACTTCAGCGCGCAGAACGACCTCTCTGCTGCTCGCTATAGCTACCTACTTAGCTATCTCAGCCTGAAGTCTGTTGCCGGACAGTTAGATGAAGCAGATGTTGCCGAAATCAATCAACGATTAGGCAATTGATTTCACCATTCTGCTCAAAAAGTAATGCCTCTCACAAAAAGAGAATGACCGCCAAAACGGGCCTCATTCTCTTTTTTTATTTTTCCGCATGACATCTTCAAGAATGATGCGGTATTTTTCTTAATTTCGCGTAGAATAAAAGCATAATCATATGACCATCCCGCCAATCCAATGGGGATGGAGTCTACAAAGACAGGGCAATGGAAGGCTCTTTAAGAGAGTGCCCTTTGAATGGAATGCTTTTATGCGCACACGCTCCTCTTGGATACGTGACAGCTTGTTTGCATTAATTGTCGTCGTTGGCTTTCTTGCCTTAACGAAGACAACGACTTTCTTTGATAGTTTTGAAGGAAAAGTCTACGACACAGGCCTCAAGTTAGCGAAGCGCCAGCCTAGTAATGAAATAGCCGTCATCGCGATTGACGATAAAAGCCTGAGAAGTATCGGACGTTGGCCATGGTCTAGAGAAGTCATGGCAAGATTTACCGCGCAGCTTTCTAGTGGAGAACCCAAAAGCATCGTCAATACGGTGTTCTTTTTTGATCCACAGACCGATCCGGGCATGGTTTATATTAATAAACTCATCCCGTTAGTAGCCAAAGCGCAAGCCGCGGAGAATGGTCAGCGTAATACGCCACCAACAACGGTATCGCCAGCCCCCGCAGATGGTAACGCTACCGAGTCTCCTGATACACCCGCCCCTGTTACCCAAGCACCAGAAGCACCGCAAGTAAAAAACCCTTACTTACAATCAATGAGCCAGGTACTCAAAGATGCAGATAAAAACCTGAACGTTGATAAAAAACTAGCGGATGCCATTGAAAAATCTGGCACGGTCGTCCTATCTGCTGACTTCACTCTGCCACAAGCAGGAGAAGCAATTGGTCGTCCGAATAATGAACCTGGATACATTAGCAATTTTCAGATCCCGCAAATTCAAGATAATGGACGCAGCAATTTAAGCTTAACCGCCAAAGACGCCAACTGGCCTTTAGATGTGTTTGGGTCTCACGCAGCGGCAATTGGCTATAGCATGTACATCCCAGATACAGATGGCGTGGTTCGGCAAGAATCCCTCTATATCAAATTAGGCGATAGTTACTATCCTTCACTTTCTCTTATTGCTGCGGCACGACAAAAAAATCTTTCACTTGCCGACATTAGCCTCACCACGGGTGGGCCACTTAGTTTAACCAATCAAAAGTTACCAGCAGATAGTGCTGGCATTATTCGCCCTTACTTTTACGCGAATGACAAACCATTTCCTGTTGATTCATTCTTTGATGTTTTAAGCGGGGCGATACCTGCTGAAAAATATAAAGACAAACTCGTTTTAGTTGGCACCATTGCCAATGGGCTTGGCGATCAGTTAGTGACGCCAACCAATACAAGCACACCGCCCGTGATTGCGCTTGCTCACTCGACATCTAGCTTACTTCAAGGCGATGCAATCTCTCAGCCCGCTTGGGCCGATTGGAGTGCCACCAGCACCATCACCTTTATCGCCCTTTATCTCATGTTCATTTTGCCAAGACTTCCTGCCAGAGCAGGTGCTGTCGTGAGTCTTGTATTACTGGCCGCATGTATCGGCTGCGAACTTTATTTATTAGCCAACCAGCTTAAATGGGTCCCACTCACCATCCCCGCACTCTTGCTGGCAATTGGTCATTTAGCCATGACCACTAGGAAGTTCTTGTTTACCGAAGATGGCAAAGCAAGAGCAGATGCAGAGTCCGCAGAGAGTAACCGTATGCTTGGCTTAGCCTTCCAAGGTCAAGGCCAACTTGATTTAGCGTTTGATAAATTCAGAAAATGCCCGCTAGATGAAAGCATGATGGATGTGCTGTACAACTTGGCATTAGATTTTGAACGCAAGCGTCTATTTAATAAGTCACTTGCTGTTTACGAATATATGAAGTCATTCAGCACAAAATTTAGAGATGTACCCGAGCGCTTAGAACGAGCCAAACAAATGCAAGGCACCGTCATTTTGTCGAATGCAGC
Source organism: Leeia speluncae (assembly GCF_020564625.1). Classification (NCBI taxonomy): domain Bacteria; kingdom Pseudomonadati; phylum Pseudomonadota; class Betaproteobacteria; order Neisseriales; family Leeiaceae; genus Leeia; species Leeia speluncae. Next base: position 35,549 of record NZ_JAJBZT010000005.1, read on the forward strand.
GGGCTCTCCACAAGGCACGCTCATTACCGAAGGCACCGAAAAGCCGATGCTTGGCCGCTATCAAATTGAACGCGAACTAGGCAAAGGAGCAATGGGGGTTGTTTATTTCGGTCGAGACCCAAAAATTGGTCGGACAGTTGCCATCAAGACAATGGCTTTATCGGAAGAGTTTGCTCCAGAAGAATTAGCCAAAGCACGTCAGCGCTTCTTCAGAGAAGCCGAAACTGCAGGTCAATTAAATCACCCGAATATTGTGACCATTTATGATGCGGGCGAAGAGCATGATCTAGCGTATATTGCGATGGAGTTCTTAAAAGGACAAAACTTAGAGCAATATACACAAAAGGATCATTTACTCCCTCGTGCATTAGTGTTAAACATTGTGGCACAAATTGCGGAAGCGCTGGATTATGCACATAAGCAGCAAGTGGTTCACAGGGATATTAAACCTGGCAATATTATGTACGAGCCGGCTAGTCGCCAAATCAAAGTAACCGACTTTGGTATTGCACGGATTACCGACTCTAGCCGAACACGAACTGGGCTGGTACTAGGTACCCCTAGTTACATGTCTCCAGAACAATTGTCTGGTAAACGAGTTGATGGTCGATCTGATCTCTTCTCGCTAGGCGTAATGCTGTACCAACTATTGACCGGACACTTGCCATTTGAGGGGGAGTCAATGGCAGAGTTAATGTTTAGAATTGCGAATGAAACCCCTACAGACATTACCACCTATGCTGCAGATATTCCTAGTTGCGTAGTGGAAATTATCAACAAAGCTTTACAGAAAGATCCGGACCGTCGATTTATTAATGGATCCGATTTTGCCAGATCACTAAAGCGCTGTAGTTTGGAATGTGAACATGGCTGAGAAAGACCAATTAGTATCCATGTTGGGGCAAACGCACCCAGGCATGGAAAGAGAACATAACGAAGACGCTATTTGGATGGATAGCAGTCTTGGTTTAGCTATTCTTGCAGATGGCATGGGCGGCTATAACGCAGGAGAAGTTGCCAGCGGCATGGCCGTTGCCTGTATTAGTACCGATATTCGGATTAAGCTTGATCCCTTGAATGGCAGCAAAAAAGACCCGCTTGAAACGACAGTGCAATTTTACGAGCGCCTTTTACAACAAGCGACGTTATATGCCAACCAAGAGATTTTAGAAACTGCAGAGAGACAGCCAGAATGCCAAGGCATGGGCACCACCTTGGTTGCGGTCAAGTTTTATGACAAGATGGTAACCGTTGCGCACGTTGGTGATGCTAGGCTCTATCGTCTGCGCAATGGCCTTTTAGAGGTCATGACAAAAGACCACTCGCTATTACAAGAACAGTTAGATAGTGGATTGCTCACACCAGAAGCTGCGCGCTACGTTCCTTATCGCAATTTAGTGACTCGCGCTGTTGGTGTACAGGCCGCACTAGATGTTGATGTACAAACGTTAGCGATTGAAGAAGGGGATATTTACCTACTCTGTTCTGATGGATTAAATGACATGCTAACGGATGAAGAGATTGGCTATACGCTTGAAAGCGCAATCACTTCACCACAGTTAGCCATCGACCTGCTTATTCAACAAGCGAATGATGCAGGCGGCAAAGACAATATTTCGGTTATCGTCGCCAGAGTTGAGGGCGAGGTAGTGAGCACCAATGGTGCGTTGGACTGGCTAATGCCTTGGAGATAAGCGCAACATGGCAAAGCTGATACTTTCATTAGATGGGGCAGAACTGCGTGAGATTCCACTCACTGGCAGCCGAATTACCATTGGCAGAAAACCACACAACCAAATTGTGTTAAACAATTTGGCGGTAAGTGGCGAACATGCATTGTTAATTCGAAACAGAAATGAATACGTACTGGAAGACAGACAAAGTACCAACGGCACCTTCGTTAACGGCCAACCGGTGAGCAAAGTTCGTCTAAATAATCACGATACCATCGGGATTGCGCGTTATCGCTTAAGATACGTCGATGACACTGCTTACAAACCACAAGCAGGCCAGTTTGAAAATACCGTACTAATTGCACCAATGAGTACAACTAGCCATAGTGATGCACCAAGAAAAGCCGTAGCCGTGGCACCTGCACCAGTAGTTACACCACCACCGCTAGAAAGCTTAACTGAACCACCATCATTACCTCCTCAAAAGGCGCAGATCGAAGCCAAAGTTGTCATCGCAAATGGCCCGAATGCAGGCAAAGAACTGGTGATTAGCAAAAACTTTGTGACACTTGGGAAACCAGGTTTCCAAGTAGCCGTGATTAGCCGTCGTCCGCAGGGCTTTTTCCTAACGCATGTTGAAGGCGCGCAACACCCGATTGTGAATGGTGAATCGATTGGCACCCAAGCGTTTGAACTTTCCACGCAAGATGAAATTGAGCTAGCGGGGATTGTGCTTCGGTTTGTCATGACTAGCCGGATTTAAGCACCGTGAAAACTTACTTCAAACAACACCGCTGGCCGTTATTGGTAAGCGGTTTGTTTTTTCTACTGCTCGTCGCAGATAGCATTGGCTTACTTCATTTACCCGCCGTAGAAACGCTTGAGCAAAGTTATTACGACTTCCGTTTAAACCAGCACCAGCCAACAAAGCAATCTGATCAAGTAGTCATCGTCGATATCGATGAGAAAACACTTGCAGTGGAAGGTCAATGGCCCTGGCCAAGGCAACGTTTTGCGAAATTACTCGATCAGCTAACCAATACGTATCAAGTTAAATTAGTAGGCTTAGATATCACATTTGCGGAACCAGATTCACACAACCCATTACCGTTACTCAAACAACTTGGGCAAACGGAATTAAAAGAAAATACGCAATTCCAGCAAACACTCGCGCGCTTAGCGCCCATGCTAGATCCTGATGCGCAACTAGCAGAAAGCCTAAAACATAAAGAAATCATTTTAGGTTATTACTTCTCTAATGAATCAACCCGGCAGTTTGGGCAAATTCCAGCCCCCTCTCTCAGTAGTGATTTATTGCCGGCTTATTCACTGAATCACTTACCCAATTTTACGGGCTATGGGGCCAACTTAGCACAACTACAAAATGTGGCGGTTGGTGCAGGTCACTTTAATCCATTTACAGACCCGGATGGTTTAATCCGAAGAGTCCCCTTATTAGAGAAATACAATAACGGTTTATATGAATCCCTCGCGGTGAGGATGTACCGTCGGCTACAAGGGGATCCACCTATTTTACCAATCAGCCAATCAGCTGCCGGTGGCTATGAAGCAATTGAACAATTGTTGATTGATGATTACAAAATCCCTGTTGATCAATCACTGAATGCATTAGTACCTTATCGCGGTCCTGCGCGAACCTTCACTTATTTATCGGCAACCGATGTCCTAACGGGCAAAACACCTGTGGCGCAACTAAAAAATAAAATCGTTTTAGTTGGCACGTCTTCCATTGGTTTGGCTGATTTACGAAATACACCTGTTGGCAATGCTTATCCGGGTGTCGAAATCCATGCCAATTTACTGGCGGGTTTATTGGATAGGCACATCCCTTTCCGACCAACTTACGCCATCGGGATCGAACTGCTTCTCCTTTGCGTACTGTTTGTCACGCTAACCATTGCACTCATTCGTGCAAAAGCGATCTTTGCGGCGATCACGGCCGCTGGCATCATGTTGATCCTTGTTCTTACCAACCAATGGATTTGGCAAGCGCAACTCACTGACTTACCAGTGATCCGATGTTTGTTATTGGTATTTGGACTCTTTGTTATCTTCATGACCTTTGGCTTCTTTTCAGAAACCAACCTTAAACGCCAGTTGGCCAATCGATTTGGGCAATACGTTCCGCCAGAAATCGTCGAAAAGATGTATGAATCTCCTGAGGACTATACAACGGAAGGTCAAAACCGCGAGTTAAGCGTTCTGTTTAGCGATGTTAGAGACTTTACCTCCCTCTCGGCGCACTTAAGCCCTGTGCAACTCACAGAAGTCATGAATCTATTACTGAGTGAATTAACCGAAGTCGTCAGAGAAAAACATCTAGGGACCATTGACAAATATATTGGCGATTGCATCATGGCCTTCTGGGGGGCGCCTGTCATGGATGAGCAACATCCATCCCACGCCATATCTGCCGCACTGAGCATGCAAGCCACCATGGTTCGCTTACGTCCTGAATTTGCAAAACGCCAGTTAGCCCCCTTACAAATTGGGGTCGGCATTAATACCGGACAAATGGTGGTAGGAGAAATGGGCTCTCGCTACCGTACAGCCTATACTGTAATGGGAGATGCGGTGAATCTAGCCGCCCGCTTAGAAGCACTAACCAAGCATTACGGTGTGGGTATTTTGGTTGGGGAAGACACTTACAAAGCGACTAAAGATCAGTTTTTATTTAGACATATCGGGCAAGTCATCGTCAAAGGACGGGACGAACCAACCAGTATTTTTGAACCGATTTGTGAAATCCATGCGGCTTCGCCGGTGTTACTCAAATCTGTAGAGTTGTTCAACCAGATGATGCAGCAATATAGCCAAGGCGAGTTCCTTGCCGCGCAGCAGATCTTGATGCAGTTAATAGAGAAAGAGCCAGATACCCTCCTGTATTTGCATGTTGAACATTCAATCAAGGAACTCATCGCGAATCCACCCCGCCACTGGGATGGCATTACTAGAATGAAAGAAAAATAAGATGGAAATTTCAGTCCTAGGATGTAGCGGCGGTATAGGCGGTGACAGACGCACCACTTCTTTTTTACTTAACGACCACACATTAATTGATGCAGGTACTGGAGTGGGGGATTTATCTCTTGATCAACTATTAAAGATTGATCAAGTCTTTCTGACCCACGCCCATCTTGATCATTGCTGCATGTTACCGATGCTGATTGATGCCGGTGCGGGTATTCGCACAAAACCAATTGAAGTGCATGCCAATGCAGAAACCATCGCGGTTCTGTCTGCACACATGTTCAATAATAAGTTGTGGCCAGACTTTACTAGCATTCCAAGCAAAGAAGCACCGTTTGTCCGTCTGAATACCTTAGCTGTAGATGATGAAATCAGTCTTGACCCGGTGACTACCTTGCACGTATTGCCAGCCAATCACTCGGTTCCTGCGGTGGGCTATGGCATCAGCACCTTTGGTAAAACGTGGATTTTCACCGGCGACACCAAAGGCAGCCCAATTTTCTGGGAAAAGCTGAACCAACTGCCAGCACCTACTTGGCTCGTGATCGAAACCTCGTTTACCAATCAAGACCATCACCTAGCCAATGTGTCTGGCCACCTTTGCCCTGATAGTTTAATTGCTCAGTTAGATCAATTATCCGCAGGTTGCCACCTTGTGATTACCCATCTAAAACCAGGTGAAGAAGAAGCCATCTTAGAGGAGCTACAGGCGACCAACCCCTTGATTGGCGATATCACGGCCATTCGATCTGGTTTTCGGTTTGAATTAACCGAGTCGCAAGCAGATATCATCCCCGCCAATCCAAGCATTGGCGCAGAATGGCTGGATGAATTAAATAAAATTGGTACCGACTTATCCGCAGAAAAAGATCTCGCCACCCTATTAGAGCGTATTCTCATTGCGGCCAAAACTTACTCGAATGCAGATGGTGGCACGGTTTATAGATTAATAGACAACCACTTAAAATTTGAAACGGTCCTAAACGATTCGCTAGGCTTTGCAATGGGCGGCACCACCGGCAAAGCAATTTCCTTCCCACCTATCGCACTCTCAAATAATGGTGTAGCCAATCACCATCATGTAGTTGCCCATGCCGCACTTACCGGACAAACCATTAACATCGAAGATGCCTACACGGCAGATGGTTATGACTTTAGCGGCACCAAAGCATTTGATGAACGCACGGGTTATCGCTCCCGCTCCTTTTTAACCGTGCCGATGAAAGATCATGACGGGCAAGTGATTGGCGTGTTGCAGTTAATCAATGCTCGCTACCCTGATAGTGGACGTATTATTGGTTTTAGCCATGCCGTTCAGCGACAGGTTGAGTCCTTAGCATCCCAAGCAGCGATTGCGCTTGGCAACCGCCTCCTGATTGACCAGTTAGAAATGCTATTCGAGTCCTTAATCAACCTGATTAACCAGGCACTGGATGAAAAATCCCCGTACACCGGTGGTCACTGTGCTCGAGTACCCGAATTAACCATGCAGCTGGCGAATGCCACTGCAAATGTTGATTATGGCCCGTATCAATCGTTCTCTTTGGATGCAAAAGACAAGTACGAACTCAAGATTGCCAGCCTCTTGCATGACTGTGGAAAAATCACTACCCCCGTGCATGTGGTAGACAAGTCGACCAAGCTAGAAACCATTTATGATCGTATCGAGGAAGTGAATCGCCGCTTTGATATCGCCAGTAAAGAACTCGAACTTCAAATGTTGCGTGGCAACGCTACCGAAGCAGAAACCAATAGCGCCTTAGCAGCCTTAGAAAATGATCGACAATTTATTAATCAGACCAATCGTGGTGGTGAATGGTTAAGTGATGAGGCCGTCCAACGGATTACACAAATTGCCAGTCGGACTTGGCATGATGCAGCGGGCAATGCATACCCCATCCTGACCGAGAACGAAGTCAACAACCTGTCTGTAAGAAAAGGGACGTTAACTGACGAAGAGCGCCAAATTATTAATCACCATATAAATGTCACCATCAATATGCTAGAAGCGCTCCCATGGCCGCCTCATTTAGCCAGAGTGCCAGAGTTTGCTGGCGGGCATCACGAGCGAATGGACGGCAAAGGCTACCCTAAGGGCCTCACCAAAGAAGAAATGAGCGTACAAGCCCGCATGATGGGCATTGCGGACATTTTTGAAGCACTTACCGCTGCTGATCGGCCATATAAGCCCGGATTAAAGCTATCTGTCGCGCTGACCATCTTGGGCAAAATGTGCAAAGACCAACATATTGACCCAGATCTCTTTGAAATCTTCGTAAAAGAAAAGGTCTACCTCTCTTACGCAGAAATGTTCTTACCCCCCCATCAAATTGACGAAGTGAATATCGACCTCATCCCGGGGTGGAGCGGCTTTCAGGGCTAGCACAATTTCTGATATCAGGCGAAAATACACGCTTACATTTGAATGCCTAATGTAGACATCGCCACCTAGATGTCTACCTACCTATTTTCTGGAAAAAACGTGCACGTCATTGGCAATAAAACCGAACTCCCAGCGCCTTCCGCTGAAGCGCAAGCAGTTTCAGACCAACTGGTCGCCCATCTTCATCAGGTTATCGCTGAAAATAAAGGCTGGATTCCCTTTGTAAAGTTTGAAGAACTTGCTTTATATGCGCCGGGGCTAGGCTATTACAGTAATGGCTCGATCAAACTAGGCAGCCAAGGCGACTTTACTACAGCGCCAGAGCTGTCTTGCCTATTTGGCCAAACGATTGCTAAGCAAATTCAGCAAGTACTAACGCAAACGGGTGGTGATGTACTCGAATTTGGCCCCGGTTCTGGCAAACTCGCCTTAGACATTTTGCTTGCCTTAGAGAAATTAAACGCATTACCCGATCACTACTACCTACTAGAAGTGAGTGGCGATCTTAGAGAGCGTCAGCAGAGCCGGCTCAAAAAAGAAGCCCCTCATCTACTGCATTTAGTCTCATGGCTAGATGAGTTACCCACCACATTTACCGGCGTAATGCTTGGAAATGAAGTATTAGATGCGATTCCAACCCATCTGGTACGCTGGACGAACGATGGAATTAAAGAAGTAGGCGTCTCTCTCATCGATGGACAATTTGCACTAGTCGATCGCGCAATTGAAGACCCTTCTTTACTTCAGCAGGCAGAATCACTACCGGTCGAAGCACCCTACCTAAGTGAAATTCAATTAAGAGCCGCTGGGTTTGTAAGCACGCTGGCCCAAGCGCTAACGCATGGCCTGCTACTCATGATTGATTACGGCTTTTCTGAACGCGAGTACTACCACCCACAGCGTGATCAAGGCACCTTGATGTGCCACTACCGTCATCATGCCCACCCAGATCCACTCATTTTAGTTGGGCTGCAGGATGTCACCACCCATGTCGACTTTACGGCAATGGCGGTGGCCGGTGTCAACGAAGGGTTAACTCTATCTGGCTACACCAGCCAAGCCATGTTTTTAGCCAACGCGGGGATTACTGACCTACTATCAGAAATAGATCAGACAGACCTTGCTACTTACCTCCCCTTTGCGAATCAAGTACAACGATTAATGAGCCCTGCAGAAATGGGGGAGTTGTTTAAAGTGATTGCTTTAACCCGCAATATCGACGATTCACTGCTTGGTTTCTCGGTCGGAGACCGTTCGCACGCGCTTTAAACGCTTTTTTTGAATTATTTTGCAAAAAGGTGTTGACAGCCTAAAGGGGAAAAAGCATAATACGGCCTCTTTCGGCGAATTAGCTCAGTCGGTTAGAGCGACGGAATCATAATCCGCAGGTCCGGGGTTCGAATCCCTGATTCGCCACCAAATACAAAAGCCAGCTCCTAGAGCTGGCTTTTTTGTTTTTCATTGACCATCATCTGTCTGCAATTTCTTTACGTTATGCTATTCTGAAATTAACCAGATAATCATAACGACACTCATGCAAAAAATTATTTTTGCAATTCTACTGACAAGCCTTACATTTACTTCTTGCATCGCCTATAGCAAGGAGTCTCTTCATATTATTGCGTGGCCAGGCTACGCAGATGATGATGTCGTTTCGGAATTCAGCAAACGCTTTAATGCAGACGTAACCGTCAGAATTATTGGATCTGATGATGAGCTATGGGAAACCATCCACTCACCAGACATTAAGGCAGACGTATTTGCCGTTAACACCGCCGAGCTGCAACGCTATATCGAAGAGAATCTAACCACACCCATCAATTCAGAAGACTTACCCAACCAGAAATTCCAGCAAAAGCAATTTCAGCCACTATCCAAAGTCCACGGGCTAATCAACAACAACCACCTTTACGCCATTCCTTATGCGTATTCAGAAATGGGCTTAATCTACAACAAAGATATCGTCAAACAAGCCCCCACCAGCATGAACGTCATGTGGGATAGCACATATAAAGGACAAGTACTATCTTACAACGGTAGCACACAGAACTTTTCTATGGCCGCCCTAGCCCTTGGCATCAAAAACCCATTTCAACTTAACCAAACCCAATTTGGCAACGTCACCAAACGCATTGCAGCCCTGAGAAAAAACACCGTTAGCTACTACAACATGCCAGAAGAAGTGGTTGAAACGTACAAACGAAAACCCGTTGCACTAGTCTATGCAAACTACGGCACACAACAGGTAAAAATGCTAAGAGATGCCGGCGCCAACATCGGCTACATCATCCCCAAAGAAGGTGCACTTGCATGGCTAGACTGCTGGGCAATCCCCTCGAAAAGCGAAAATAAAAAGCTAGCACATGAATGGATCAACTTCAGCTTAAGAAAGCCCGTCAGCGACCTCCTATCCAGCCGCTACGGCCTATCTAACACCATCACCACCACACCCAACACACCCAAGGGCAAACTCATCTGGCTAGAACCAGTTGAAAATGCCACCATGCGCACCCAAATCTGGGAGAGAATCATTGGCGGTTATCGCAAAGGCGTGCAGTAACCACCTCCCCACATAGCTACACCATTCAAAACCAAGACAAACAACCCCATCTCTAGCACGCGCCAGACCAATGCACATAGATATTCGGTTGCATCTGCCATGCCAATCTCCAAAAAGAAAAACCCCATCAGCATTGGCTGGTGGGGTTTAGATAAATGATTTCAGGACTACAGATGAATAATATGGGAGTTCAGGGTGGAGGTAATACAGCTAGTGAGACGTGCAGCTATTGATCAACAGCAATATCGACACCCCTCGCTCAAGACATCGGATTATGCTATTTTGATAGGTAATATGGGGTTCACGTAAAAAGCTGGGATATGTTACATATACAAGATCAGAGCAGTAGGGGCAAATTGTAAACTTCGCCATATCGTAGATATGAACACACATTGACAACTCAGGAGAAAGCATGTGGCAGTTCGCAGGTGCGATTAGATATTTATGTAACGAGTGCGACGAGTATGGTCACACTGACATAAGCGATTTTGAAGTTGAGAACGTAGACTGCACCGAAAGAGCAATGGGAGCAGAATTAACTTATGAGCTAACACTAGATGAAGTCTGTTCAAATTGTGGTTATTCAATCGAATTTAACTTCATGGTTTATGTATATCCAGAAGGTTGCATAAATTATGTTGAGAGCAATATCCAGGGTGCATCAACAACAGACACCCCTGTTTTCGAGTATTTCCCAGAGTTATATGAGGCAAGAGAATTCGATCTCGCAATTGCGAGCACAAAAGAGATCATTCTAGAAATCCAATCAGACCCAGAATTAATTCGCAACATAAACTCTCGCCAGTTCGAAGAAGTTGTCGCTGAATTATTCAGAAACAAAGGATTTCAAGTAGAACTAACAAAGCGCACAAGAGATGGCGGCAAAGATATTATTGCGATAAGTACAGATCGCTTTGGAATCCCGCTAAAGTACTTCATCGAGTGCAAGCACTATGCAGAAACAAACACTGTCGGAGTAGACGTAGTTAGAGCATTACATGGTGTAAAAAACACTAAAGACGGCCCAAATAAAACAATTATTGCAACAACATCGAGTTTTAGTACTGATGCTATTAGATTCGTAGAAAAGGAAGCGTCAAGTAGTTGGGATATATCGTTGGCCGACTACAATCAAATTGTGACTTGGATAGACGACTATAATAGTCCTCACTAAGCACATTTAAGCAAACTTCTGTATCCAAAACTTTTTAAAAACCGGTAAGCACATGCAAATCCACTCGACCAGAAATGGACCAGAAAGCAAAAAACCCCAGCCGGTTAGACTGGGGTTTTCCTTGTATTTACTGGTGGGTCGTGCGGGACTCGAACCTGCGACCAACGGATTAAAAGTCCGCTGCTCTACCAACTGAGCTAACGACCCAACCTTAAACGGTTGGCGTTACCGGCATTTGCCGATAACAGAAACTGTATTTTTTGACACTTCAAAACTTACAATTTCTTGTATTTGGTTTGGTGGGTCGTGCGGGACTCGAACCTGCGACCAACGGATTAAAAGTCCGCTGCTCTACCAACTGAGCTAACGACCCAACCACAAGAGAACGTAACTATACAGAAGCTTTTTTAAACGGTCAACCCCTAAGGGTAAAATTATTTCTGATAGCGGGTAGGGTCGCTCACTCCGGCACTCTCAAAACCTTCTTTACGAATTCGACAGCTATCACATTCTCCGCACGCACGACCATCTGCATCTGCTTGGTAGCAAGAAACCGTCAATCCATAATCCACCCCTAGGGCAACGCCTTGGCGGATAATCTCTGACTTAGGAATATCGATCAGTGGCGTAAGGATTTTCAACGCTTCACCTTCTACGCCGGTCTTGGTCGCCAAATTAGCCATTTTTTCATAGGCAGCAATGTATTCTGGGCGGCAGTCTGGATAACCGGAATAGTCGACAGCGTTCACACCAATACCAATTGCATCGGCATGCAATACTTCTGCCCAAGCAAGTGCAACAGATAGCAAAATCGTATTACGCGCAGGCACATAGGTAATTGGGATACCTTCTGTTGGGCTGGTCGGCACATCAATCGAGGCATCGGTTAACGCAGAGCCACCAAACAAGGTTAAATCTAACTTCACCACGCGGTGATCTTTTGCGCCTAAAAAGTCTGCCACTTTTTTGGCGGCATCCAATTCAGAGCGATGACGCTGTCCATAATCAAAACTCAGCGCGTAGACATCATAGCCTTGCGCTTTTACCATTGCTAATACGGTTGCTGAATCTAGCCCACCAGACACTAATACAACGGCCTTTTTACTCATTTCTTCATCCTTCTCATGCAACAGCATTACACACCCGGCTTTTCGCCCCAGAGTATCTTGTGCAACTGTACTTGCATACGTACACTTAATTTATCTCTAACAATCCAATCAGCCAGTTGATCTGGCTTTAGCCCTTCCCAGATAGGGGAAAACAATACAGGGCATTTACTATCTAACTGATGCGAAGAGAGCATGCCTTTTGCCCACTCATAATCCGCTTCACTCGTTAGCACAAACTTCAACTCGTCTTTTGTGGTGAGCAGTGGCAAATTGTCTAATAGGTTTTTTGCTTCTTCGCCAGAGCCTGGTGTTTTTAAATCCATGATGCGCGACACGCGAGGATCTACCTCTGCTATCGACATCGCACCGCTGGTTTCTAATGAAACCGAATAACCTTCATCACACAGTCTTGTCAGTAGTGGCAGGCAGTTCTTCTGAGCAAGCGGCTCTCCGCCGGTTACACAGACGTATTTCGCACCATGCTTTGCCACCTCTTGAAGCACTTCGTCATAGGTTTTGTGCTCGCCACCGTAAAAAGCATATGCACTATCACAATAGCCACAGCGGAGCGGACAGCCGGTTAAACGGACAAATACCGTTGGCAAGCCAACCCGGCTAGACTCTCCCTGCAAAGAGAAGAATATTTCAGTTAATAGAACGGAATCTGCTACAGCCATGGCGAATACACTCTTTGTTCCAAGCGGATGAAACGATCTTGCGCCATTCATGGCAAGATGAGTAATCCGCTAGTTTTGATACCACAAAAAAACAAAGCCTGCCGCAATGCGACAGGCAGTCATAGGTAGAAATTCTACCTGATTTAACTTACTTTTTGGCAGCTAAGCGCTTTTTCGCTTGATCTGCGGCACTCGTTAGTGGGAACTTTGTCACAAGCTCTTCTAATGTCTTTTTAGAAGCCCCCGCATCACCTAACTCTTGTTGTGCGGTAGCGATATTCAACATGGCATCTGGCACCTTGTTTGAATCAGGCCACATAGAGATTAGCTTTTGCTGCTCTGAAATAGCTTTTTTGTAATCGCGCTGAGCGGTATACGCGTTACCAATCCAGTACTGTGCATTTGGCGCGTAGCGGCTATTTGGGTAACTCTTGATGAAGGATGCAAAGCCTGTAATTGCAGCTGGATAGTTGCCACTACGAAACTTGGCAAAGGCGGCATCATATGTCGCATTTTCTTGAGCAGGATCACCCGCCGCTTGCGGTGCTGCTGCATTCGTTGTGCTAGCAGCAGCGGCAACAGTCGCTGATGGTGTAGGCGCTACCGGCGCTTGCTCGATCTTTCGAAGACGCGTATCCGTATCTAGATATAGATCTTTTTGGCGCTTTTCCATTTCATCAAGACGATGTGCCTGTTCTTCAAGTTGCCCATTTAACTTGGCAATTTGCCCGTTGAGTTGCTCAATTCGATTGATCAACTCAAGCATTTTTTGGCTGTTTACCGTTGCTTCGATTTTTGAAACACGATCCGCTAGTTGCTGCTGTTCCACACGAACATCTGCGACCTGTTTTCGCGCCTCGTCATCATCAAACAAACCGGCGTGAGCGCCGTTCACGGCGCTCACCATCCCCACTGCCATTAACGCACGAAGCAAATACCGGTTCATGGATTATTGTCCTTGGTACAAGAAGTCCGCACGACGATTTTGAGCATAGCACTCTTCAGATGCTTGCTCGCAACGCGGCTTTTCTTCGCCCAAACTAGCTGCTTCTACACGGTTTGTATCCGCACCCAATACTTCTAGCGCTTCTTTGACCGCATTGGCACGTTTCTGACCTAGCGCCAAGTTGTATTCACGGCTACCGCGATCATCGGTATTCCCTTGAATCAGCACTTTTGCCGCAGGGTGGTTTTTCAAGAACGCCGCATTTGCTTCAATCAAACCTTTGAAATCATCTTTTACGGTGTACTGGTCGTAATCAAAGAAAATACTGCCCTTTTGCAAGTTTGCCACTTCATCGCCAGCATTTTGTTTGTCTAAGTCGACCTGCGCCATTTTGCCATCATCATTTACTTGAGTGGTTTGCGCATTCGCATCCGCATTATTGCGGCTTTCAACTGGGGCACCATTGGTAGCCTGAGGGTTGTTGCTGGCACATGCAGCCAATAGTCCAGCCAATAAAATGCTGCCGGCAAATTGCATTACTCGCATTGTCACTACTCCTCTAAGATTGTAAATTCAGTCTGCGACTTACCCTTAAAAGGACACACAGACTATCAATTGGTTCCAAGCAATTAAGCGAATTAATTAGCCAATTAAGTGTTCACGTTAAATCTTGCCAGAGAAAACAACTCTGGCACAAGCAAAAATAAGCCGCCTAGCTTATTTGCCGGTAAATGGTCCCCATGCAGGTTCTCTCACATCACCAGACAATTCGGTCAGCTTTTGCTTGACGCGACCATCACTAGACACGGCAGCCAACACCCCCCGTCCGCCCTGGGATGTCGCGTATAAAATAAGCTTGCCATTCGGTGCAAAGCTAGGGGATTCGTCATGAGAGGTATCGGTTAATACCTGCACTTGCTTAGAAGCAAAGTCCATGATCGCTACTTTAAAACGACCGCCACTATTTTGAATGAATGCCAAGTTTTTGCCATCTGGACTAACATCTGGAGAAACATTGTAGCTACCTTCAAATGTCACACGAGAAGCAGACCCACCCTCACCACCCATTCTGTAAATTTGTGGGCTACCGCCACGGTCTGACGTAAAGTAAATACTGCCATCTGGCGCGAAAGTTGGCTCGGTATCAATGCCAATACTTTGGGTTAGGCGTCTTGCGGCTCCGCCTTGCGCAGGAATGCTATAAATTTGCGAACGACCATCTTGCGTTAACACCACAGCTAAACGGCTGCCATCGGCAGAAAACGCTGGTGAGCTATTGCTACCTTTAAAGTTGGCTACCGCCTTACGGCTACCACTAGAAAGGGATTGCACATACACCACCGGTTTTTTAGCCTCAAAGGACACATACGCAATTTGCCCCCCATCGGCAGACCAAGTAGGAGAAATGATTGGCTCGCTACTACTGACGACTGATTGCGGGTTATAACCATCTGCATCGGCCACTTGCAGGAAGAAGCGCTTACCTTGTTTAAGTACATAAGCAATCTTGGTAGAGAAAACCCCTTTATCGCCCGTTAGTTTTTCGTAGATACGATCAGAAACTTTATGGGCAACACGGCGTAACTGAGTGGCAGATTGGTTTAGCACAATACCATCTAGTTGCTCACGTTTTGCCACATCAATTAGACGGTATTTCACTGCTGCAACACCATTTGCCTGCGGCTCAACCACGCCCATCGCAACCACGGCAACACCACGTTTATTTAACTCGTCAAACGGCAACTGAGAAATATCGGTTGGGATTTGCGCAGGTGAAAAATCTACAATCTTAAACAAGCCACTTCGGTTTAAGTCGGCTTTAACCACCGGCGTAATTAATTGGGTGTAAGTGTTTTCTTTTGCAAATGGAATGATGGCAACTGGAATTTGATTGCCACCAGTACCCACCACCTCAAAATCTAAAGCAGAGGCGGTATGACCAAACATAGCGACATAAAATGCCCCTGCGATTAATGTACGAACCATTGTTTTCATCGAGTCGCTCTCTTTATTAGCTATTTACTGAGTAGGCAAATGGCAAAACGCCATGCTCGCTTATCTTAGGCGGAAACTAAATTCGGATTCTCGCCCCAACGTCACCCCTTCTGGAGGTGGTGGAAATTTACGTAATGCATGCAATGCACGCTCAACCGCATCGTCGTATGACTTATTCCCACTAGATTTGAGCAATCGAATACCGTCTTCTAATACTTCATAATTTGGTAGCAATGGCACCAAAAACTTTGCTTCAAGATTGGCACCGCCAGGATCTTCAAAATTCACCCGTTGACGAACTAAAGCCGCCACTTTTTGCTGATAATCGGCAGTGTCTCGGCCAATTTTTGCTCTTGCCTGCGCATCCGCTTTGGCCTTTGCATCTGCAGCCGCTTTTTGGGCGGCTACTTCTTTACTGCGCTCAGCCTCTTCCGCCGCCATCTGACGCGCCATTTCGTCTTTAATTGCCTTTGAATTGTCTTTTTTAACTTCTGGCTTAACAGGCTTTTCAGGCGTTGGTGTTACTTCGACCTTCTGTGGCTTTTCTTTTTTCGCTTTAGACGCTGGGGTTTCTAATTTAATGGCTGCTTTTTCATTTTTGGCGACAACCGGCGCCTCAACGGGTTGTGTTACCGTTGGTTTTTTCACCTCGACGGGTTTAGGGTCGGGCTTCACTTCTGGCTTTACCACTTCTTCTTTATCTGTGACAGGCGGAGACTTTTTCACTTCTTTCGGTGGCGTAATGGGCTTAGTGGCCTCCACATCTTTTCCGGGCAAAGATGACCATAAAGTGGCCTCTACCGGTTTGGGTGGTGTGCTATTCCAAGATGCGCCGATATACAGCACAATCAACAGAACGATATGAGCCATCACCGCTAGCACAATACCTAGCGGCGATAATCCCCCATCGTTTTTCAGCCTATTCATTTGCCACCCTGTTGCTGAACCAGCAAGCCAACTTGTTTGATGCCATCTTTTTGCAGGCGACTCATGACATTAATCACCGCTTCGTATTTGATGGTTTTATCGGCACTAATCACGACAGGCAACGCAGGGTTTTCAACCTGCTTAGCGCGAATCGCCTCTACTAATTCATCTATGCTAAGTGTCGATACATTCCCTTGCCCATCATTTAAAGACAAGGTGTCTGCACCATCATCTTTAATTTGGATTTGCATTGGACGAACATCCACTTGGCTACTTTGCCCGGCTTCTGGCAGTTTGATTTGCCCCGTTTGCATCATTGGTGCGGCAACCATAAATACGATCAACAACACCAAGACCACATCAATAAACGGAACAACGTTAATTTCACTTTTGAGTGCGCGGCGCGCCCGTCTTGAACTCGCCGCCATTTTAGCGACCTGCCTGACGTTGAAGGATGTTAGAAAACTCTTCCATAAAGCTTTCTAGCTTGATAGATAGACGGTCGATGTCGTGCAAGTAGCGGTTATATGCAACCACAGCCGGAATCGCAGCAAATAGACCAATTGCCGTAGCAATTAGCGCCTCTGCAATGCCCGGTGCTACATGTGCAAGCGTTGCTTGCCCCACATTTGCCAAGCCTCTAAAGGCATTCATAATCCCCCATACCGTACCGAATAGGCCAATGTAAGGAGACACAGAGCCCGTTGTGGCCAAAAAGGCTAGATGAGACTCCAGACGATCAATTTCACGCTGATATTCAGCACGCATTGCACGTTGGACGCTGTCCATCATGTCTCTTGGCTCAACGCCTGTTTGTCGCTTTTGCTTTAAAAACTCACCGAAGCCCGCCGTAAAAATACGAGACATGCCAATATTGTCTTCGCTATTTTGGCTAGCATGTTGATACAGCTGGTTTAGATCGTTACCACTCCAAAACTGACGCTCAAATTGCGCACTTTGCTTACTGGCTTTGCGAATGGCAGACCACTTAGAAAAAATAAACGACCATGACATTAAGGACATAAAGAGAAGTGCAATCATCACCAACTGAACAATTACACTAGCACCGGTAATTAGGTGCATAAAGGATAGATCTGTACTGGCTTCCATTTACCCTGCTTTCGCTATGTAGTCTGTTTTCGCGTACCGCTTGGTATACGCTTTCAATTTATTATTTATTGTTTATCTTGCGTATCTGCCACCGGCAAACCAAAGTGCTGATAGGCAAGTGGCGTTGCCATGCGGCCTCGCGGCGTTCTTTGCAAATAACCTTGCTGAATCAAATACGGTTCTAGTACATCTTCAATCGTATCTCTGGCTTCGCCAATTGCAGCGGCTAAGTTATCAACACCAACCGGTCCACCTGAGAATTTGTCGATTACAGCAGATAAAAGTTTCCTATCCATGACATCTAATCCAGCAGAATCGACATCTAGCATCTGCAGCGCTTCATCTGCAACGGCCTGGCTAATCGTGCCATCTGCCCTAACTTCTGCAAAATCACGCACCCGACGTAATAACCGGTTGGCAATTCGCGGCGTCCCACGTGAGCGTCTAGCGATTTCAAACGCGCCCTCTTCAGAGGACTCCATGTTTAATAATCTTGCAGACCGCGTCACAATTTTCTTTAGTTCTTCTGGCGTATAAAACTCTAGCCTTGCCACGATACCAAAGCGATCGCGTAGCGGGTTAGTTAACATCCCCGCCCTAGTCGTTGCACCAACCAGGGTAAATGGCGGTAGATCTAGCTTTACCGAACGGGCGGCAGGCCCTTCGCCGATCATGATGTCGATTTGGTAATCTTCTAGCGCAGGGTAAAGAATTTCTTCCACCACTGGAGAAAGCCGGTGAATCTCATCAATAAACAACACATCATGTGGCTCTAGGTTGGTGAGCAGCGCAGCCAAATCCCCCGCTCTTTCCAATACTGGGCCACTCGTTTGCCGGAGGTTCACCCCCATTTCTCGCGCAATAATGTGGGCCAAGGTCGTTTTACCTAAGCCTGGCGGCCCAAATAGCAAGACATGATCGAGCGCTTCTTTACGCTTTCTGGCCGCCTCGATAAAGATAGACAACTGGCCACGCGCTTTTTCTTGGCCAACATACTCATCTAGTAGCTTCGGGCGCAGCGCACGTTCTAGCGCATCCTCTTGATTACCCGTGCTGACAGGGTTAATCACACGAGCAGCAGGGTCAAACGAATCGGTTTCTATCATTTACTTTTACTCGCCAGCCAGATAGCTGCCATCTGGTCATCATATTTAAATTGCCTGACAAAAATCAAACGCCAAGCCAATCTTGTTCAGGCTTCATTCAGCCAATATACCGCTTACCAACCAACGACCGAATCATCACGATCTAACCACATTGCATCACCATAACTAAAAAAGCGGTATTGATGTGCAATTGCATGATCATAAATTTGCTTCATGCGTTCATAACCTGTAAATGCAGACACTAGCATTAGTAGTGTTGATTTTGGTAAATGGAAATTAGTGATTAATCTATCTACCACTTTAAAACGATAGCCCGGGGTAATGAACAAATCCGTCTCTTGCCAACCCGCTTGCAACTCACCCGATCTTGCTGCCGACTCTAACGCACGCAATGACGTCGTCCCCACCGCAATTACGCGCCCACCGTTTGCTTTGGTTTCACGGATTTGCGCAATGGTTTCTGCAGTAATTTCATACCGCTCGCGATGCATAATATGCTCGGATAACGCTTCGACTCGGACTGGCTGAAATGTTCCTGCACCAACATGCAAGGTAACAAAAGCTTGCTGAACATTTAAGGAAGAAAGCTCTGACAGTAACTCTGGCGTAAAATGCAAGCCCGCCGTTGGCGCGGCCACTGCACCATCGGCACGCGCATAAACCGTTTGATAACGACTTTCGTCTGTCTGATTAGGGTCATGCGTAATATACGGTGGAAGCGGCAAACGGCCACTTTCTTCTAGAATATCTGAAACGGGTTGCTCGCTAACGAATTGGAGATGAAATAACTCACCTTCCCGTCCCAACACAACCACCTTCCAACGATCGGCCAAAATCAAGTCACTGCCCGCAGGTGGTGACTTGCTTGCACGTACATGGGCAAGCACTTCATGCTCGCTCAGCACACGCTCAACCAAGACCTCCACCTTACCACCGGTCGCTTTTTGCCCAAATAAACGCGCCTTGATCACTTTAGTATCGTTAAACACCAATAAATCATTGGGTTTTACTAGTTGGGTTAAATCGCTGAACAATCTGTCTTTAAACTGTTGCTCTGCCGTATCTAGCAAGCGGCTTTTCCCTCTCACCTCTGGTGGGTATTGGGCAATTAACTCTTCTGGAAGATGGTAGTCAAAATCGGACAACAACATATGGCATTTCCTGCCCGCACAACGAATGGGCGAGCACTCTCAAAATCAAAACAAAGATTATACGCGATGATGTCTTTGACGTTTGATATTAAACCTACTTTTCAGCACCGTTCTCCACTCCAACAAATAAGAAACACAGCCTTTCCCACCTTTTATGAAGAGGACCCAAAAAGCTTTTTTCATCTTTTTCAAAAAAACGCTTGCCAAACCCAATGAAGCTATGGATAATACGCATCTCTGTTGAGCAGCAAATTGCTGACACAGATGCCCAGGTGGTGAAATTGGTAGACACAGGAGACTCAAAATCTCCCGCCGCGAGGTGTGTCGGTTCGAGTCCGACCTTGGGCACCAGAATATAAAAACCCGCATGAACTTTGTTCTGCGGGTTTTTTGTTTTTTTATTCAGCCGTTCGTCGCTGACACAACAAAAAAGGGGCCGAAGCCCCTTTTTTTAAATATCTCGCGCAACGTCACTTTGGCGCATCGTGCAAACACTAGAATAACTTACTGCCAAACAATAAATAACAGGCAGCCAGCATCAGTCCCGCACCCACCACAAACGCGAGTGAGTTCACCTTCGTCATGCTAAATAACCCAATCATTTCAATAATGAAAAGATCATATGCAATGACCCTAAGGTCACCAACTCTTTTTTGTAATATTTTTGCATTTAAAATGTAAAGAATCGTCAAACTTCAGTAGCAACCACTACTCGCGTCCCGGCCTCTCGTAGCACCGCTTTCATTTCTTCTGACAAATCAATATCTGTAAATAAAACATCCACTTGGCTGATGTGAGCCAACTTGACCAATGCCTCCCTACTGAACTTGCTATGATCGGCGACCAGCCAGACTTGGCGAGATTGCTCGATAATGGTTTGCGCCACCTTTACTTCACGATAATCGTAATCTCTAAGCGTGCCGTCCGGGTCGATACTCGATACACCAATAATGCCGATATCGACCTTAAATTGGCGAATAAAGTCGATGGTTGCCTCTCCGGTAATCCCTCGATCTCTTGAGCGCACCACACCACCCGCCACAATCACTTCGTGCTCGGGGTTATCTGCCAAGATGGCTGCCACATTCAAGTTATTAGTAATCACCGATAAGTTTTTATGTGAAAGCAGCGCCCGCGCCACCTCTTCGGTCGTCGTCCCCAAGTTAATAATCAAGGACTGCCCGTCTTCTATTTGCTCAGCCAATGATTGGGCGATTTGCCGCTTAGAATCCGCGTGCAGCACTTTACGCTGCGTATAGGCGATGTTTTCAACACTCGACGGCAAACCTGCCCCACCATGGTAGCGGCGCAATAAGTTCATTTCGGCCAGCTGGTTAATATCTCGACGGATGGTCTGCATCGTGACATCAAACTGCTGCGCAAGCGCCTCGACACTCATGAACCCACGTTTTTTCACTAAGTCCAACAAGGCTTGCTGTCTCTGATTGAGCATGTCCCACTTTCATTTCGGTTCGTTTTTTCACCAAAACACACAAAAAGCAACATTTCGCTGCGACCATGACTAGATGGCTTTAGTTGCGATGAAATCTAGCAGAGCTTCTACCATCATGATGTTTCAGTGATATTTCATTATACATCTTGTTATAAAAAATTCATAAAACGAAAATAAAACAACATTTAATGTTGCATTATGAAAATTACAGCGTTAGTATTCGCAAAAAACAACCTTGGAGAGGGAAGTGCTAGATCAGATCTTTGATGTGATAGTCATCGGCGGCGGCATCAATGGAGCAGGCATTGCTCGTGATGCGGCAGGCAGAGGATTGTCTGTCTTATTGTGCGAAAAAGATGATCTGGCCGAGCACACGTCTTCTGCGAGCACAAAGCTAATCCATGGCGGACTTCGCTATCTGGAATATGGCGAGTTCTCGCTTGTGCGTAAGGCACTACAAGAACGAGAAGTATTGCTTGATTCTGCTCCGCATATCATGTGGCCACTTCGCTTTGTGATGCCACACAATCAACACCTTCGCCCGGCGTGGATGATTCGGTTAGGGTTATTTTTGTACGATCATCTAGCCGCTAGAAAAACACTGGCGGGTTCTGCTCAAATAAGACTAGATCAACATGAAACCGGTCTGCCGCTCAAAAGCAGCTACAGCAAAGGCTTCATGTATTCGGATGGCTGGGTAGATGATGCACGGTTGGTTGTGTTAAATGCACGGGATGCCGCGCTACATGGCGCAAAAATCCTTACCCGAACAAAATGCATTCAAGCACAAAAGACGGGTGAACATTGGGTTGTCACGCTACGTAACGAACACGACACCTTTACGGTAAAAAGCAAATCTATTGTCAATGCAGCAGGCCCTTGGGCAGCTTCCTTTTTGGATGACGCGGGTACCAACCAGCCACATCGATCATTACGCCTAATTAAAGGCAGCCATATTGTTGTGCCGCGCTTATTTGACCACGAGTGCGCATACATCTTTCAAAACCCTGATCGGCGCATCATGTTCGCGATTCCGTATGAGCATGATTTCACCCTCATTGGCACCACCGATGTAGATTACATTGGCGACCCAGGAGACGCGACTATTTCGAACGAAGAAATAGACTATCTCTGCAAGATGAGTAGTGAGTACTTCACTGCATCCGTCACCCCTGACATGGTGAAATGGCACTACAGCGGCGTCAGACCATTGCTAGACGATGAACACAGCAATGCTGCTAGCGTAACGAGAGACTACTCTCTAGAACTCGTTACCAATGGGCCTGCATTACTTAATGTATTCGGCGGAAAAATTACGACATTTCGCGTGTTAGCAGAAACGGCTGTTAATCAACTCGTTGCCGCCTTAGGGCTAAGCTGCAAACCTTGGACGAGCAAAAGCAAATTACCGGGCGGGCATTTAGGATCGCTATCTAAAACAGCCTATATCCAAAGTGTATGTGAACACTACCCTCACCTCCCAACCGATATGGTCGCAAGGGTCGCGCAGCTGTATGGCAGTGAACATCGCCGCATATTAGGCAATGCAAAAAGCCTGTCTGATCTGGGCGGCTACGTGATCCCAGGCATGACGGCGAGTGAGATTCAATATCTGCGTAAGTATGAATGGGCGGTATCAGCCAAAGATATCTTGTGGAGAAGAACGAAATTAGGACTTCACGTACCAGATTGCGAGACAACTTTGCAGAACTGGTTAGTAGAAAATCCAACATGAGCAACAAAAACGAAAATAATTAGAAAAAAAAATAGTTCCAAAAACAACATTTAATACAATTTTAATATTAAAGTTAGAAAATCGCAGCTGACCAAATGATCAAGGTCATTGATTAAACAAGTTTAGTTTTAGCTTGAATGCGTTTAGTGCATTCAAGTAGTTGGCTTGCGGTACCGATGGTCGGTGCCGGCTATTTTTAACTGCAATTTGTTGTTTGACTATTCTTACCGAGGGAGATCTGTATGTTGAGTCGCCAATTGAAGTTGTCTACAGGTGCTGCATTAGTTGCTTTTGCTTTCCATGCACAAGCAGATGACCAAGTGTTGCGTTTATTGACTTGGGCTGACTATGCACCACAAGCAGTTGTTGATCAGTTTAAGAAAGAAACCGGCATTACCGTTGAAGTCACTTTGTCAAACAACGAAGAAATGATTTCAAAACTACGCGCAACTGGTGGCGCAGGCTTTGACTTGGTCAACCCAAGCCAAGACCGTATCACCGGACCAGCCAAAGAGTTCGGCATTTACCAACCAATCGATTTGAAGAAAGTGAAAGTAGCCAACTTCATTCCATCGATGTTGGAATCGACCAAAAAAGTAACTGGCTTAGATGGCAAAGTATATGGCGTGCCACTATTTTGGGGGACTGATGGTTTAGTGGTTAACTCTGCAAAATCAAAAGCAGCGGATTACAGCGATCTATGTAAAGCAGAATACGCTGGCAAAACCGCTGTGCGTCTAAAACGCCCAACGCTAATTGGCCAAGCGTTTGCAATGGGTAAAGATCCATTTAAGGCTTATGCAAATCCTAAGCAGTACGAAGCGATTATGAATGCAGCTGGCGACAAGCTAATTGCATGTAAAAAGAACTTGAAATACTTCTGGGAAAGCAAAGACCAGCTACTAAACGACATTCGCAATGGTGAAGTAGTTGCAGCTCAAATGTGGGATGCGGGTGGTTGGAAGCTAAACACCGAAAATGCAGCAATCAAATTTGTTGCGCCAAAATCAGGTGCATTGGGTTGGGTTGACACCTTCGCGATTCCATCTAAAGCGAAAAATGTAGACGCAGCTTACAAGTGGATTAACTTCATTAGCCGCCCAGACGTGGCCGCTAAAGTGGCGAAATCTGCCGGTAGCTTTACTGCGATTAAAGGCGCAGAAAACTACATGGATGCAGTCATGAAAAAACAATTGGCTGAATCTTTCCCACCTGCAGCAATGAAAAACATCAAATGGTACCCAGCAATCCCTGCTGGCCTAGAAGAAATTGATGGCAAAGTACTAGATAAGATCAAAGCAGCAAACTAAGTTTCACTTGCTTGGGCGGCATTCCTAGAATGCCGCCATTTTTATTCGGTATGTTACAGATTTTTGAAAGCCATCCGTTCATTCGGTTTTTATGAGCGGCAAATGAGGCGGTACAAACCGCACAAAGATGAACCCAATCCTCGTCTGAGATCGGACAAAGAGGGTAAGCAACACATCAGGATTGAGCCATGCAAACTTCGTCTTCATCTGCTCCGATTGACTTGTCTGTTCAGGCAGTCAGTAAACACTACACCAACTTTACAGCGGTCAATCAGCTAAGCCTTGATGTACCGAAAGGTAGCTTTTTCTCGATTTTAGGCCCTTCTGGATGCGGCAAAACCACCTTACTTCGGATGATTGCCGGGTTTATTACACCAGATGAAGGGGATATTTTGATCGGCGGTAAGTCGATGAATAATGTGGCACCAAACCGTCGCCCTGTGAACATGGTGTTCCAGCACTTAGCGCTATTCCCGATGATGACAGTGGGTGAAAACGTTGGGTATGGATTGGCAAGACGAGGCTTAGCGAAAGCAGAGATCCAAAGAAAAGCAGAAGATATGCTCTCCCGTGTCGGCTTACCAGGGATTGCTGGTAAGCGGATTGATCAATTATCTGGCGGCCAGAAACAACGGGTAGCGATTGCGCGCAGTTTAGTACTAGAGCCAACCCTGCTGCTATTAGATGAACCATTAGGCGCGCTAGATTTGAAGCTTCGTGAACACATGAAGCTAGAACTAAAGCAATTACAGCACGAAGTAGGTACCACCTTCGTTTACATCACGCACGATCAAAGCGAAGCGCTAGTGATGAGTGATCGCGTTGCGGTCATGAACAAAGGGCAATTTGAACAAGTCGGTACACCTCAAGAATTGTATTACCACCCACAAACCGCGTTTGTGGCTGGCTTTGTTGGTAACAACAACCGCCTAGAAGGCGCATTAAGTAGTGCCCAACAAGGGGCAACTGCGGCAGGACTACCTTTGCATGCCACATCGATGCAAGGCGGCACGAGCGGCAACGCCTCTTTCTTTATTCGCCCAGAAACCATTGCGCTCTCTAGAAATGCAAGCGAAATGGAAAACTTTGCCAATCAGTTCCGTTGCAAAGTAGAAACCCTATTCTTTGACGGTGCGAACTCTACCGTACAGGTGAGAGAAGTAGGTAGCGGCACTCAACTGCATGTTGCCTTACCACATACCGGGCAACATGCAGATTTAGTTCATGACGAAACCGTGCATATCGGCATTAAAGCTGAACATGTACAAGCGTTCCAGAGGTAAGCGCCATGAATGGACTAAGCCCTAAAAAACTCACGCTTTATCTTTTATTAGCCCCGGCCATTTTATGGTTGCTGCTGTTAATTGTTCTCCCACATACAGGCATGGGGATTATTTCCCTACGCGAGCGCGTAGGCCCCGGTGAATTTGCCTTTAGTTTTAAGCAGTACATGACCTTCTTTGAAGAGCCTCTGTACTGGAATACCTTTGTGCGTACCGCCGTGATGTCGTTAATCGCAACGGTTTTAGCTTTGGTGCTTGCCTTCCCTGTTGCTTGGACGATTGCCAAAGTAGCCAAAGGTCGCATGAAGGCACTAATGCTAGCAGCCACCCTACTCCCATTTTGGGCAAGTGAATTGGTACGTACGTTAGGCTGGCTAATCTTACTCAGAGGCAGCGGTGTGATTCCGGGCTTCTTCCAGATGATTGGTCTAACGAATGAGCCAGTAGAGTTGCTGTATCACGATGCCACCATTCTGGTTGGCTTGGTATATAGCTCCTTATTATTCATGCTGGTCCCACTGATTAATGCTTTAGAAACTTTGGACGATAGTCTGATTGAAGCAGCATACGATTTAGGTGGCAACCGATTTGATATTTTACGTCGGATTGTGATTCCGCATGCGGCACCGGGCATTGCAGCGGGTTGCATCATGGTCTTCATGCTGACGCTAGGTAACTACTTAACCCCAGTGGTGCTGGGCGGAAAAAGCTCGATGTGGTTTACCGAACAGATTTACACCCAATTTATTACTCGGTTTAACTGGGAGCAAGGTGCGGCATTTGCCTTCTTATTGCTCGGCTTATCGTCATTACTGGTATGGGCAGGTCTAAAAATTACCGGGCAACGATTTGCAGACGCGATGCGTCGTACTTAATTCATTGAGGCTATCATGATTCCAAGTTTGCCAGACTCAAAGTTTCTTACGCGTGGCAGAGCGGTTTATGTCACCTTGTTCTTTCTATTTTTATTACTACCGCTTTCTGTCGTTGCTGTATTTGCATTTAATAACTCACTCTTTCCTACTCCACCATGGAAAGGCTTTACCTTTGATTGGTTCATCGCACATACAGATGATCGTACCGGCTTATTCTTTGATACCGCGTTATTAACCAGTATTTGGGTAAGCTGCAAGGTCGCTTTTTGGGTAACCGTCTTGTCTGTAACCATTGGTACTGGCAACGCCTTTTTGCTAGAAAGAGCACAGTTCCCCGGCAAAAGCATCTTAACCACCATGATGCTGGTTCCATTGGTGATCCCAGGTGTGATCCTGGGCATCTCGATTCTCTCTTTTGCGAGCCAGATTGCCAACTTCGCTTATGATCAATGGGAGCTAGAATTAGAATGGTTGCGCCCAGGCTTACCTCTCGTGGTAGCGGGTCAGTTTTCCTATATTGTGACGATAGCAACGCTCACGATTGCGGCAAGGTTGAAGCGATTTGACGAATCACTAGAAGAAGCAGCGCTAAACCTAGGGGCGAGCCGTTTTGCAATATTACGAACAATTACCTTGCCTTATCTAAAACCAGCTATTATTGGTAGTGGAGCCGTTGCTTTCTTGCTCTCGTTCGAGAACTTCAATACAACGCTCATGTTAGTTGGTAGTGATAATCCGCTTACCGTATTAATGTACGGCCGGATGCGTGAAGGTGCCTCACCGGTACTCAATGCCGTGAGCCTGCTACTAATGATGGTCTCAGGCATTGCAGTCGCTCTGATGTACTTCAGGAAACCTCGTCAAAAGTGAGGGGATTGCCATGCTGGTACTGACGCAACTACTCGGCGCAGTTGCCCTATTAATTTGGGGCACTCATATGGTTCAAACAGGGCTAATACGCGCCTGGGGAGGACCTTTACGTAAAGCACTTGGGCAAAGTGTCAAAAGTCGCTTTACCGCCTTCTTTACTGGCATGGGTATTACCGCCCTGATTCAAAGCGGCACAGCCACTACCTTGATGGTGGCTGGCTTTGTTGGCCAAGGCTTAATCACCACAGCCGCTGCGCTTCCGATCATTTTAGGGGCGGATGTTGGCTCTAGTTTAGTTGCCCAGTTTTTCTCGCTAAAACTAGTGTGGCTATCTCCTCTACTCATTCTGATTGGCGTATTGCTCTATCGGGCAAATCGTAGCCAACAAAGTAGACAAGCCGGCAAAGCCACCGCTGGGCTTGGCATCATGATGCTCGCCTTGCAACTGATTGGTTCCACGATGGCCCCGATCAGCCATAGCGATGCGATTCAAGTGATTTTCCAATCCATCACTGGCGATACCTTATTAGATATTTTAGTCGCCGCTTGTTTAACCTTTGTTGCCCACTCTAGTTTAGCGATTGTGCTGTTAGTCGCCACCTTGGTTGGTAATGAAGCACTCTCCCCCTTGCTTGGGCTAGCGCTCGTATTAGGTGCCAATATGGGCAGCAGCATGAGCCCATTGCTATCTGGCGTCGGGAGCGGTTCAAATGGCAGGCAAGTGGCGATTGCGAATCTTGTTTTCAAACTATGTGGCATCGCCTTAGTCGCCCCATTTATCAAGCATGCAGGGCCTTGGCTAACCTACTTAGGTGATACACCTGAACGGCAAGTCTTGCATTTCCACGTTTTATTTAATGTATTTACGGCGGCGGTTTTCCTTTTCCTCAATGTGCCCGTTGCCAATTTATGCGCCAAATTGTGCAAATCGGCTAACGAATCTCGTCAACCGCATCAAACCAAATATCTAGATGAAGCGGCCTTAGAAAGCCCAGAGCTAGCGATTGCATGTGCGGCGAGAGAGGCAATGCGCATGGGCGATATGATCGACGAAATGCTTCGTGATACCGAATCAGCCATCTGCGAGAACGATGATGCAGCGACACGTCGCGTGGAAGATAGCGAGGTGGTCATCGACATCCTCTATAAATCGGTCAAAAACTATTTAATGCGAGTAGAGAGAGATGGACTATCCACAGAAGACAACCAACGCTGGGTAGACGTGCTTTCATTAACGATCAATCTCGAGCACATTGGGGATGTCATCGACAAAAACCTAATGGATTTAGCTAGACGAAAAATACACAACCAGCGAGTTTTCTCTGAAACCGGGAATGTAGAAA
Source organism: Leeia speluncae (assembly GCF_020564625.1). Lineage (NCBI taxonomy): Bacteria > Pseudomonadati > Pseudomonadota > Betaproteobacteria > Neisseriales > Leeiaceae > Leeia > Leeia speluncae. The sequence goes on from NZ_JAJBZT010000005.1 coordinate 64,220, forward strand.
TTCATGACCTGCACCAGCGTCTGATTAGTAACTTACGTCTTGGCCTAAATTTATTTATGCGGCCAGACGTCAAAAATGCACAGCGGTTACTAGATGAAAAAACTCAGTTTAATCAACTTGAACGACGCTATGCTGAAAATCATTTGCAACGTCTAGCAGAACAACGCGTGCAAAGTATCGAAACCAGTAGCCTGCATTTAGATGTCATTCGCGACTTAAAACGGGTAAATAGCCACATTTGTTCTCTGGCATATCCGATTTTGGAAAATGCCGGAAAGCTTAGTTCGAAGCAGCCACAAGTAGTGATTAAAACAAAGCGATATCCCAAAAGTGCCCATATCAAAGGCGCCTAAATAAACAACACCCATTCTGTTTTCAAGGACGGTATATGCAGCAAGCTTGGCCATTTCCTTTTTTAATTGCCCATCGTGGTGGTGGTAAACAGGCACCAGAAAATACGCTCGCAGGCATGATGGAAGCCATCAAACAAGGCTATCGTGCAGTGGAATACGATGTAAAACTAAGTGCAGACAATCTTTGCTTCTTATTGCATGACGATACAGTTGATCGCACCACCAATGGAAATGGATTGGCAGCAACCCAATCTTGGGCAGCGCTATCACAGCTAGATGCAGGCAGTTGGCTAACAGAAGCATTTGCCAATGAACCCTTACCCAGCTTTGCAACGATTGCGAGTTATTGCCACCATGCGGGATTAGCTTCCAACGTCGAAATCAAACCTTGCCCGGGTAGAGAAGAAGAGACTGGTAAAGCAGTAGCCTTAGCCGCACAGCAATTGTGGTCGAACCAAACAACTAAACCGCTACTCTCTTCTTTTGCCTACGAATCTTTAGTGGCCGCTAAAGCAGCAGTGCCCGCCTTACCGTGCGCTTGGCTAATTGAAGCTCCATGGCCAGAAGATTGGGAAGTGAAGTTAAAAGCGATCGATGCGGTATCTTTAAACACAGATGAAGCACTCCTCACGGAAGCGCGGGTGAAAGCAGTCAAAGATGCCGGATACAAGCTACTTGCCTATACCGTTAACGATGTAGAACGAGCAAAGACGTTACAAGCTTGGGGGGTAGATGGCATCTTTACTGATGAACTCACGTTGATGCAAAAAGCGTTTAGTTAATCGCCCCACAAATAAAAAAAGGTGCCTTCACAGCACCTTTTTTACTTCATCAGAGAAATCATACTTATTCGCGATGATACGGATGGTTATTCAAGATAGACACTGCTCTATATAACTGCTCTGCCAACATCACCCGGGCCAAGCCATGCGGTAACGTCATGGGCGACAAAGCAAGCAATTGGTCTGCGCGTTGCTTCACTTCAGGGTCAAGTCCATCCGCCCCACCAATCACAAACGCCACGTCACGGCCATCTTGTTGCCAAGCTTCCATTTGCTTAGCCAGATCCATTGTCGTCCAACGGGCACCGCGCTCATCCATCGCCACCAATCTAGCTGACTTTGGCAAGGCATCTAGAATACGCACCTTTTCAGCCGCCATGACTTGCTCTGCCGTCTTACCACCGACGCGCTTCTCCGGTTTCAGTTCAATGAGTTGCAGCGGCCATTCTCTAGGCATCCGCTTTGCGTACTCTTTGTAGCCCTCTTCCATCCAGCCAGGCTGCTTTTGCCCAACTGCCAGTAGCGAAAGTTTCATCGGCAAATCCGTTTCGTTTTTTCTGATTCTCTCGATGATTAAATGCGTTTCAATGGCACCAATTCATCCGCAGACATTTCGTCATACTTTTCCATTGGTTGATGAATCCAAGGATTATCTTCCAAGAAATCGACAACGTAGTCTGGTTTAAACACAGAGCAGGACTTTTCCCAAATCACCCCTGTTCGCACTTCTTTGATATGCGGGTAACGTTGCTTTAACTCTTCCACCACGCGGCGCAGTGTCACACCAGAGTCCACCAAATCATCTAACAACAAAATACGATCGCCCAAGGTGTCGGTCGCCATCGTAATATGCTCAGAAATCACTAATTGATTTTGCGTTTTACCGTTTGACTCACGATAAGACGAGGTAAACATCACGGCCAATGGGGTATTAAAAATACGCGCCAACACATCCCCCACGCGTAAGCCACCCCTTGCAATACAAATAATCTGATTAAAGCGCCAGCCTGATGTATACACTTTCAAAGCTAACTGTTCTGTTAAACGATGGTACTCATCCCAACTTACATGCAAATCTGCCATGTTTTCCTCATTTGATTGGCAAAGCGCAATCACACATTTATCTTTACTTAGACGACAAAAAAGCCGCTCAGTTGAGCGGCTTTTTCTTTGTTCATCCGCACATTAGCGTGGTGTAGAAACCGGCTTCTGGCCGCCCCACAACTGCTCTAAGCTATAGTATTGGCGAACAGCGGGTTGCATCACATGCACAACCACGTTCCCTAAATCAACCAACACCCACTCACCGTACTTTTCGCCTTCCGTGCTTAGCACTTCAACGCCTAATTCTTTCATTTTTACCGCGACATTATTCGCAAGTGCTTTCACCTGACGGTTACTATCACCACTCGCGACAATCAATGCATCCCATAAAGGGCTTAATTTGCTGACATCTAACACTTGAATATCTTTCGCCTTGATATCTTCAAGTGCATCAATTACCGCCGCTTTCAGCGCATCCAGTTCCATCTAACATTCCTGCCTGGCTATCGATATAGCCGGTTATCTAAAATAAAACGCCGCACAGGTTCAGCCAATAAGCCTTCTGTTCCCTGTTCTGATCGTAACCGAGATCTTAACTCAGTTGCAGAAACATCTTCGGGCGGCGTAGATAAAACGTATATTTTACCGTGACTTAGCGTTGGTCGACTAGGACTTGTTGCATTTTCTGATAAAAGGTGTGCAACCGTTGGATTTAAACCATGGGTTAAATCAGATCCTGGCCTTGCCGCAACGGCTAAATGCGCTAAATCTAGTATGTGTCGCCAATCATGCCATGTATGAAAATGCGTCAGCGAATCCGCACCCATCAAGAAAACAATGGGCGCAGACGCTCCCAACTCACCTCTTAACTCTGCTAAGGTTTCCACTGTGTAGCAAAACCGATCTCGCCTTAGCTCACGGTCGTCTAACAACAACCCCGGTTCGTTACCAATGGTTAACCGGCACATCTCAAGGCGCTGCTCGTTACTCGCAACCGCCTGCGCACGATGGGGAGGAAACCCCGTAGGGATGACCCGAATGCAATCTTCCGCTTCGTGTAATTGCAGTTCATCTCTTAGGGCGCGAACAATGCGAAGGTGAGCCAGATGCATGGGGTCAAAGGTACCACCAAAGACCCCTGTTACCGGCAACCATGCGGCATTATTGGCGGATATGGCCGTCTCCTAGCACCACATATTTTTGGCTGGTTAAGCCATCTAAGCCAACTGGTCCGCGAGCATGGATTTTATCGGTAGAGATACCAATTTCCGCCCCTAGTCCATATTCAAATCCATCAGCAAAGCGGGTAGAGGCATTGACCATCACCGATGCAGAATCCACCTCTCTTAAAAAGCGGCGAGCTTTGGTATAGTTTTCCGTCACGATGCTATCGGTATGATGAGAACCATATTGATTAATATGGTCAATTGCCTCATCCAACCCAGAAACCACTTTTACAGACAAGATTGGCGCTAAATACTCGGTTCCCCAATCTTCTTCTGTCGCAGCTTTAATGGTCGTTAAGACAGATAGCGTCAATTCACATCCACGAAGCTCAACTGATTTACTGTTATATAGTTCAGCCAGCTTTGGCAATACTTGATCAGCCACGCTGCGGTGAACTAGCAAAGTTTCCATTGTATTGCAGGTACCGTAACGATGTGTTTTGGCGTTATCAGCAATTGGCAATGCTTTAGCAATATCCGCTTCGTCGTCGATATACACATGGCAAATACCGTCAAGATGCTTAATCACCGGCACGCGTGCTTCACGGCTAATCCGTTCAATTAAGCCCTTACCGCCACGAGGCACAATCACATCCACGTATTCCGGCATGGTAATTAGCATACCCACTGCCGCACGGTCGGTGGTTTCCACCACTTGCACCGCATCGCCAGGTAAGCCTGCAGCTTCCAAGCCTTTACGAATACAATTCGCCAGCACTTGGTTCGCACGGATCGCTTCCGAACCACCACGCAGAATCGTCGCGTTACCAGACTTTAGGCACAATGCAGCCGCGTCGATGGTCACATTCGGACGGGCTTCATAAATGATACCAATCACGCCAAGTGGCACACGCATTTTGCCGACTTGAATACCGCTTGGGCGGTAAGACATATCGGTAATTTCGCCAATTGGATCAGCCAAGGTCACAATCTGATGCAAGCCTTCAATCATGGTTGCAATGGCTTTTTCTGACAAAATCAGACGATCCACCATCGCGGGGTCCAACCCATTTGCCCGAGCGGCATCTACATCTGCTTGGTTCGCTGCAATCAGTTCGGGTTTAGCCAATTCAATTTCTTTGGCAACCGCGATTAACGCACGATTTTTTTGCATGGTCTCGGCCCGTGCCATCACACGGGAGGCATTACGGGCAGCTTGCCCGAGTTGCTGCATATACTGTTGAACGTCCATAGTGCTTCCGTAGCATTGAAGGATTAACAATTAGGATGCCTAAAAAGGCAAAAAACTGCTTAGCTAAATTACCAAGCAGTTTGACTGATTCTACACAGGAATAAGAAGGATTTCACCCCAAGAAAACAACTAGGCCTCTGCCCGTTCGGCAAGTAGCTTTTGGTTAAGGAAGTTTTGAATCACCAACTTATCGATAAACTGGACTTCACCAAACTTCACGCCTAAAGCAATCGGTTGTTTCTCGGCATCATTCACATTGATACTTTTTACCGTTGCCTCTAACGAAATATAGTGATCCGTATCCAGCACATTGACACGAAAAGCCAACGTAATCGGCTGCTCTATTTCGCAGACTTTCTTCATCATATTTAATCTTGCACCATGCAAGCTAATGTCTGAAATCAAGCACGCGTTTTTGCTTGAATTAAAATCCTCATCGAGCATTTCAAACGAAGCCACAATATTTACGTTCACGCGACTAGCACTACGTACATTAATCACCTGCGCTTTTTCAGGGATTTTGAGATGCACATAAGGATATGGTGTCAGTACACTTTTCACTACATAGGTATCGAATGAGTAAATCGCGCGCCCAAGAAAGGCGCGAATACGAAAGGGTTGCCCTTCTCGCAATAAAACCAGGCTGCCATTAGCTGATGGAGTCGAAATAATGACGCTACCTTTATCATATAGGCCAAATAGTTTGACGTAGTAAGGATTAGCATCATCAGCAGAAGGTAGCACCTGTAAGGTATCACCTAGTTTAAAAGGAATTTGCTCTATCGAAATAAAGCTAGACTTATCTTGCTTTGCTGGCTCATGCGTTTTTTCATCATCGACGACATCAGGTCGAACAAACCGTCCAGGCTTCCAACGAGAGTCTCGATACATCCCCAGTTTCAGCAAGGTCTCTAACTGACGCTCAGACTGAATCAACTGCCCTTCTTTCAAGAGAAGCTTATGATCTCTATCAAATACAGGCCACTGCAAAACTTTCCCAATTTCAAAGTCTTGCCGGCGTAGCGGCATCAGGTCATTAACAGCCATTCAGAAACTCTCTAGTAACACACGTATCCACGTACTCTAAAGACACTAAGTCTTGTATAACGCTCATACTACCCATATTTATCAAAATAGGTAAGAAAAAGCAGTTAGGCAATTGATTTTTATAACAAACCTTTGATTTTGAGGCTATTATGCCTGCTAATGTTTAGTGAAATACGTCAAATACATGTTAAACAAACCTAAAACCCTTGTCCCCATCGACTTTTTAGTTGCGATTGTTATTTTATTTTTCGTCGTCAAACTTAGGTTGTTACCCGCATTACTTGGCGGTTTGTTAGTACATGAGCTAGTTGCCATGCTCGCACCAAGATTTTGGCGAGGGACCTTAGAAACAGGGAAAGCCAAATTACTCGTTGTTGCCATGATCGCAACCGCTATCATCACGATTTTGGCGCTCTTTGGATTTGGTTTTATTCTCGTCATCAAAGGTGGCAGCGGCAATGTCTCCCATCTTCTCCAGAAAATGGCCTCGATTATTTCGGAATCGAGAACCTTTATCCCTGAGTTTTTGTATGGTTACATCCCCGTTGATATTAACGAACTAAAAAGCACCATCACTAACTGGCTAAGAGAGCACGCAGATGAATTGCAACTCATCGGCAAAGAAATTGGCGTGGTGCTTGTTCAAGTACTGGTCGGCATGATTATTGGCGCGTTGATCGCATTGCAAGATATGGTGAGACCAAAGCCACTTGGACCATTGGGCAGCCTCATTCTTGAACACTTACAACGCTTTTCGAGTTCATTTAGGAATGTGGTATTTGCCCAGATTAAAATTGCGGCGGTAAACGCAACACTCACAGCGGTGTATTTAGCGGTATTACTTCCGCTGTTTGGTATTGAATTACCGTTGGTGAAAACCATGGTCATTCTGACCTTCTTATTGGGTTTAATCCCTGTGCTTGGCAACCTCGCCTCCAACACCATTATTGTCGTTGTGAGCATGAGTCATTCGCCTCAAATTGCAATTGCCTCACTAGCATATTTGGTCATTATTCATAAGCTTGAATACTTCCTTAACGCTAAAATCATTGGCCATCGCATTCATGCGGCCTCTTGGGAAATCTTGCTCGCCATGCTCGTCATGGAAGCGATCTTTGGTTTACAAGGCGTGATTGCTGCGCCGATTTTCTATGCCTACCTAAAAAGAGAACTCACCTTAAAAGGCTTAATTTAAATCATTACGTCGACTTCTCTATCGTTTTATCCGGCCAGAACACGCATTCTGATAAAGAATGTCGTATGATAAAGAGGTATAGATCAGGAGATGACAAATGAAGGTAGAAACTTGGTGGCTTTTTCTCATGACAACCTTTGTCATTTCAGCAACCCCCGGCCCCAACATGCTTTTAGTCATGACACACAGTGTTCGCCATGGTTTCAAAGACTCAATGGCGACGATGCTAGGTTGCATGACCGCCCTACTGATAATGCTCAGCATCTCTGCCGCCGGCTTAGGCGCATTACTAGAAGCGTGGCCAGTCGTATTTGATACGCTTCGCTGGATAGGCGCGGCTTACCTTGCCTGGCTTGGATACAAATGCTGGCGTTCACCGGTTCCAGCAGATGGATCAACAGAAGCTAGCACCCAATTTACGCCAAGTAAGCGCAGCAAAAGTGCCTTATTCAAACAAGGTTTTCTGATTGCTTCAAGTAATCCAAAAGCACTTGTCTTTGCGGCAGCCTTTTTCCCACAGTTTATTGATACACATCACCCTGCACTCGGGCAGTTTTCCATATTGTTAACCACATTTGCAGTGGTAGAAGTGGCTTGGTATTTTGTGTATGCAGCAAGTGGTCGCAAAGTGGCCGTACACTTGCAAAAAGCACCGATTATTAAGTTATTTAACAGAGTGACAGGTGGTGTATTTATGGGGTTTGGTGTTGCCATGGCGGCAGTAAAGCACTAAGCGTCATTACATAAACCACGCCATCACCGTTGTCTTGAGGTTTTTTATGCTGCGCCGATTCATTCTTGCATCGTTACTATTTACGAGCTTTTCTGCCAATGCGGCTTGGAAAGCCATTTATAGCAATAATGAAATGACGCTTTATCTAGATGAGGCCACCCAAGAAACCAAAGGGATGGTCGCCAAGGTTTGGACAAGAGAGCGTTATAGCAGACCTAAACAAGCAGATCCTGGCGACTTTTTCTTTAAAACACTCGCGATTCAGATGCAATACGCTTGTGACAAACGAACACAAACTCCGCTACTCAGTGTCTATTATGATTTAGCGGATCAGGAAATTAAGCGCCAAAATGGCGATGATAAGGCGCAGCCCATTGTGCCAGGCTCTGTGGACGAAAAACGCTTTAATGTCGCGTGTAAAATTAGTCCGCCGACTCCAGTAAAAGAACCAAGTACAGCACCAGCCAAACCTGCCACACCGAAAAAAGCACCTGCCAAACCAGCAACCAAACCGCCTGTCGTGGCAAAGCCAAAAACAACCGCAGAAAAGCCAGCCTCCGCAGCGCCCAAAATCATGACGCTAGTGGCGCCTGCGCAAGGCAAAACGGAGCTTTCTGAAGAAGAGCAACTCAAAGCAATTGTCAAAAACCTTGTTAATGACAATACCAGTTACATGAAGTCTCACCCAGCTAGTTTCTTTGACCCCATCAAAGAAGGTCAGTATCCACGAGCCACCGTGGTTACCTGTGCCGATTCGCGCGTACAAAGTACCGCGTTTGACCAAACACCGGAAGGTGACTTATTCACGGTCAGAAATATTGGTAATCAGTTTTTTAGCAATCAAGGCTCCATTGAATATGGCGTCCATCATTTAAAAACACCGTTGCTGATTTTCGTTGGCCACTCTGCGTGCGGGGCAGTAAAAGCGGCGATGGGTGATTACTCTTCGGAATCAAACGCAATCAAAAAAGAGCTTAACTCGCTGACGATCGATAAAAAGAACGACATCACTCAAAACGTAGTGTTTAATGTTCATAATCAGGTTAAAGCCGCGAAAAATGTCTTTTCTGAGGAAGTAAAAAAAAAGGAGCTAACGATTCTTGGCGCGGTGTTTGATTTTAGAGATGATCTAAAAAAAGGCATTGGCAAGTTGACAATCGTTAACTTCAACGGCGAAACGGACGCCAAGAAGGTCGATAAACTCTTAAGCGCATTAACGAGCGAAAAAGCGGCCCCAAAGAAAACCACAAAGAAGTAAGCCTTTCTTTCTATGCATAAATTGCCCATTACAATCCGTGGTTACCATTTAGATGGTTATGGCCATGTCAACAATGCTCGCTACCTTGAGTTCATGGAAGAAGGCCGTTGGTCTTTATTTCAAGAGTTTGTCGATCTACGTCAGTTAGATCAGGCAGGAGAAGCCTACGTCGTTGTGAATATCAATATTGATTATCGACGTGCAGCGTCTATGCACGATGAACTCGTACTTCTCACCCAAGTAAGCGCTTATAATCGCCGGCATATTTCTGTTGCTCAGCAGATGGTATTTAAAGATAGCGGAAAAGAAGTAATCCGAGCAGAGGTCACCCTTGCATTAATGTCTACCTCCACAGGTCGATCCATGGTGATCGAAGGCGCCGTTGCCGAGTTACTCGATAAAATGATTGCAACCAATGAGCACTCCGTAACTGCCGACAACAGTTGAATCATGACCCAATCCACCAGCCACACAGTAGCCAGATGAATAGCAGCCCTAAACCCCTACTTTTAGACATCCTCAAGAAACTAAATGCAACCCAGTTTGTTTCAGGGGAGGATTTAGCTGAAATGTTTCAAATCAGCCGGGCGAATATTTCCCTAACGTTGCAACAGGCAAAAACCTTTGGTGTAGACATCCAACGAATCCACGGTAAAGGGTATCGGTTAGCGACATCCATTGATTGGCTGGATGCCTCGCAAATACAATCGCTAAGACAAGAAACCGGCAGCGTCACCGTGTTACCGGTCATCGACTCAACCAATACTTGGATGCTGCAGCATCCTGATGATTTTGAGCATGGTAGTTGCCTGCTCGCGGAATGTCAGACCCAAGGGAGAGGGCGCAGAGGACGTCAGTGGACAAGTAGCATTGGGGGCAGCTTAACGTTTAGCCTGCGTTGGGATTTCCCTTTTGGCATTGCCCGACTGTCTGGACTTAGCTTAGCGACTGGCGTTGCAATCGCACGCGCCTTGCATCGCGTCGGACTAACTAGCGCCCAGCTAAAATGGCCAAACGATATCTTAATCCATAATAAAAAATTGGCCGGCATGCTAATTGAAACGCAGGGGGATGCGCTAGGCCCCATTCAAACCATTATTGGCATTGGCATTAATGTTCACCTGACCGCAGAACAAAGAGAAGAAATTGCCCAGTCGGTGACGGACCTATCTGAACACTTCTCCCACCCACCGTCTCGTAATGCCATTTTGGCGATTTTGTTAGATGAATTACATTCGGTGCTCAAGGTATTTACAGAAAAGGGGTTTGCGGCGTTTCAGTCTGAATGGGAATCTTTGCATGCTTGGCAAAACCAACCCGTTTCTATCATGCAAAATACCACGACGATTTTGCAAGGTATCGTCACCGGCGTGAATGCGGATGGCGCCCTTGTTTTACGGACGCCACACGGCGAAGAAATTGTTCATGCGGGAGATGTTTCTCTACGGAGAGCATCGTGAAGATTCAATCCCCTTACGCCTTGCTATTTGATATTGGCAATACCCGTATCAAGTGGGGCATGTACGATTTAGCCGTGGGGGTGTGGCATAAAAAAGGGCTCATTGAACACGATGAACTCGCTGATTGGCTCAACAAATATCGACCTATTTTAGATCAGGCCACCTTGATCAAAGGTAGCAATGTATCGACCTCGCATTTCCAAGAGAAGATCAATCAATCCTCTCATCACACGATCGAGTGGGTCGTGAGTGAAACGGCAAGAGCCAGTGTCATTAATCGCTATGATTTCCCCAATAAACTAGGTGCAGATCGTTGGTTATCACTCATTGCTGCGCGTTCTGCGCATGAGGGAAATGTAGTGGTGGTAAATGCGGGTACAGCGGTGACGATTGATGCGTTAGATGAGTCAGGCGCATTTAGAGGTGGCTTCATTGTGCCGGGCTTGCATCTCATGCGCCAAAGTTTGGCCAAAGGCACGGCGGGGCTACCATTACAAGAAGGTGGTTTTGCAAACTACCCAAGCAATACGGGCAACGCGCTTTACACTGGCGCCGTACAAGCCATTGCCGGCGCCATTATGCAAATCGCCCATCAGATGCTAAATGATGGCATTCCACCAGGAATGTGCATGCTATCTGGCGGTGATGCCAATATCATTGCCCCGCATTTATCATTACCAGTTACAATCGTAGAACACCTTGTTTTAGATGGCTTGGCAGTCATCTCACAACATGCTTATTCTTCTATGGGCAAAGAATGAAAAAACTATTTGTTTTTGCTTTATTAGCAAACCTGGGATTATTTGGTTGGTATCAATTTGGCAGAAAGCCTGAAGCGAAGAACCCTACATCAACCGAACTTCACGCATCACAGGTAAGGGTGATTGCAGAGTCCGAGATTCCTGCGTCCAAAGAAGAACCCGCATCAGTTGAAGTGCCTGCTAGTGCACCAATAGAACAACCTGCGAGTGCACCAACGCCTACCTCGCCAGTCGTCGCAGAAACCGCCAGCAAAGAAGTCGCATGTTTTACATTGACGAACCTAAATGACCCAGACTGGAATGCATTTCGTCAAAATTTAAGAACAGCAAAAATTACCCCTCTACGTCCCGTAGCAGTTGAAACCGCCAGTAAATATTGGGTATACATTCCACCTCAAGGATCTGCAGAGTTGGCACAAAAGAAAGCGGATCAGTTAAAAGCCTTTGAAGTGACAGACTACTTCATCATTCAAGATGGCAGTAAATGGCAAAATGCCATTTCATTAGGTATCTTTTCTAGCAAAGAAGCAGCTGAAAAACAATTGACCAGCCTACAAGCGCAAGGGGTGAAGAGTGCCATTGTGAGACCAAGAGAGCCGATTAGCCGCGTGTGGAGCATGAATTTTAGAAAACTAGACGAAGCAAAAAGCACGCAATTACGCACCCTAGCCAAGTCTTTAGCAGGCGCATCGCTAAGCAAAGTAAATTGCGAATGAGTCATTCGCAGTTTACAAACTCGTTAGATGCAAATGCGTCAGAATATAAACAACACTGAGAAGAACAAATGCCCAAGCGATTCTATTCACTTGGGCTCTGATTTTTACTTTCCACTCCGGTTTGAACAAATGGCTATAAATCACCACAAAGCCAAATAAACCAGCGAGTAAAATAATAAAGCGGGTAAAAACAGCAAGCACAGTTGCTTAGTTTCCAACCGATTTTTTCTGTTGATCCATGACGGACCATGCCTTATCTAAACGACTATCCGCTGCTTTAATCGCAGCTTGCGCATCCTGATTTTTCTTGAGTGCTAAATCTCGTTTTTGGGTCGCTTCGTCAAATGATTTTTGTGCATCTTGCAGGCGTTTTTTTGCTTTTTGCAAATCATCTTCGGCATCTTCTAACTGCTCTTGTGTCGCACTGGCTTCGTTTAACTTCATTTCGTGCCAGAGTTGTGCATGTCTTACTTCATCTTCAGCAGGACCAGCAAAAGCTGTTGTCGCACAAATTAACAACACACTACTCACTAGGATTCCAGCTGGTTTTTTATTGGTCATCATCATTCGTCTAAATAAATCAAAATAAAGAATTGCCCTAAAATTTATTCCGTACGCATGCACAGAAAGCCAGCGCCATGATGCCACAAGCAAAACGGGGTTAAAAGAGGGTTTACACTTTTATCAGGAAGGTCGCGTAGTAGCGACCGCTACGACGATCAAATCCAGATCGTCTTTCTTTGGCTATTTTTTCCTGCCGTTGCCGACGTTCGCGATATCGGCGACCATCGGGGTCTTTTTCTTGTCCGGTTTGATCGCGATCAGAATCAACCACCAAATCAGTGGTGTCGGTAGAACTAGAGACAATCGGCTTTACCTGCCGGGTGCTTGTTTGAATTTGATAGGTTTGTTCAATGACATGAATTTTCATATAGCCCTCCCGACTTGTAAAAGAATCAGGAAAATACAAAAAAGGCGGTTATTTACTTGTCAGCAAGCCTATTTCTAGATAAATAAGATGTTTAAGCATTTCTACAACCGCTAAAATACAAATGCACACGGCCTGCCCTGATTAAAATATCGGCAGAATGTAAAAATTCTTTAATTTTGCCAATTCTCAAATAGAGACACAGTGGATACCCCTAAATCGCAAACAAAGGAAAAGCCGAGTTATCTGGCCAAAAAGCGAGACCGTTTTCTGGCAATGTGGAAGCATCCGATTTATCGGAAAATTCTTTGGTTTAATGGCTTATTAGTTAGTTTGGTCTTATTGGGCACATTTGGTTATATGTTGCTTGAAGGCTGGTCTTTTTTTGATAGCCTTTACATGACCATCATCACTTTAGCCACTATTGGCTATGGTGAAACGCACCCACTAGGTGACTCAGGACGCCTCTACACCATGCTGCTCATCCTCTTTGGATCGGGCGTCATGGTGTATAGCATTACAGGCTTTATTACTTCCCTGTTAGAAGGTGATATTAGAAAGGCACTAAAAAAAATGACCATCGAACGCGCAATTTCCGAACTAAATCAGCACATTATTATTTGTGGAAATAGCCAAACCGGAAAATACGCCATTGATGAGTTGAAAAAAACCAAACAAAAATTCGTGGTCATAGACAACGATCCTGCTCGCCTAGAGAAAATCGATTCCCCGCAGATTCTTTGTTTGCAAGGTGATGCAACGGACGAAAGCGTGTTGATTTCTGCGGGCGTAGAAAGAGCAACCGGTTTAATCACCACCCTTCACCATGATGCGGACAATTTGTTTGTGGTGCTAACCGCCAGAGGCCTAAACCCTAACATTCGCATCATTGCGAAAGCCGTAGAAGAAAGCTCTTTAAAGAAATTAAAACAAGTGGGCGCAGATAGCGTGGTGATGCCGAACATCATTGGGGGACTAAGGATGGTCTCTGAAATGGTACGTCCATCTGTGGTAACATTTCTCGACATGATGCTTGGCATGTCGAACCAAACGATTAGGGTCGAGGAACTACAGATTCCATCTGGCTCTCCGGTGATTGGAAAGACGCTTGCCGATTTGCATATATTGCATGAGCCAGACGTGTCATTAGTCGCCATTTTACCGGCCTCAGGCGGAGCGCATCAATTTAATCCGCCCGCACAGACTCAGCTTATCGCATTAGACACTCTTATTTTAATTGGGGATGCGAGCCGTATTGCCAACCTCAATAAGCGCTTAGGTCTATAACCTTTTCGCCAACTTATTAGTCACAAGGATCAACAATGGAACTCGTTATTGCTCGCCCGGATGATTGGCATTTACACGTTCGTGATGGCGAAGCCTTAAAAGCGGTATTACCTCATACAGCAGCTCAGTTTGCTCGTGCAATCATTATGCCGAACTTAAAACCGCCAGTCACCAACACCGAGGCGGCAATCGCTTACCGCGAGCGCATTTTGGCGGCAGTGCCCGCAGGAATGACATTTGATCCGCTCATGGTGTTGTACCTAACCGATAACACGACTGGGGATGAAATTCGTAAAGCAAAAGCAAGCGGTATTGTGAAAGCCGTGAAATTATACCCAGCAGGTGCGACCACCAACTCGGACGCGGGTGTAACAGATTTATTGGCAAAATGTGAGGATGCATTAGCTGCTTTACAAGAAACAGGTATGCCGCTATTGGTTCATGGTGAAGTAACGGATAGCCACATTGATATTTTTGACCGTGAGCGAGTATTTATCGACCGCGTGATGGTGCCGCTACTATCAAAATATCCTAAGCTAAAAGTGGTGTTTGAACACATCACCACAGCTGACGCAGCAGAATTCGTGATGGAAGCGCCTGCCAATATTGCCGCCACCATCACTGCTCACCATTTGTTAATGAACCGCAATGCAATCTTTACTGGCGGCATTCGCCCACACCACTACTGCTTACCTGTGCTGAAACGTGAAAAACATCGTGTCGCCTTAGTAGAAGCAGCTACTTCAGGTAGCGAGAAGTTCTTCTTGGGTACAGATAGCGCACCACATGCCCAACATACAAAAGAAGCAAGTTGTGGCTGTGCGGGTATGTACACCGCACTTTCGGCAATTGAGCTATATGCAGAAGCATTTGAGGCGGCCAATGCGTTAGACAAACTAGAAGCCTTCGCGAGCTTCAACGGTCCAGACTTTTACCAGCTACCAAGAAATACCGAAACGATCACTCTAGTGAAAGAAAGCTGGACGATTCCAGATAGTTTGCCATACGGTAACGATGCACTAATCCCGCTAAGAGCGGGTGAGCAAGTCCACTGGAAATTGAAATAAATCAAATGTGGTGATGATAGAAATGGCTGGCAAATTGCCGGCCATTTTTTATTTAGACAAGGTATTGATAAACTGTCGAATTAAATTTTTCTGGGCATCCGGCAAGTTATTAAATTGCATGCCCACTTTAAAGCCTTTTGTTGACTGATAGACGCTGTAAACAATTTTTGCGTCCACTTCTAACATCTCTCTTGTTTTCACACCGATCAGTTCTAGCCTCATCCGGCAATACTCGTTTGCGACTAGGTTAAATGGTGCGATTACAGATAATCCAGACTCTGAAATATCGATGGACTTCCCTTCAAAGAGACGTCCATTCTGTTGCAGCACCAGCACCCTTGTCACATACATTTTACGTTGAGCGACGCGTCGCTCTTCCACCGCAGAGGGTTTTGCAGGGGCGTTTTGAACAGGTGCGTCTACCGGCGATGTCGATGGTCTCCCTAACTCATCAAACGATGCCTCAAGATCGGGGTCATTCAGCAAATTAGCTTCAACTTGCTCATCAGGGGTATCTCTACTCACAGCAAAACCTTTGTGTAAAACATAAATAGAGGTGACTCATGATTCAGTCTAGCACAGTCACACCACCAATTCTTAATAACAAATTGCAAAGACTTGGCCCCCTACTTCGTGCTAAAATTAATATAGAAGTTCGCCAGACAATCGCTGCCAATGTTTACATTGGGGGAGGAAAGTCCGGGCTCCGTAGGGCAGGATGCCGGCTAACGGCCGGGCGTTGAAAGACGACGGAAAGTGCAACAGAGAGCTGAACCGCCGATGGCCTCGAAAGAGGATCAGGTAAGGGTGAAAAGGTGCGGTAAGAGCGCACCGCAGTCGTGGCAACATGTACTGGCAGGGTAAACCCCATCCGGAGCAAGACCAAATAGGCAGGCGTTGAAGGGGCCCCCCGAGTCTGCGGGTAGGTTGCTTGAGCCTGTTAGCAATGACAGGCCTAGAGGAATGATTGTCAGTTTAATGTGTCGTAAGATGCATTGAATTACAGAACCCGGCTTATCGGCGAACTTCTTTTCCTTTTTCATTGAGTCGCTTCTATTGCCTTCAATAGGCATTCTCATGCAGACTCAAGGTTTTGACCAACAGAATCCTATCTTCATGAGTTCAAAACCCGCCATTTTTCTTGCATCTAACAGCCCAAGACGACGTGAGTTGCTTACTCAAATTGGCGTACCTTTCACCGCATTTGCACCCGATATTGATGAAACGCCTTTCGAGTCTGAAAGTGCGGCAGACTACGTGATTCGCATGGCGAAAGAAAAAGCAGAAGCAGGCTGGCGCATGCGAAATGTCACCGGGGAGAATCATAGTTTGTTACTTGCAGCAGACACGAGTGTCGTTGCCAATGGCAATATTCTAGGCAAACCCATCGATGCGGCGGATGCAATGGCCATGCTGAGCAATTATAGCGGCCAGTCTCATGAAGTCATGACAGCAGTTGCCGTTACAAATGGCAAACAAACTGTCGTCGAAAATGTAGTGACATCCGTTTATTTCAGGCATTTATCTGAAACAGAAATACGGCAGTATATTGAAAGTGGGGAACCGTTTGATAAAGCGGGAGGCTATGGCATTCAAGGCTTAGCCGCACTATTTGTTTCTCACTTAGAAGGCAGTTATACAGGGGTGATGGGCTTACCCTTATTTGAAACCGGTCAATTACTAGCGCAATTTGGGTATCCAATCTTATGAACCAGGAAATTCTGATCAACGTTACGCCGCAGGAAACGCGCGTCGCAGTCATGGAAGATGGCATCGTCCAAGAATTACATATTGAACGCGAAGCGCAACGTGGTTTAGTCGGTAACATTTATCTAGGACAAGTTCGACGAGTCCTGCCAGGCATGCAATCTGCATTCATCGAGATTGGCTTAGAAAGAGCCGCTTTTCTTCATATTGCTGATCTATTTGAACAACGCCACCACCCAGACCCTGACCTTCGGATTGAAAAGCTACTTCACGAAGGACAAACGGTGCTTGTCCAAGTGATTAAAGACCCCATTGGTACAAAAGGGGCAAGACTCTCGACGCAAATTTCATTAGCGGGTCGTTACCTAGTCTTGTTGCCGCAAGAGCATCATATTGGCATCTCTCAGCGCATTGGCAACGATAGTGAACGAGAGCACCTAAAAGAACGCCTCACCAATTTGCTACCAAGCAATAATCAGCATGGTTATATTTTACGTACGAGCGCAGAAACTGCGACCGATGAAGAATTAAAATCAGATATTACTTATCTGCAAAAGATCTGGGAAAGCATCCAAGAATCTTCCCGAAAATCTGCCAGCAAAACCTTATTGTTCCAAGATCTTTCTATGCCATTACGGGTATTACGTGATTTTGTGAACCCAGAAACCAAAGTTATCCGCGTCGACTCGCGCGAGACTTTTGTAAAGATGCAAGACTTTGCCGAGCAGTTTGTCACCGGCGTGTTGGAAAGAATCAGCCACTATGCAGGGGAAAGACCTGTTTTCGAAACTTATGGCGTTGAAGCGGAAATTGAAAGAGCGTTGTCTCGACGCGTCAACCTGAAGTTTGGCGGTTACCTCATCATCGACCAAACCGAGGCAATGACGACGATTGACGTCAACACCGGTGGTTTTGTTGGCACACGCAATTTTGATGACACTATCTTCAAGACAAACTTGGAAGCCACGCTAGCGATTGCCCGCCAATTACGTCTAAGAAACTTAGGTGGCATGATCTTAATTGACTTTATCGATATGGAAAGCGAAGAGCACCGTGAAACCGTGCTGGGGGAACTGACCAAAGCGATGTCTAGGGATCGTACGCGTGTCACAATTAATGGGTTTACTAACCTAGGCTTAGTTGAATTAACACGTAAACGGACGCGTGAAAGCCTCGCACACATTCTTTGTGAGCCCTGCCCAACCTGCCAAGGCAGAGGTCAAATTAAAACGGCCCAAACCATCTGTTACGAGATTTTGCGTGAAGTAGTGAGAGAAGCACGACAATACAATGCAAAAGAGTATCGTGTGCTTGCGTCCCAAGCGGTGATTGAACTCTTTTTGGATGAAGAGTCTCAAAGCTTGGCACAATTGGCCGACTTTATTGGTAAGCCAATTCGTCTGCAAGTAGAAACGCAATATGGGCAAGAACAATACGACGTGGTGATTTCATGAAACCCGGAAAAACCGGCCTTACCCGATTAATTCATGCATTTGGTTATTCTGTTGATGGTTTAAAAGCCGGCTGGCAGCGTGAAGCAGCCATTCGCCAAGAAATTATCGCACTTATAATTCTTTTACCTTTAGGTATCTGGTTACCAGTCGGTATTCCCGTTAAACTGGCTTTATTAGCTTCGACACTAGCAGTGTTAGTGGTTGAGTTACTTAACTCTGCCGTAGAAGCGGTGGTCGACTTAGCCTCACCCGACCGACATGATTTAGCAAAACTAGCCAAAGATTTAGGCAGTGCCGCCGTTTTGATGACACTCATTGTGGCGATAGCGGTTTGGTCCTATGCAGTTTGGCTGGCTTTTGGTACACATTAGCAGGAGCCCCCCCATGAAACACGTAAGCCCTCTCTCTATTTTAATGAGCGCAATGCTAGCAAGCAGCCTTTTGCTAACCGGTTGTACCACCAGCAAATCGGGCGATGTGTATAGCCGCAATAGTGCAAGAAGCATTCAAACGGTGGAGACGGGTGTTGTAAAAAGTGTGCGCCAAGTAAAACTAGAAGGCACCAACTCTGGTGTCGGTACGTTTGGAGGTGCAGTGGTTGGTGGGATTGCTGGCAGCCATGTTGGCGGCGGTGACGGCCGAATTGTCGGCGGTGTAGTGGGATCGATTCTGGGTGGGATTGTAGGAAACTCGATCGAGAAAAACACCACCCAATCAAACGGGCTAGAAATTACCATTTTACTAGACAATGGTCGTACCATTGCGGTAGTACAAGAAGGTAATGACGATATTCGCCCAGGGGATCGCGTCAATGTACTCAGTGGTAATGGCGAAAGCAGAGTAACGCGTAACTAAGTACAACCGCTTCAGGCATAAAAAAAGGAACCACAGTGGGTTCCTTTTTTTATGTGTGTTAACACGAATACTTAATACCGCCCGGCCATCTGCATCAAGCGAGAAACGCGCTCACTGGTCTCTGGGTGAGTTCTAAATAAGCCCGTAATGCCGCTACCCGACAATGGATTGATAATCATCATCTGCGCAGTTTCCGGGTGTTGTTCTGCAGCCGGCATCTGATAACCTTGCGCATAATGCTCAATTTTTTGTAATGCATTAGCTAATGCGACTGGGTCACCGCTAATTTCTGCACCACCGCGATCTGCCTCGTACTCTCTTGCACGTGAAATCGCCATTTGAATTAGCGTTGCTGCTAGCGGCGCAAAAATCATAATCAGAATCGCTACAATCGGATTTACACTGCGCTCGTCATCACGAGAACCGCCGGTGAAGAACATGGCAAAGTTAGCAATCGCGCTGATAGCACCTGCGACTGATGCGCTTAATGTAGAAATTAAGGTGTCTCTATGCTTCACGTGCGCTAGTTCATGTGCCATTACCCCGCGCAATTCGCGCTCAGACAACAAACGCATAATACCGGTTGTTGCTGCGACGGCAGCATTCGCAGGGTTTCGACCGGTTGCAAATGCATTAGGCTGCGCTTCGTCAATGATGTACACCCTAGGCATTGGCAAGCCTGCGCGTTGCGCAAGTTCGGCAACCATTCCATAAAACTGAGGGGCTGAATGTGCGTCAACTTCGCGCGCATTGTACATCCGCAATACCGCTTGGTCTGAAAACCAATAGGCCCAGAAGTTCATCCCACCCGCAAATAGTAAAGCAATGATGAGACCAGTTGCTCCACCGAGTGACAGTCCAATGACACCGAATAAGGCGGTGATAGCTGCCATCAGTAATGTCGTCTTGAACCAATTTCCAATCATGTTTGTTACTCCATAAACCGCAACGGCGGCACACTGGTTAGATTGGGTTAAGTGAAAAAAATTCAATCACCTAATTGAAGACCATTCACCAACTGTTGACCAGCCACTAAGGCTGCCGCTGGCGCTCGCTTACTACCGGCCTTTTGCACCTCTACTAGCCGTAACGCACCCTTACCGCACCCCACGAATACATCATTGCCATCTAGTTGAACACGGCCAGCTGCAAGCGCCATTTCAGTGGGTTCGGCCAACCAAATTTTTAATAATTCACCCGCTAGCTTCGTTGCAGCCCCAGGTGCGGGGTTTAATGCACGAATTTTCCGGGCTAACACCGAAGCATCGTGCGACCAATCTATTAGCGCTTCTGCTTTATCAATTTTAGCAGCATAGGTTACCCCCTCAGCAGGCTGAACAGTTGGATGAATCTCACCATTCACCCATTTCGGCAGCGTTTCCACAATCGCTTTGCCACCAATTTCAGCCAAACGATCATGCAGCAGTGCGGTTGTGTCTTGATCTGTGATGGCTGTTTCATAAATAGACAGCATTGGGCCAGTATCTAGCCCAGCTTCCATTTGCATGATGGTGATACCAGTCGCTGCATCGCCTGACTCAATCGCGCGGTGAATAGGCGCAGCACCGCGCCATCTTGGCAATAGAGAAGCGTGAATATTCAAGCAACCATGTTTAGGAATATCTAACACCAGTTGCGGCAAAATTAAGCCATACGCCGCAACCACCATCACATCAGCATTTAGCGCGGCCAGTTGCTGCTGGATGGTTTCGTCTTTTAGAGACAATGGCTGCCATACGTCAATCTGATGTGCTAATGCACACACTTTTACTGGACTAGGCGTTAGCTTCATGCCACGACCTGCAGGTCGGTCTGGTTGTGTCAAAACCAATACAATTTCATGTCCCGCATCAATCAAGGCTTTTAAGGCGACTTCAGCAAAGACAGGGGTTCCTGCAAAAATAATTCGCATAGTAGATTCACACTTCAATCAATATCTAAATGAGTTAGTAGCAAGCGATTACAGATTTTTTTGCTGCTGTTTCTTCAGTTTCTTTAAGATGCGATCCTGCTTTAGACGAGATAAATGTTCGACAAACACTTTGCCGTCTAAGTGATCGATTTCATGTTGAATGCAAATCGACAAAATTTCGTCCGCATCGATATGAAAGGTTTTACCGTTTTTATCTAATGCTTCCACTTTTACTGTGTCAGCCCTAGTGACTTTATCGTAGATTCCGGGCACCGAAAGGCAGCCTTCTTCATATACCCGCTCACCGGTTTTCGCCGTCAGTTTCGGGTTGATAAACACCATGGGGGCAGAGTGATCTTCACTCACATCAATCACCACAATGCGCTGATGAATGTTGACTTGCGTTGCAGCTAAGCCAATCCCATTGGCTTCGTACATCGTCTCTAACATGTCATCAATAATTTTTCGGATCTCATCGTTTACCTCTTTGACAGGTGCTGCCACGGTATGTAAACGTT
Source organism: Leeia speluncae (assembly GCF_020564625.1). Classification (NCBI taxonomy): domain Bacteria; kingdom Pseudomonadati; phylum Pseudomonadota; class Betaproteobacteria; order Neisseriales; family Leeiaceae; genus Leeia; species Leeia speluncae. Next base: position 85,715 of record NZ_JAJBZT010000005.1, read on the forward strand.
CATCTGGATAGTGAAGAATATTCAGTAAGGCCATGTTTTTTGTCCATTTAAGGCATTTAAGCTTGGGCAAATGTTGCCTAAGGCGCAAAATGCATGCAGTATTATGCTATTTATCTGACATAATTAGATAAATTTTGATTTCTGCTATTGTACAGTTGCTGCAGTCACATACAAAATAGGCAATCCATTTTAAACCGTTTTTCGGGGCACCCCATGCGGAAGTTACTTGTTTCTTTGTTCATGTCAGTCAGTATTGCCGGTGTTCATGCCGATGATCTGACATTGAAAAATGGCTACCCTCAGACTTACACAGTCAAAAAGGGCGACACGCTATGGGCGATTTCAGGCAAGTTTCTTAAACAGCCTTGGCGCTGGCCTGAATTATGGAACCTCAACAAAAGTGATATTAAAAATCCACACTGGATTTACCCAGGCGATTTAATCACGCTAGATTTTGTGAATGGGAAACCTCGCTTGTCTCGGTCACGCGGGGCAAAAATGAGTGGTGGCATTGTTAAGCTTAGCCCGCAAGTACGGGTTGAGGGCATGGATAAAGATGCAATCCCTGCGATTCCATCGTCTGTCATCGACCCATTCCTGACCCAACCGAAGGTAATTGAAGAAGACGAACTAAAAGACTCTCCTCGCGTCGCAGGTGGTGCAGAAGGTCGTTTAAGCTATGGTCAATTTGATTACATTTATGCAACAGGCCTTGCAAATGCAAAAGAGGGCTCTATCTGGCAAATTTACCGCCAAGGTAAAGAGATGGAAAACCCAGACGAAGATGCAGAAGATAGCGACTTGGGTTTTGAAGCCATCTATGCCGCTGATGCACGCTTAGATGTTCCTGGTGAAGTTAGCAAATTAACGATTGTGAAAGCAGAACGAGAAGTTAGCCAGAGCGATCGCTTAACCCCTGCACCGCAAGCCGAACTACGTAACTATGTTCCTCATCCTGTTGAGCCAGGCTTCAGTGCCCGCGTAGTAAAAACCTATGCGGACATGGCAGAAGGTGCACAGTACTATATGGTCGTTATCAATAAAGGTACGTCTTCAGGCATGGAAGTTGGTCACGTGATGAAGGTCTTCAATGCGGGAAGAAAAATCCTGAAAGAAGACAAAAAAGAACCTGATTTGCTAACCCTTCCTGAAGAAGCGGGTACCTTGATGGTCTTTAAAACGTTTGAAAAGATTTCATACGCTTTAGTCATGGAGTCTTCTCGCCCAATTAAAGATGGTGATATTTTAGGCGCACCATGACAGAACAAGAAGCATGGCTTCGATTAACGCTGACGCCGGGCCTAGGTCCGGCGTATTTATTGGCACTATTGAAAGCCTTTAAAGACCCTGCTATTGCAGTCGATCAAACCGAATCAACCCTATCAGCTGTTGTTCCCAAAAAAGTTGCAAAAGCAATTGTAGAACGGCAAGGCACGGACAAGGTGGATGCGCATCTGGCATGGCTGAGTGAACCCAATAATTCACTCATGACGTTAGCAGATGCAGACTACCCGCCCCTACTTCTCGAAAGCCCTGCTCCGCCACCGCTATTATTTATCAAGGGCAACCGCGCTTTGCTCAACCAAACGGCAATTGGTATTGTCGGTAGCCGCCACGCGACCTCTTCTGGAATTGATAATGCAAGGCATTTTTCAGAGGCGTTATCTCAGCAAAAGGTAACGGTGATTAGTGGGCTAGCTGCAGGCATTGATACCGCCGCACACGAAGGTGGTTTGTTAGGCCGTGGTAGTACTGTGGCGGTTGTAGGTACCGGTTTAGACCGGGTGTATCCGGCACAAAATAGAGAGTTAGCACATCGCATCGCTGCTAACGGCGCGATTGTTTCTGAGTACCCTTTAGGCAGCCAACCGCTTGCAGGCCACTTTCCACAGCGAAACCGAATTATCGCCGGACTATCAAAAGGCTGTTTGGTGGTAGAAGCCACACTGGGCAGTGGATCACTCATTACCGCCAAAGAAGCACTCGAACAGGGTAGAGATGTCTTTGCGATTCCGGGGTCGATTCATGCGCCGCAAAGTAAAGGTTGCCACTATTTAATTAAGTCAGGTGCGAAATTAGTCGACGACGTCAATGACATTTTGTCAGAACTAGCTATTGATCTTCGCCCCGCAGCAAAAACCTTCACTTCGCCAGACTCGCTAACGCAACCAAGCTTCCCTGAGGGACTAACGTTTGACCCGGTAGACTTAGATGGGCTTAGCTTAAAAAGTCAGCTACCGATTGCAGAATTAATGCCTCTTTTATTGCAACTTGAGCTAGAAGGTTGGGTCGAAAGCTTGCCTGGTGGTCGCTATCGGCGGCGAAAATAGCCTTTCAGAGACATTTTTTGTGCGCTGCCGCGATAAGGGCATTGTGAAAATTTATGTAATACCGTTACACTGAAAAAAAGAGCGTGCTCAAAGCACGTGCACAAATTAGGGAAAGTGGCTCATCATGAGGGCCACATCAAGTGCGGCTAGATCGAAAGACGACGGATAAACATGGCAGCTAATCTGCTGATTGTAGAATCGCCGGCAAAGGCGAAGACCATCAAGAAATATCTTGGTAATGAGTTTGAAGTATTGGCATCTTACGGCCATGTGCGTGGATTGGTACGCAAAGATGGCTCCGTAGATGTTGATAATGACTTCGCGATGAAATACCAAGTCATTGCCAAAAATAGCAAGCACGTTGACGCCATTGCAAAGGCGGTCAAAGAGGCTGATAACATTTTTCTGGCAACTGACCCGGACCGCGAAGGGGAAGCGATTTCTTGGCACATCCTAGAAATCTTAAAAGGCAAACGTCTTACGGTTAACAAACAGATTAAACGCGTGGTTTTCCACGAGATTACCCAGACGGCGATTAAAGATGCAGTAGCGCATCCGCGAGATATTGCGTTTGATCTAGTCAATGCACAGCAAGCCCGATCTGCGCTAGATTACCTAGTGGGTTTTAACCTTTCTCCATTACTGTGGAGAAAGATTCGCCAAGGTCTGTCTGCCGGTCGTGTTCAGAGCCCTGCGCTTCGCCTGATTTGCGAACGTGAGAATGAGATTCGTGCATTTGAAAGCCAAGAATATTGGTCTGTTCATCTAGATAGCCACAAAGGTCGTACCAAGTTTTCCGCCAAGCTATTTCAACTAGCAGGTAAGAAGCTTGATCAGTTTGATATTAATAGTGCGGCAATTAATGAAGAAGTACTGGCAAAACTAGCTAACCAGTCAGCTGTTGTTACGCAAGTAGAGAAAAAGCGCAAAAGCCGCTCTCCTGCCGCGCCATTTACAACATCTACCATGCTTCAAGAAGCGGGTCGTAAATTAGGCCTAACAGCCGATAGAACGACGCGTGCCGCACAGCAACTTTACGAAGGTATCGACATTGGTCAAGGGCCAGTTGGTTTGATTACCTATATGCGTACGGACTCGGTCACGCTATCGAACGAAGCGGTTGAGGAAATTCGCCATTATATTGGTAAGAATTTTGACGCAGAGAGCTTGCCGAAAGCACCGGTACAGTACAAGAGTAAAGCAAAAAATGCGCAAGAGGCGCACGAGGCAATTCGACCAACTTCCGTTTTCCGAACTCCTGAAGCGGTAAAAGGGTTCTTATCTCCAGACCAGTTCAAACTGTATGAAATGATCTGGAAACGTACCATTTCCAGCCAGATGGCACCTGCTAAATTTGATGTCACCAGCGTTGATATTGAAGTAGGTGCAGGTAATTTATTCCGCGCATCTGGTCAGATTCTAGCATTTGCAGGCTTTATGTCTGTGTACCTAGAAGATGAAGATGACGCAGAAGACGAAGACAATGCAAAGTTGCCACCGCTAGAACAAGGTGATCAACTGCCAATCGACAAACTATATGGGGATCAGCACTTTACCCAACCACCTCCACGCTTTACTGAAGCGAGCTTGATTAAAGCGCTTGAAGAGTTTGGTATTGGCCGCCCATCGACTTACCCAAGCATTATCACGACGCTAAAAGATCGTGAATACGTATTGGTTGATAAAAAGCGCCTCACCCCTACTGATACCGGTGAAGTGGTGAATAAATTTCTCACCGAACATTTCACACAGTATGTGGACTATAACTTCACCGCGAAGTTAGAAGACAAACTCGATGAAATTTCGAATGGTGACCGCGACTGGGTTCCTGTAATGCAGGAATTCTGGAAGGGTTTCCACAAACAGGTTGAAGAAAAGAAAAACCTGACTCGTGCGGAAGTAACGCATGAGGCATTGGACGAAAATTGTCCGAAATGTGGCAAACAACTCTCGATTCGTTTTGGTAAGCGCGGCAGATTTGTTGGCTGTTCTGCGTACCCAGAGTGTGACTACACCAGAAGCTTGAATGCTGACCCAAATGAAGTGCCAGAAGATCCGGTGGAAGTAGAGGGCAGAGAGTGTCCGAAATGCGGAGGCCCACTTGTACTCAAGTCGGGGCAGTATGGAAAATTCTTGGGTTGTAAGAACTATCCAACGTGTAAGCATATCGAACCATTAGAGAAGCCAAAAGACACCGGGGTAACTTGCCCTGAATGTAACAAAGGCACGTTGATTGAACGTAAGAGCCGCTACGGCAAATTGTTCTATAGCTGCAACACTTACCCTGCGTGTAAATACGCAACGTGGAATCCGCCAATAGCAGAAAGCTGCCCGCAGTGTAACTGGCCTGTATTGACGATTAAAACCACGAAACGTCGCGGTACGGAAAAAGTGTGCCCACAGAAAGAATGTGGTTACGCTGAAGTGATTGAGCCGCCAGAGGGTAAAGAACCGAAAGGATAATGAATGAAAAAGCACTGGTTGCTAGTAATGACTTGTTTAGTGGGGAGTAGTGCGATGGCTGCGAAACCCGTTTTAAATGATCCTTGCTTTCAATCGGTGTTTGATAAGACATTATCTGGCTATCACTGGCGCGTATATGAATGCGTGCCTAGTGATAGCAGCGCAGACCCTTCGACTTACTACAAAACCCGCTTAAGCACGCCACAAGGGCCGAAAATAGACAGCCCGGTATTCACAGCACAACCTCAATTAGAAACGCAGTACAAACTCGTTAAACCAGACGTTTTACTACTAGACTTTATTGATGAGCGAAATGGCGAAGCTCTTCTTTTGCGCCCACTAATCAAAACGCCCAACTTGTCGATTGCTAGATTTCGTTATTTAACCGGTGATGAAGAATCACTGATTGTTCGACAAGACAACGCTTTTCTGACCTTCCTCCCTGCAAAAAACCGGATGCGAATTGAATTAAAACCGGATGGACATTTGTCGTTAATCAGATAAAGAATTATCAATTTATTTTTCATCCGCACGCATTATATTTTATAATAATATGCCATTGTAAAATAGCTACCATTTATGCAATCAATTACCCCCCACCTTATTACATAGACTGTTATTAAATCAAAAGCTACCAGTCCTTTGTCAAGTCACACAACCTCTTAAACTGTTCTGGAAAACGAAGTTTGACATCACCATATTGTGGTGCTGCGGTCCAAGGTTTTGCAGTCCCTTCTTTATATTTTTTCCATGCCCATTTGTCTACACCATCAACTGCATCACTATACGTCTGCTTTTGGCAATTGATGTAGTAGTTATATACAGGCGTTCCTGTAGTTGGCTCATCAGCACCCCCTTCATTAAACGGATATTCCGCCACACTAGGAGAGCCATAGTAAGAAATTACGACATAACTTGCCTTAACCACATGCCTACCAATTGCTTCAACTCCAACTAGCACTGCTTGATCAGACCCACCCGATCCTGCATTAATGGTTACACCCTTAGGCAGCAAATCAGGAGTCAATTGAACAGCTCGCGCCATATTCGAAAAAACTAAAAATAAAACAAATACAAAAACTCTCATATCATGCCTCATAAGAAAATATAACTTTAATATACAATCACAATATAGCTAATTAGCCTTCAATTTACTTTCAAAAAATACTATCCGTAATAAATAAAAGACAAAAACATGTTGCCGAACCATTTTTAATGGTTATCAATATACACTTTTTTTTCAACGGCCCGCTTGCCCCATCATTACTATTTCAGATGATGAGATTATATCTAAATATTTAAATAGCATTAACGATTGCAATTAGCAATTGGTTATTTATGCTAGGCTAGCATTGGCATATATTTAGTCTTGGTCTTCTGGTAAGATGTTAGGCACTAGGAGAAGTCTAGAAAAGGTAAAATAGGCTATTTCCCCCTCTAAATACCTTTGTCTTGCAATATCCCAGACTGTATTAAAGGACTAGAAATGTGCCAGTTACTCGGAATGAACTGTAATGTACCAACGGATATCGCTTTTTCTTTCCGTGGGTTTCGCCAGCGCGCAGGGGTAACTGATCAGCATAGCGATGGATTTGGTATTGGCTTTTTTGAAGAAGCAGGTTGTCGCTTATTTTTAGACTATCAGGCGGCAAGTGAGTCTCCTATTGCTCGCATTATCGACCATTACCCAATCAAATCGATTAATGTAATTGCCCACATTCGTAAAGCAACACAGGGGGTGGTTTCTTTAGCGAATTGCCATCCATTTCAGCGCGAAATGTGGGGGCAATATTGGTTATTTGCCCACAATGGGGACTTAAAGTCTCTACCGCCAGAACTGGGTAAAGGCCATTTTTATCAGCCTGTAGGTAGCACCGATAGCGAACAAGCCTTTTGCTATTTACTTGAAAAGTTACGAAGCAAACATGAAAAAATGCCATCTTCAGAGGTGTTGTTTGCTGAATTAAAAGAAATCACGTCTACATTGGCTGAATTTGGTGTGTTTAACTTTATCTTGTCAAACGGCAAATTTATGTTCGCACATTGCAGCACGAACTTAAGTTATATTGTCCGTAAAGCACCATTTACCACCGCCCATCTATTAGACGAAGATGTCACCTTCGACTTTAGTACCGTGACGACCCCAACGGATAGAGTTGCCGTGATTGCGACACTTCCGCTGACCGATAATGAAACATGGACAAAGTTTGAACCCGACCAGCTCATTATGTTTATTGATGGTGAACCGGTATTAGAGCAAAACTGCCCTCATTCTCGGCCTAGTAAGGCAACAACAAACACCTGTAGCAGCTAAGCTAGGTAGTTTGCGCTGTCCATTATCGACCCACCTGTTTTCTCAGGTGTTTACGGTAGAGTAAGGTCCATGCGGCTAACCCGCCCATGACGACGTAAAAAATGACAGGAGATACGATTAACACGGTCTCTAACGGTAAAGTAAACGCTAGACAAACGCGTAAAACACATTCAAAAACCATTGCAGACCCCCAGACGAGGGTTAATGTTCGCATCGCAACGTTAGCATTTGTGCTCTCCATTTGCTGCTCAAACCGTTTGGCAGTAGCCTCCCCTTCTCTTGCGACCATTGCCTTGGCTAAGTAATAAAGCGCCGGTCTTTTTAGCAATAATGTTGCCAGCGCAACCACGCCTAACGCACCGGTGATAAACGACTCTCGGACCAAAATTAATCGAGGACTACCGCCGAGCCACATGGCGCCGATTGATAACACAATACCAAGTAATGAAACGCCAGAGATGATATCCATTCGGCGATGCCAGATGAGCTCAACCAAACTCCACACCAAGGGCGGAAGCGCAGACCAAAGGAGCGCCGCCGTTTCGCTAAAGCCTCTATCATGTAATTGGTCATAGATTAACCATGGCAATAGGATGCTAATGATTAAATCCAATAACCAGACTTTCTTGCTCATGTTATGCTGCTCAGTTGTTATTCAATTGTAGTATTTAACGCATCAATAGCGTTTTCGTTCACCCATCGTTTAATTGTCTCATATAGCGACAATGACGTTTGCAGTTAACCGATAGACTTCACCGCTAGGAATATCTGTACCTTCATCATGTCAAAACTCCACCGTTACATGGAAATTTCTGAACGTTTGAGTCGTGAGATTCAATCGGGCATTTTACCTGCGGGGGAAAAGGCCCCGTCGTTGCGTGAAATTACCAAACAGTTTGGAGTCAGTCTGGGAACGGCGCTACAAGCCTATGAGCATTTAGAGAAGCTTGGCTTGCTCCGTAGCGAGCCCAAACGTGGTTTTTTTGTGAATCGAATCAATCCACCGAGGCTTCCTGAAAAGACGGTACCAATAGCCATTCAACCTGCCGATGTAAAATCGTTACCGCTAGTCGATGAAGTGCTTCAGCCAACGATTGGGGAAACCGAATTTTCGTTTGCAACGGCAGAACTAGATGTAATTTGGCAACCCGTTCAAGGCTTAGAGAAGGCGTTGCGGGCTGTCGTTAGGGATGAAATGGCGAGCCTTGGGCAGTATATTTCTAGCCCCGGGCACCCTGCACTACGGCAACAAATTGCCCTCCGCAGTTTTGAATGGGGGGGTAATTTACATGCGGATGAGGTACTGATTACGAATGGCGCAACCGATGCGCTCTATTTGTCACTACGGGCGTGCACGCAACCGGGCGACATCGTGGCGACGGAATCTCCTGCCTATTTTGGATTGTTGCAGTTATTGCAAAATCTTCAACTGCAAGTGATTGAAATCCCAACGGATAGTCAGACAGGGATTGACCTAGCCGCGTTAGAAGAGGCGTGCCATGCCTTCCCTGTTAAAGCGGTTGTTGTATCTGCTTCTTTTCAGAACCCATTTGGCTTCTCGATGCCAGATTCACACAAGGCTCAATTAATTACCTTAGCTAACAAACGCGATTTTGCGATTATTGAAGATGATGTTTATGGTGATTTGTTTTTCTCGAATGCTCGGCCTAAGCCAATAAAAGCATTTGATGACAAGGATCGGGTAATTTATTGCAATTCATTTTCTAAAACGGCGGTGCCGGGTTATCGGCTTGGCTGGTGTGCGACCAATCGCTATTTACCACGCATTAAACAGTTACAAATTGAACAAAATATTGCGGTTTCTTCCTTGCCACAATTGGTGATGCATCGCTTTTTACAACAAGGCGATTACAGCAAGCATCTGCTGCAATTGAGAGAGCGCTTACAACGGCAATTACCAGAGATTATTGAGACGTTACAACAACACATGCCACCGGGTACGCGCGTTAGCCGGCCAGATGGTGGGTTTGTACTTTGGCTAGAGTTGCCGGGGCATATTTCGGCGCTAGATGTGTATGTAGAAGCCAAGCAATTGGGAATATTAGTCACACCTGGTGATTTATTCTTTAGCCAGTCACCGAAGCGTAATTGCTTGCGTTTAAGCTGTGGATCGCCATTTAGTCTAGAAATGAAAACAGCAATGATGAAACTCAGTGAGATTTGTCAAAGTTTACAGTACGCAGGGACTTCATAATACGAAGTATCGTCAAGAAGAGAGTCATGGTAACAGGCGACGTTCGCCAACGTTCCAAGCGTATGAATCACTCGGTGTGCCCGTTACCACTTGCAATAGAATATTGTTTTAAATACCACAAAAACAGTAACAGTTTGTAAGAATGAACTAGAACAGATGGTATTTATAGTAATTATCAATTACTTTGATGAAGCAATTTGACGCTTACCGTCAATGACCATTAGCCTATACCTGCCATACTTTGTTTGAGACTTACTCGTGCCGCAGTTTATTCATAAATATCGCTTAGCATTAATTGTTAGTTTACTGCTGCTAGCTGGGTTTGCACTCCGCACATTTTTTGTTTATCAAAACTCTCGTCACCAAATTCGCGAAAGTATTATCGAGCAAGGCTTACCGCTCACTGGCGATACGATTTACTCCGAAATCAATAAAGATATTTTACGTCCTATCTTTATTTCTTCACTGATGGCACACGATACGTTCTTAAAGGACTGGATCATCAATGGAGAGGGGGACGTGACACAAATAAACCGTTATTTAAAAGAAGTAAAAGATAAATACGGAACAGTGAGTAGCTTTTTTATTTCAGAAAAGACCCGCCGCTATTATTACGGCAATGGCGTGTTAAAAACCATTAGTGAGAAGGATCATCACGATGTTTGGTATTTCAGAGCACGTGCGATGAAAACCGACTACGTGGTAGATGTGGACTCTGACGAAGCTAATCGTGGGCGGTTAACGGTCTTTATTAACCACAGAGTGGTCGATAGTAACGGCAAGTTTTTGGGGATTACCGGCGTTGGTCTTACGATTGATAAGATCGCTTCTTTTGTTCATGAATATGAAAAGCGCTTTAATCGCCATATTTACTTTGCGGATAAGCAGGGAAATTTAGTTCTGACCGGGGTTGGGCAACAACTCAAAAATATTTCAGGTCTTAGCAACTATGTTGGTACGATTTTATCCGCCGATAAAATGCGTGCACCACTCCGATTAGAATACGTAAAAAATCAGCACAATATGCTGTTAAACGTTCGCTACATTCCTGATTTGAGTTGGTACTTACTGGTTGAACAAGATGAAACGGAAGCATTAGCAGGATTAAATCGCGACCTTGTTTTGCAAATGGCCACCAGCACGCCGGTGCTCCTACTCATTTTAGCCATCATCATTATTACGATTCAGAAGAACCAGAACCAATTAAATCATCTGGTTTCTACCGATGCGTTAACGGGATGTTTAAACCGTCACGCTTTCTTAGCGCGCATTCCTGCTTGGAAAAAACGTTTTCAACGAACATCGAAAGCGCCGCAAGTACTGTTAGTTGACCTTGATCACTTTAAAAATATAAATGATCAGTTTGGCCACTTAGAAGGGGATGCAGTGTTAAAGCACATCGCCCACTTGTTGCAAGAAGAAGCACACACGAATGAAATGGTGGTGCGCTGGGGTGGTGAAGAGTTTTTATTATTCCTTCAACGCCCAGATCAAGTGGAAGCAACAGCAGAAAGATTGCGTAAACGGATTGCCAGCCAAGAAATTCGCTTGGGTAGCCACCCCTTAAAAATCACAGCCAGTATTGGCGCAACAGAATGGCAAGCAGGTGAATCACTCGATCATGTAGTGGCTAGAGCAGATATTGCGCTATACGAAGCCAAACATGGCGGACGTGATCAAGTCTGCGTTCGCTAGATTAGACATGCCTTTTCCTTACAAAATTTAACTGCAAAAAAGTATTTATTTATACTTGATAATGATAATTATTATCATTACAATAATCGCATGAATACTTATCACCCTTCTATCGATGAGCTTGCAGCATCGGTTTCTCGTGCAAAAAACAATGGCGTAGAACAGCGCCACCCCGCGCCTGTGTCTAGTACGCAATTGCTTGGCAAAGATGGCGTATTAGAAATATTGCATGATGGCCAGTTATATCTGCTAAGGAAAACCTCGACAGGTAAGCTCATTTTAACTAAGTAATTTTTAACACACTATTCGCACAAGCCAGCCGCCGCCAGCCAGTGCTACCTGCAAAGGAAAGCAAGCATGCCAACGATGACCCGTTTGGCGATGGCACTAAGCATGGCTTGGGGAATATTGCCCGCCTATAGCGCTGATCAGCCAACTCCATCTGAAGATGAAACCGTTTTACTCAAAGAAGTGACGGTTACTGCGACACGTACCGCACGAAAAGTAGATAACGTCCCGAATACCGTCAGTGTCATTACCAAAGCACAGATCGATGAAAAAGGTGCGCAGAATGTAAAAGACATGCTCGAAGATGAGCTAGATGTGTCTGTGCGCAGTGCGCCAACCCGCTTTACTGCGGCGGGTGCATCAACAGGACGGGCAGGTAACGAGAGCGTCAATATCCGCGGGTTAGAAGGCAACCAAGTGCTGATGATGGTGGATGGGGTTCGTTTACCGAATAGTTTCTCTTTTGGATCGATGGCGACATCTAGAGCGGATTTTATCGATATTGAAGGGTTAAAAGCCGTAGAAGTATTGCGTGGCCCGACTTCTACCCAATTTGGTAGCGATGGATTAGCAGGCGCGGTTAGCTTTAGAACGTTAGACCCAAGTGATGTACTGAAGAAAGATCAAACACTTGGTGGTTATATCAAGACAAGTTACGCCAGCATTGATCAATCGCTAAGCACAACAGCGGCGGTTGCCGGCCAAAATGAAGATTGGCAAGGTTTACTAGTGACCAATTATCGTAAAGGTCATGAAACCGAGAATATGGGCAGCGATAATAGCCAAAACAGTAACCGCACAGCAGCAAACCCGGTGGACTATGATAGCCAGTATGTGCTTGGGAAACTGAAGTATCGCGTCAATGCAGCCAACCAATTAGGTATTGCGTTTGAAGATCTAAAACGCGATCAAGAGACTGAAGTGTACTCTGCCCGTGCGGTCACAGCGAGTGCGTCAACTAGCGTGATTGATACCGATGCGACCGACCACACTAAGCGTCAACGCGTTTCGATCGAACATCAATTTAGTGATGTGAATGCCCCTTGGTTCCAAAAAGCGGAAACCAAACTGTATTGGCAAAAAGCAGAAGTGAATCAATTCACTACCGAAGATCGCTATACGGCAGCAGATCGCACGAGAGATAACCATTACAAGCAAGATGTTGTCGGGATTTCTAGCTTATTTGAAAGCAATTTAAGTGGTGCCGTTAACCAGCGCTTAACCTATGGTTTTGATTGGAGCCAATCGAACCTGTCTAGTTTACGTGATGGAACCGTGGCGCCGGCTGGTGAAACCTTCCCAAGCAAACCCTTTCCAGATACAAAATACACCCTAGCAGGTGCCTTTATTCAAGATGAAATTGAATTAGGTAAGCTAAGCATTATCCCTGGCTTACGATTTGATTCGTACCAGCTAACCCCTTCATCCTCTGGCTATACCGGTACTATTGTTAATTTATCTGATCAAGCGGTAACGCCAAGACTAGGGCTTATTTGGAAACTCGACCCAGCCTTCTCGCCTTATTTGCAAGTCGCCAAAGGCTTTAAAGCGCCGACACCAGACCAAGTGAATACCTCGTTTAGCAATCCGACCTATGGCTATACCAGTGTCGGTAACGCCAATCTAAAAGCGGAACGCGTCAATAGCATTGAGCTGGGTTTACGCGGTAAGACAGATCAATTCCGTTATTCGGTGTCCGCCTTTGATAACCGCTACAAAGACTTTATTAGTCAGCAAGTAGTAAGCGGTTCTGGTACGTCGGCAGACCCGAGTGTTTATCAGTACATCAACCTAGCCAATGCCCACATTCGCGGCCTAGAAGCACGCACTGAATGGAATCTCACTGATAAATGGTCGATGAATGCTGGCTTTGCCTATGCCAAAGGCGACAGTACAAGCGGAAGCACCACCACCCCACTCGATAGCATTAATCCACTAAAAGTGGTTTGGGGTATTGGTTACGATGCCGGCACGTATGGTGGTAAAGCAACCATCACACATAGCAAAGCGAAGAAGGCGAATGAAGTAGGTTCCGTAAATGGAAGCGCCCAATTTACCACGCCCGCTTACACCATTATGGACCTTTCCCTCTACTGGAAGCCAAGCAAACAACTAACCTTCAATGCCAACTTAAACAACGTGTTTAACAAGAAATACTGGCGTTGGTCGGATGCTAGGGGCTTAACCGCGAATAGTAGCGTCATTGATGCGTATACCGCTGCCGGACGTAATTTTGTCGTCACGATGAAGTATGACTTCTAAGTTAGGAGGGAAAGATGGGATCGATTCTAGATTTAGCCGTTTTTAAAAAAGAGTGCGATGCGTTTCCGTCGCAGTTTGCTAGCCTGCAGCTCGCCACCGTCAGCGCTTCTGGTGAGCCAGAGGCAAGCTATGCACCTTTCGTTGAGAAGGATGGAAGATACTACATTTTTGTGAGTGAACTGGCGGCACATACCCACAATCTGCGTCATCACCCGCAATGCAGTGCGCTATTTATTGAAGACGAAACCAGCGCCAGCCATGTGTTTGGCAGAAAACGGCTGACGCTTTCTTGCGAAGTGACCCATTGTCCGAGAGACGAAGCAAAATTTGACGTCGTACTCAATGCATTTGAAGAAAAGTTTGGCCGCTTTATCGAAGTACTTCGAAAACTAGCGGATTTTCATCTGTATGAATTACAACCGGTTCGCGGTGCATTTGTGGCCGGATTTGCCAAGGCCTTTGTACTAGAAGGCAATGGACTTTCTGAGTTCCGTCATCGCAATGAAGTGGGACACCAAACCACTGGCAAAGCACATCAGTCTGAAATGGACGCACTCGCTGCGCCCAATAGAACTGCGCACTAGGAGTAAGGTCATGACGAATAGAGAAGCGGATTTAGTGATTCGTGTCGCGGCCTTAAAGCAATCTACCGGCAAACGTTATATCGAAGTGGCCGCAGAACTTGGCTTAAGTGAAGGTGAAATGATCGCAGCTCACCAGCAACTGCCATCGGATATGAGTGCATTATCTAGCCAAGCGTTATTACCGCGCTGGTCTGAGATTATTCAAGCATTAGAAAGCGTGGGGGAAGTTATGGCGCTAACCCGCAACCCCGCTTGCGTTCATGAAAAAACCGGCGTCTACCAATTGAAGTCGAATGAATCGACACATATTGGCTTGGTGATTGGAACTGAAATTGATCTGCGCCTCTTTTATAAAGAATGGGCGTATGGTTTTGCAGTGACCGATCAGTCCGGCAAAACAGAACAAATTAGTCTGCAATTCTTTGATCATCAAGGCGTGGCCATACACAAAGTGTATTTAAAACCGACAAGTAATCGGGAAGCTTTTTTTACGTTGGTTAGCCGTTTCCAAAGTGCAGAAAAACTCGTCTTACCACCGAAGGCAGCCCTGCAACCAGTTGCCAAAATAGATGCGCCCGATGATCGGATTGATATAAATGGATTTAGAACTGCCTGGCGTAGCCTACGCGACACCCATGAGTTTTTTGGCTTACTCAAGCAATTTGGCGTGAGCCGAACACAAGGATTACGCCTAGCCGAACCGGAGTTTGCACAAGCGGTCGATAAATCGAGCACCCATCAGATTTTAGAAAGTGCGGCGAGCCTAGGTATCGAAATCATGGTGTTTGTGGTTAACCACGGTGTGATCCAAATTCACACAGGTACGGTGACGAAAATTGCGGTAATGGGACCTTGGCTAAATGTGTTAGATCCGGGGTTTAATCTTCATCTAAGAGAAGACCTGATTGCGAATAGTTGGGTCGTTCGTAAACCCACCGTTGATGGTTTAGTCACCTCTCTAGAAATTTATGATGAGGCAGGCAATGTCATTGCTATGTTTTTTGGTGCGAGAAAACCCGGCAAGCCTGAGCGTTGTGAATGGCGTCGTCTGATTGATGGGTTACTAGAGGAGAGCACCTCATGCGCGGCTTAAAGACTCCTGCGACGCTCCCCCGCTTAGATCGCAGAAGCTTACTGCAATATGGCGGAGCCATCAGCTGTTTAACCCTATTGCAACCGCTGACAGAGGCCTTAGCTGCCGGAGCACGTTTGCCCAGTCGTGTTGTGTCGATTGGTGGCGCATTAACGGAAATGGTGTATGCCTTGGGTGCAGCACCACAGCTAGCCGGGGTGGATACCACATCGCTATTTCCTCAGGCCGCGACGAAATTGCCAAGCGTTGGTTATGCGCGTGCATTGTCGGTTGAAGGCATTTTATCACTCGCGCCGGATCTTATTTTGGCAACAGAAGATGCGGGCCCTCCCGATGTCATTCGCAAATTACAATCGGCCAAAGTCAATGTAGCGATTTTACCCGCTAACCATCAATTTGAAGGCATGCTTACCCGCTTCCAAGCGGTAGGCAAATTACTTGGCAAAGAGGCGCTCGCCAACAAACAGATTCAACAGCTAAAAGCCGACTGGGCGGCTGCGCGCACTCAGATTACTACGGGAACGAGAAGTAAAAAGAAAGTCTTGTTTGTGCTATCTCACGGCCCTAGCCAGATCATGGTAGGAGGCAAGGAAACCAGTGCAGATGCCATGCTGGACTATGTGGGCATGGACAATGCGATGGGGAATGTAAGCGGCTATAAGCCCATGACAACCGAAGCCGTCATCGCGGCACAACCAGATATTGTGTTATTTACCAGCCAAGGCTTATCCGCGATTGGCGGGGTAAATGGCGCATTAAAACTGCCTGGTATTGCTCAGACGCCGGCGGGGAAATCGCAACGGATAGTGTCCCAAGAAGCAATGTTAATGCTTGGGTTTGGACCAAGGATGCCGCAAGCGCTTCAAGCACTGGATCAAGTGCTTCAACAATCATTAAAGGCGTGAGCCATGCGAGTAGAAGTGATGCAGCGACTATCGCTACTGCACTGGTTAAAACTCTCTCCGTGGGCAAGCCTTAGTCTAATGACGCTATGCGCCATTCTCTTTGCCTTACAAGCAGGCGCAGTACCTGTCAGCTTCGTCGATTGGCAAGCGGGCTGGCAGCATCGCTGGGAGACACTCAACGGTAGCGCATACGTGCTATGGGAAATTCGTTTACCACGGATTTTATTTGCCCTACTGATTGGTGCCGTGTTGGGGCTGTGCGGCACGCTAACGCAAGGGTTGTTTCGCAACCCTTTAGCGGACCCGGGTCTACTTGGCATCAGTAGTGGTGCCGCATGTGCTGCCGCATTAAGTATCGTTTTCCTCTCTAATTTAGACAGTATTCCTTTTAGCTGGCGACCATGGTTACTACCAGCGACAGCCTTTATCGGGGCGGTTGGTGTTTGTTTATTGTTAGATCGGTTTAGCCATTGGCTAACCATGGGCTCAATTGCGGGCTTATTGCTGACGGGAATCGCGCTTAATGCGATTGCCGCCGCGATTCTGGGACTATGCACTTACTTAGCAACAGATGAACAATTACGCAGCCTTTCATTTTGGACATTGGGCTCATTAAGTGCGGCCAACTGGGTATTGGTAGGCGTCGTAGCGGTACTTCTGATAGGCAGCTTCTTTGCGGTGAAACACTTACTTTCCCAAATGAATGCGCTTGCCATGGGAGAAACCGTTGCCACCCATATTGGCATCAATGTGCATCGCTTACGGTTAAAAGTAGTGTTGCTAGTCGCCCTACTCAGCGGGTTTGCAGTTGCATGGTGCGGCATGATCGGCTTTATTGGATTAATTGCTCCGCATTTAGTCAGAACATTACTTGGCGCAGACTTGCGTACATTAGCACCGCTATCGATGCTAATGGGTAGTGTCCTATTACTGATCGCCGATACGGCAGCAAGAACCCTCGTCATCCCCGCAGAAATCCCTGTAGGCACCTTTACCTCTTTATTTGGTGCTGCTTTTTTTCTTTCTTTACTCAATAGCCAACGAAAAATGAGGTGAGACATGAGAGAGTTAGCCAATACATCACCGCCAATTTTGGCAGTCGACAATGTCGGCGTATCGCTTGGTAATGCCACCTTTGGCCCATTTCAGTTTTCAGTCAGTCGCAAGGAAAGAATCGCCATCATTGGTCCAAGTGGTGCCGGAAAATCGACCCTTCTGAGTTTGATTAGCCGCGAGCGTCTAAAGGGAGAAGGTCAACTCTTCCTGCACCAGCAAGCCATTGAAGACTACTCTCTTGCCGAACTTAGTCAGATCCGTGCGGTACTGCCCCAGCAACATGATGTTGCCTTTGGTTTTGAGTGTAAGTTAATTGTTCAGTTAGGACGGGTCAGTAAACGGTTTGATCCGCAGCTTGGCAAGATTGTCCAATCCGCAGCGAAGCTAGCCCAAGCAGAGCATTTGCTTAATAGACGATTTGACTCTCTCTCTGGCGGGGAAAAAGCGCGCATCCATCTTGCCCGAGTGTTTGCCCAACTTTGGGATGTGGAAGGCGGATTGCTATTAGTGGACGAACCGTTGTCCGCACTCGACCCGGGGCTACAGTTATCACTCATGGCGAGTATTCAGCAATTTGTTGCCGAGCGTGAGCATGGTCTAGTCGCCATCTTGCACGATATGAACCAAGCTATTCAGCACTTCGACCAGATACTGATGATTCAATCGGGTCAGCAATTTGGGTATTTGCCGGCGTCACCCCTCATTCGCCCCGCCTTAGAAACGCTATACGGCATTCAGTTAGAAACTGCCCTCTCGGAATCTGGCACTAGTCTCTTAGTGCCAAAGGAAACTCGGCATATGAGCGAGTTAGCCGCATGAAAAAGATCCATCGCCCCGTTGCGTTTGCACATGTCAGTAGTCTCGTTTTCCATATTGGCATGGGTCTATTGATCGTCGCTTGCTTACCGGATGCAAAGTCTGATTATCACAGGTCATCCACTAGCAATCGGTCACTCAACATTAGTTTTGAGATCGAGACAGTAAAACCATCGGAAGCGCTCGTCCCTGAGCCCCAAACAGATATTCAACCGGAACCAACGAAGGCAGTTTCGCCACATCCCAAACCGCAGACAGCCTTATCCCACCAGTCTAAACCAGTGGTTGCCTCAACCGTCAATGCCATGGCTCAAACTAGCCACACAATAGAAACGTCTTTGCCTAACCTAACCACGACCGTCAAATCGTCAACCAGCAGCAATTCGGTCACCACAGAGAAAACGCAAAGCGTCGGTGTAGAAGCGACTCGTCTTTCTGCTGCAAACACCCCCGCTGCACAGCCAAGCACGGTCGAGCAGACGATTACAAAAGCCAAACCGGATTATGCGTTCAACCCTAGCCCAAACTACCCTTCCCTACTAAGAGAACAAGGTGTGGGTGGGGTGGTATGGATTAAAGTCTGGGTGAATGAGGAAGGCAAGCCACGAGAAATTGCGGTTAAAAAAGGGAGTGGTTACCGACTGCTAGATGAAGCGGCATTGGCCGCAGTAGAACAATGGCGATTCTTTCCTGCAAAGAAAGGCAATGAAACTGTTGCTAGCTGGGTAGAGTTTCCTGTTCGTTTCAGCCTAGATACATAACCTCTCTAGTCGCGTATTGATTGTTAGCCATCCAATCCTGTATCGCAACCTAACATCGAAAGGTTGCAACAGAGTATCGAAAAATAAGACATCCATGTCTTTTCATTATCCACACATACATACGATAATGAGAATGATTATTACAATCATTCAATAAAAAATTACTTAATCCTACATTTGCCATTAAGAGCCTTCTAGCATGAACTCGCACAAGCCCATTTTTCCCCTTTCCATTTTAGTCGTTGCACTATCAGCGGCCTTTAGCCAGGCTGCATTTGCAGACACAACAACCCCATCTGCGGAAAACCCTCAGCTAATGGAGACCATTGTTGTTAACCCAAGTGCTGATGCGTCTGCTGAAGGGTTAGTTGCTCCCTATGCAGGGGGGCAAGTCGCCAGAGGAGGAAAAGTGGGCATTTTGGGGAATCAAGACATCATGGAAACCCCTTTTTCAACAACCGCTTATACCAGCGAGTTAATTCAGGATAAACAAGCCAAAAGCGTTGGCGATGTCTTGCAAAATGATGCCAGCGTTCGCGTTGCTAGAGGATATGGCAACTTCCAAGAATCTTATGTGATTCGTGGCTTTAGTTTGTATTCAGATGATATTGCCTATAACGGGCTATATAGCCTATTGCCTAGGCAGTACATTGCAGCAGAATTATTTGAACGTGTCGAAGTACTTCGTGGGGCATCTGCCTTTCTAAATGGTGCCGCGCCTGGCGGGAGCGGTATCGGCGGCGCAATCAACTTGCTGCCTAAACGTGCCGGCAATGAAGACTTAAATCGCATCACCACCAGTGTGTCTACCGGAGGGCAAACCAGTGTGGCTGCGGATCTTTCTCGCCGGTTTGGTGAAGATAAATCGATGGGCATACGCTTAAATGCCGCTCATCGCAGTGGCGACACCGCAATTGCCAATGAAAACAGCACACTCAATGTGGCTTCTATCGGCCTAGACTGGAGAAACGATCACGCACGCCTATCTGCAGATATTGGTTGGCAAGAAAATTTATTAAAAGCCCCTCGCCCTAATGTCACGCTAGGATCTAGTGTGACAATCGTCCCTGCTGCGCCAGATAGCAGCAGTAACTATGCACAACCATGGAGTTACTCAAACGAAAGAGATGTATTTGGGACTGTCCGTGGCGAATACGACCTAAGCGACCAATTAACTGCGTGGGGTGCATTAGGCATGCGACAAAGCAATGAAAGCAACTCGCTTGCCAACCTAACCGTGAATAGTAATGACGGTAGTGGTACCGTTTATCGATTCGATAATACCCGCAAAGATAACATCCTAACTGGAGAGGCTGGCATTAGAGGCAATCTAAATACAGGTAGCATTGCTCATGAATGGACTGTTGCGACTAGTTTTTTCCATCAGGAAACCAGCAATGCCTATGCAATGGACTATAACAACACACTCGCAACGAACTTGTACTCGCCAACTACCTATGCACAACCAGGTTTTAGCGGCAGCACCTACTATGGCAACCAGCTTGCAAACCCAGAAAAAACCGCCGAAACCAATCTATTTAGCTTGGCGATTGGAGATACCCTCTCTGCGTTTGATGACAAGTTAAAAGTCACACTAGGCGCAAGACAGCAGCAAATCAAGGTGGCCAACTGGGCCTATACTACCCATGCACCACAAGCCACATACGATAAGCAACGGTTAAGTCCCCTGACAGGCGTCGTCTTCCGCGTGACCCCATCTACCTCACTATACGCTAATTATGTAGAGAGCCTTGCGCAAGGCCCAACCGCCCCATCAGGCACCACCAATGTCGGACAAATGTTCGAACCATATGTCTCTAAGCAAAAAGAAATTGGCGTGAAATGGGATACCGGTAGCACAGGCGTGAGTTTGGCAGCTTATTCAACCACCCGCCCTCGCGGTTATACCAATGCGAGCAATGTCTATGCCATTAGTGGGGAGAATCGTCACAAAGGTGTCGAACTGAATTGGTGGGGCGAACCCAAAAAAGGAATTCGCATCTTAGGTGGGTTGACCTATACCGATGCCCGTCAGATGGCAACCGGCTCAAGTAGTACGGAAGGCAAACAAGTGATTGGTGTCGCCAAACATCAGGCGACGATTGGTGCAGAATGGGATGTACCAGGGGTCTCTGGCCTGACACTGGATGCACGAGTAACCAAAGTAGGCAGTAGCTATGCCAACACCAGCAACACGCTCAAAGTCCCTGGATGGACACGTCTAGATTTGGGGGCTCGTTACATTACAGAAATAGGCGGAAAGCTCACCACATGGCGCCTTCGTCTAGACAATGCGACGAATAAATCTTACTGGGCATCCGTTGGTGGCGCATCAGACGCTGGTTACCTAACGGCAGGCGCGCCAAGAACACTTACGCTATCTGCGAGTATGGAGTTCTAAATCGCATGATGATAGCGAAGTGGTTTAATTCCTCTTCGGCACTCAAGAAATGGACCTGGCTGCACAAATGGAGCAGCTTGGTCTGTACCTTGTTTATGCTGATGCTCTGTATCACCGGTTTACCGTTGATTTTTTTTCATGAAATTGCCGAAGCAACAGGCACCATTGTGTCCGCGCCAAACATGGCGGTGGATGCACCAAGAGCCAATCTGGATCAGGTATTAGCCGTTGCTCAAAGTCGCTACCCTGACAAAAAGCCTATGTTTGTTTCTCAAGATGAAGAGGATGACCGTGCTTGGTTTATTACTTTAGCCAATCCAACGGTTCCTGTGAGTGGTTACAAACAAGTCGCCGTCGATGCTCGTACTAGCCAAGTGCTAAATGAACCACCGCTGGAAGGTGGCTTCATGAACATCATGCTCTCCTTGCATGTCGATTTGTTCGCGGGCTTACCGGGCATGATATTCCTTGGCGTGATGGGCATATTGTTTGTCATTTCCCTGGTTTCCGGGGTGGTACTTTACGCCCCCTTTATGCGGAAGTTGGCATTCGGTGAAATTCGCCAGCATCTTAGCACTAAAACTCGCCGCTTAGACTTACACAATTTCCTAGGCATACTTACCTTGGCGTGGTGCTTAATTGTCGGCACAACAGGGGCCATTAATTCATTTGGCGATTTGTTAGTAGATCATTGGAAAGAAGATCAATTAGCCAGCATGATTGCCCCTTATAAGGGTAAACCAGCCCCAGCCAAGTTAGGTTCATTTGATGCGGCCATGAAAAGTGCTCTCGCTGCAGAACCCAATTTAGCGCTGCAATTTGTCGCCTTCCCGGGAACCACTTTCTCTAGCCCCTACCACTACACCTTTTTTATGCGTGGAAATGAGGCTTTTTCCAAACGGCTGTTAAAACCCGTACTGGTAGATGCCAGCACCAGCCAACTTACCGATACGCGAACGCTGCCATGGTACTTTTATGTGCTAAAGATTTCTCAGCCACTGCACTTTGGTGACTATGGTGGGTTGCCAATGAAAATACTCTGGGCCTTACTAGACCTCCTACTGATTGTGGTGTTAATTAGCGGGCTCTATCTCTGGGTGGTGAAATATCGCTCTCAAAGCAGAAAGGTCATCCCATGCGCACCGTAAAGCACCCAACAAAGGGCCATCAACATCATTGGGGAATATGGAAATGGCCTGTCGGCATCGCAGCGGCGACAACCTTCACATTAGTTGGTGCGTTGTTTGAAGATGACGGCTGGTTAGATGTAGGCTGTGCGATTGTCTTAGGGGCGACGGTTGCGCTAGGGGTTTGGTGTTGGTTAATTCGTCCACGTATTAACCACAGCGCCAAATAAAGCCATAAAAAAGCACTTGATCCGTTAGGACAAGTGCTTTTTCTTTCTCCACTAGTTCAAATACTGAACAAGTCGATTATTCTTTGTACGGCGCAGTATCACCAGGACGGCGAAGCATTTTGTTCACTTCGTCTAGGTGCAACTCTTCTTGCACAATCATTTCTCGCGCATATTCTTCTAGCAAGACAGATTCGCCTTCCGCGATTTTCAGCAGGTCATAATATGCATTCAATGCATTGGTTTCATGCGCCAAGCTCTCACGCAAAATATCACCAATATCATGCTGCTCGGTTTCTAGTAATTGGCCAATTTTCAATGATGGGTGGCCGCCGAGCAAGGTGACTAACTCACCCGCTTTGTGTGCGTGCGCCAAGCTTTCATCGGCATTGCCTTTTAACCAAGAAACGATAGGAATACGGTTATAACCATAAACCATTAATGAATAGTGGGTATAGCGAACCACGCCAGCAAGCTCTAACTCCATAATCCGGTTTAGCGCTTCAATGGCTTGTTCTGTTTTTTTTGATTTCATTGGGTTCTCCATTACGTTTTGGGTAATTGATCAATTTGTACCAATCATTTGGAGGATAGTCTAGACAAAAAGTTTTGCCTAGTTAATTTACTTAGCTTTATTTTTTAAGCGCTAGATGCTTTCTTTACAAAAAGGCGCTTCAGCCATTGAATGGAATAGTGTTTCCTATCCCAGAAACAAGCTAGCACTGCCAATACAACCGAGAGACGTCCCCAGTCATGCAGAAAAAAGAAATAAGGCTCATACCAAAGCCAAGTATTGCCTAAGTAGACAAGGTACTCGCTCAATATAGATGCCGCTGTGAATAACCATATCACCAACAGCAAACCCATCTTCACAACCGTTCTCAAACGGCTAGGTGCCCGCCAAACTTTCTCGACACCGGTGAATATCAGCAAGAAAATCACCACAACAGGAAACGAGAGGAAAAAGATAGATAATGGTAAAGTGATCCAAGTGAAGATGCCTTGCCCAGCCACCATATCCCATTCGCCCATCACAGAGTTGGCGACTGCACCGATTACAAATATTTCGATCGATACCAACATCCACAGCATACGGGGCCAAAAAATAGACGCAGCGATGTTATTTAGCAAACGTTTGACGCCATTTCTATTTATCACATGAATGCCCTAACTCTTGTGCGACTTGCACAACTGTTTAATCACTCTATTGACAGAGATAATTGGATAAATATCCGTCGATTCTACCAAACGAACACCTATGACATTTCCCTAAACTATCTTTATTTACAACCTACCAGAATCATGTATTAATGCAAGCAGTGGCAAGCTAATTAGCCTGCTGAAGCGTTCAAAATAGAGGGGAAAACAATGCCGGTCATTGTGAAAAAAGGGAATGGTACATTCCAGCAGCACATCCAGATAGACAACCATTCCTTGGTTGCCGATGTACCCGTCAATTTAGGTGGCGACGATCAAGGCCCGCAACCGCATGATCTATTGGCGGCGGCCTTAGGTAGTTGTACCGCCATGACGATTGTCATGTACGCCAAACGAAAAGAAATGGCGCTAGACGATGTAGAAGTATCGGTTAGCCAAACCATGATAGCGGGTACTCATCTATTTACCCGCCACATTCATTATATTGGCAATCTCAATGCGGAAGAAAAAGCTCGCCTAACCGAGATCGCCAATAAATGTCCGGTACACAAAACACTCACTAGCACGATTCAAGTCGTTACCGATTTTAGCTAGCATTTGCGCGGTTTACCCACCATGCACTGACCATGATTAGGCATCCCCCCAGCCACGCAATCATGGTCAGTTCCTCTCCTAAAAATAGCACCGCAAACAAAGCCCCCCAAAATGGCTCGCTACCCAGAAGCACAGCGACCTTAGCAGGTGAGGTGTTCGCCAAAGCGCGGTTCATGGCGTAAAAGGCAAATAGCGTACAGGCGAGTACCAGATAAACAATGACGATCCAAAAGTTGGCTTGCGTCGGCAAGGTAATTTGCCCCTTAGCTTGCACTAACCAACACATTAAGCCCATCGCTCCCACCATCATCGATTGCACGGCCGTAAGCCCTAGCTGATCTGGCTGATATTTCTTAGCACAGTGCGTGACGAGGCATCCTTGAAACGCACGGAGCACCGCCGCGATTAGCATGAGCGCATCACCAATATTCCAATGATCGCTGACCCCACCGGTTAAGCACCACGTCCCGATGAACGCCACACCTGCCGCCCACCAACAGGAGTTCACCGGACGCTTTTTCATCCATAGCCACTCCACCGGTAACGTAAAGATCATGCATAGGCTAATTAGAAATGCCGCACGGCTTGCCGTGGTGTGTGCCACCCCACCAATTTCGGCCATAAAAATAGCAAATAGACCCACCCCCACAGGCCACCCAGCCTGCCAACAACGCCATTGCACCCTACGTGGCAAGCGCATGAAATAGGGGGCTAAAATAGCGGCGGTAAGTAAGAATCGAACTGCAATAAGCCCCATCACGGAAATAAACAGTAAGGAGTATTTGCTACTGCCGTAGCTCGTCCCCCACACAATGGCAGTGAGTAACAGCAGTAGTCCATCCCATTTCACCGAAGAGCTAACGTTGGCGGTGATCGCTTTCATTTTGCCTCCCGTTTCCATTGGCGAATTTGTTCAATATCGGCAGTAACACCACCACACACAATCACCAACACACGCTGATAATGTTCCAACACAGGCGAAGATTCGTACGCAATGGCCAATGCCGCCCCACAAGCGGGTTCGACTAACATGCGGTGATCGAATAAAAACTGATCGCATGCTGATAATGCAGCTTGGTCGGAGACTAACCGAGAGATCACAGGACGTTGTTGCGTCCATTCAAATGCAGCATGAGCGACTTTTCTCGCGCACAAAGAGGTTGCGACTGTTTGGGTAATATTGATTTCAACGGGGCTTCCTGCAGATATCGCTGCGTTTAATGAGCCCGCCCCTACCGTTTCCACCGCAATTATCGGGACATTTGCCCAATCATTTCTTTGCATCCCTTCCGCGACACCCGCCAGTAAACCACCTCCCCCCACCGCGAGCACGACTGCATCGGGGGTTAACCCAGATTTCGCCACTTCATCGATCATACTGGCATGCCCCTCCCACAGCAGAGGGTCATCAAATGGATGAATAAATGCCACGCCCTCTTCAATCAAGGTTTCTGCCAGTGCATTGGCCTCATACCAACTTTTGCCATGCACAATGACCTCTGCCCCTTCTTGTTTCAGGAAATGGATCGCTCGCTTAGTGGTGGTTTCTGGCACCACAACAGTCACTGGCACCCCCATCTCTTTTCCCGCATAAGCCACCGCCAAACCCGCATTTCCACCGGAAGAAGACACAAATTTGGTGGCCCCTTTATTTTTCCAGACAGTACACGCGTGGCCAATCCCTCTAATTTTGAATGAGCCCGGTGGCTGTAAGTTTTCCAGTTTTAGCCAAACTTCTCGGTTATTCGCACGAGAAAGCGGCGCAGAGCGAAGTAATGGGGTCTCGATATGTAAAGGCATGGCCACATCCAAATTCATTTCATTCTCAGATAGGGCTACTGTATATTTTTGCCAATTATTCGTTAATCCTATTTTTTATCACTTCATTTATGCCAAAATGGCACAAATAGACTCCACAGAAAAAAGAATCCCGTATGCTGCCGCAAAAATTGATTTACGCGCATTTAAGTGAGCTAGCACTGTTTGTCCAAGTAGTCGATGCTGGCTCGTTTAGCGCCGCTAGCAGAGCAACCGGACAAACCCCGTCGGCAATTAGTAAGCAGATCAAAAAACTAGAAGAAGTACTGCAACTACGCTTATTTGAAAGAAGTACGCGGCAAATTCGGCTAACTGAAAGCGGGCAAGAGATTTGTCTACATGCCAGAAAAATCACCGCGGCAGCCCACTCGATTATGGAAAGCTCTGTCAGGCAAACCACCATGGTGGAAGGCTTAGTCAGGATTTCTGCCCCCAAAGCCATTGCTAGACAATTGGTTCACCCCCTACTCCCTACACTATTAAAAGCCTACCCGCATTTACAGCTAGATTTATTAGTCAGCGATGAGCCGATTGATATGATTAGTGGCGGTGTAGATATTGCTATTCGACTAGGCGAGCCGCCGCTAGGCGTTGTAGCAAGGCCACTCTTTGCTGTCGAAACCGTGCTTTGTGCTTCGCCCATGTATTTAGAACAACACGGCACACCTCAGCACCCTGAGCAACTTGCGCAGCATAGTTGCTTACATCTAGGCGTCTACCCAGATGATGCGGTGTGGACATTTCAAAATGAGCATCATAAAGCACGCGTATCGGTTCAGGTGAAAGGCCGTTACGCCTCAAACCATAGTGAAGTTCGACGCGAAGGTGCGCTAGAAGGGCTTGGCATCGCACGGTTACCGCACTTTACCGTGACCCATTATTTAGCAAGCGGCGAATTAGTGCGGGTGTTACCTAGTTGGAAAATGCTGGGGCATTATCAGGGGACGAGTTGGCTACTCTATAGCGCAGACAGATACCGAACACCCAGAGTCCGTTTAGTGGTAGATACGCTCTTAGCACATATTGGGGGAAGGCAAGATCTAAGTTAACGGTTAACCCGCGTAATCGTCATCATCGGTGACGGGCAACAGATCATCAGGCAGTGGTTTGTTTAACTGGATAAGCGCATCCATCATCATTTCTTGCGGGTTTGGTGTATAGCCAACAAAGGTCGATGAACAAATACCCACCTTGAGGGTTAGATCGATTAGTTCATCGCCCACCAAACAGGGAAGCATGCCTGTCGCTTCATGCAGTTTGCCCCAAATCTCTGCGGTTTTGATCGCATCAGACTCCGGCAGCACCACCATAAAAGAGTCAAAATCATACACACCAATAGAATCAAATGACCGTGTTACGGAACGGATATTGCGCACCACATCCAAGGTAGCACTGGCCGTAAACGCATCACCATATTGCGCTTGTAAAGCCGCCATATTTTCGATTCTCACCATCATTAACGATAAGGCACGTTGATGGCGGTAGGCCCTATTTACCTCTCGATTCAGCACATCGATAATCGCCGTCTTATTCCAAATATTTAGATAGTTGTCGAGTAAACTACGCCGTTCTGCTTCATCGATTACTTCTAACATTTGCGTCTGGACTTCACTTAGGGTGCGCAATTTCATCACTTGCTCGACCCAAACGCCCAAATCTTTAAGCGTTAGCTTTTCTTGGTGAGTTAATTTGCGCCGCTGATGATCCACAATACAAAGCGTTCCCAAACGGAAACCTTCGCTGTTTTTAATCGGATAACCTGCGTAAAAAACAATATGGGGCGCACCGGTAACAAAGGGATTGCGGCAAAAACGAGGATCTTCTCTCGCGTCTTCCACCATCATGACGTCATCACTCAAAATGGCATGCGTACAAAAAGATAGGTTTCGCTCGGTTTCTCTAATCGGCAAACCAATACAAGATTTAAACCATTGACGCTCTTCATCTAGCAAGGTGATCAGCGCAATCGGTACTTGAAAATAGCGTTGTGCAACACGCGTTACACGGTCAAACACCTCTTCATCTGGTGTCGCAAGAATCAACATCCTTTTTAATGATGCGAGACGTTCTGATTCATTGGGCGCCAAAGGCACGGACTGCATGTAACATTC
Source organism: Leeia speluncae (assembly GCF_020564625.1). Classification (NCBI taxonomy): domain Bacteria; kingdom Pseudomonadati; phylum Pseudomonadota; class Betaproteobacteria; order Neisseriales; family Leeiaceae; genus Leeia; species Leeia speluncae. Next base: position 113,933 of record NZ_JAJBZT010000005.1, read on the forward strand.
CTATCCATTAAGGGTAATGATAAATAGATACTCCTATTAAAATTTAGCAGACAAACAGTTTTTTGTCATAAAAAAAGCCCGCCAATTTGCGTTGACGGGCCATCTTTACAATTCGACTTTTATTAAACCGCAGAAGCGACCTTTTTATTACGCATCACACAGAGTAAATCCTGTGCGATATGCGCAGCAGCAATCGCAGTAATCTCGCTTTGATCGTAAGACGGAGAGACTTCTACTACATCCATCCCGATGAGGTTCACTTGCTCCATGCCCCGAATAATCTCTAACGCTTGCGCAGAACTTAAACCACCCGCAACAGGCGTGCCGGTACCCGGTGCAAAAGCAGGGTCTAAGCAATCAATATCAAAGGTTAAGTAGGTTTGGTGTTCACCCACAATTTCCTTTACCTTTTTCACCACTGCTTGCGGGCCATTCGAATGCACCCACTGCGCATCTAGCACATTCATCCCCATAAAATCATCATTCCATGTTCGAATACCAATTTGCACCGAACGCTTAGGATCGATCAGCCCTTCTTGAATGGCTTTATAAAACATCGTGCCGTGATTTAAGCTATCTGGTGAATCATCTGGCCAGGTATCGCAATGCGCATCAAAGTGAATCAAACTTAATGGTGCGCCATATTGTTCTACATGCGCCTTAAGTAGTGGATAGGTGATGTAATGATCACCGCCAAACGTCAGCATCGTTGCCCCAGAAGCAAGGATGGTTCTCGCATGTTCCACAATGCTATTCATGATGGTATGTGGGTGATGCGCATCAAACCAGCAATCGCCATAATCCACCACGGCTAGATCATCAAACGGATCAAAGCCCCATGGGTAAGGTTTTAGCTCGGCCAACTGTACACTCGCCGCACGGATCGCAGCGGGGCCAAGCCGAGCACCCGGGCGAAAGGTGGTGGCTAAATCGAGCGGTACACCGCTAATTACCACATCGGCACCGGTTAAGTCCCTAGTGTAATTACGGCGCATAAAACTCAGCACGCCAGCGTAAGTATTTTCAATGGAACTACCATACAGACTAGTACGGCGAATCGCGCCATCACCATATACCGGATCTTTGGGTTGATTGGGTTGCGTCATTTCAGCTTACCTTTTTTATTCGTTTGATTGATGATGAAGCATTACTTAGCAGATTTAAAGCGATAGAAAAATTGTTGGCGTTTTAGCTGATACGCTTGCGGTGCAGACACGGATAACGCCAATTGGCGAATAGTGTCTGCGGGTAGATAAATTTTAGGATCATTGCGAATTTCAGGCCTCACGAATGCCGTTGCCGCCCCATTAGGATTCACAAACGATAGAAAGTTAGTTGTCTCCGCGGCAACTTTCGCTTCCATCATGTAGTTAATAAACCGATGGGCGTTATCAGGATGCGGCGCGTCTTTAGGAATGGCCATCATATCCATCCAGGCAGGAATCACTTGCTTCGGCAGCAGATAAGTCACGGTATCTTTACTGCCGACTTCTTTCGCCCGTTTTGCCGCTGTATACGCATCACCAGAATACATCATGGCCACGCACACATCGCCACCGCCAACAGGGTCTATCGGTGTCGAGTTAAACAAGCGAACATCCGCTCTGGCGGGTTGAATGACCTTCATCGCCGCATCGAGTGCCGTTAAATCAAACTTGCCACCGACAAGGCTTTTTCCTTGATACGCCAGCGCCATATTGCCAACATCCGTCGCCGCATCTAGGTAAGAAATTCCACATTTTTTTAGTTTGCTGGTGTAACGCGCATCAAATAGCAAAGCAAGCGGGTCTGCAGGCATTGGCATGCCCGCTAATGCCGCTTTTACCGCAGCAGGGCGAATCGCCACGCCAACCGTTCCCCAAACATAAGGCACACCATATCTGTTACCGGGGTCTACATCTGATGCTTTTCCCATCACGTTGCCATCTAAATTATGATAATTCGTCAGCTTCTTTTTATCGATGGGTAGATATAGCCCTGCCGCAATCTGCTTACTCACAAACTCCGAGGCAGGAAACACCACATCGTAACCGCTACGACCGGTTAACAATTTGGCTTGTAAGACTTCATTACTTTCAAACTTATCATAGATGATTTTAATACCGGTCTCTTTGGTAAAACGACTAAGCGCATCTGGCGCAAAATAATCTGCCCAAGCAAAAATATGTAACTCTGGCATTTCAGCGGCCTGCGTCACAGCAGATAACCCCGATAGCACCATTGCAGCGATTAAACGTAATTTCATCCGACCCTCTCCATTTGGTCTATATTGATCCGCCTCATTAGCCAAACTATTAGCAGATAGCCTCTACCTACCCATACATCGCTAACAAATGAGTGACATAACATGAATTTACGTTGACTCTCTATCTCGAGACAATTAGCATCACTGACACCCATATTAGTTTTTCTAATACCAATGAAGCCATTACTCCCACTCCCTCTTTTACAAGCATTCGAAGCGGCTGCCCGCCTAAAGAACTTTTCAAAAGCAGCAGATGAGATGGGTATTACGCAGTCGGCAATCAGCCAGCAAGTGAGAAAACTAGAAGATTTTGTTGGGCAAACCTTATTTACCCGATCAGGGAATGGCGTCGGCTTATCCGCCGCAGGGGAAGTACTATTTCAATCGGTTTATCAATCGCTACAACTGCTCAACCATGGATTAGAGCGTATTGAGCCGTATCGCGACCCGGCATCCGTCATTATTAACGTCCCAGCCGATGTCGCACATGGATGGTTGATTCCCAAATTACCACAACTGCGAAAAACCTTTCCCTCGCAAGAAATCTGGCTAACCATTCAAGAAACAACTGAAACGATCGACAGAATTGATGTAGACATTGCGATCACCCGTAAGCCCATCTTTCAAGAAGAGATTGAATGCACGCCATTATTAGAAGATGAATATATTGCCGTGTGTAGCCGGGAATGGGAGGCAGACCTCACCAGCAAAGGCTACCCCGGCATCTTGAACCATTCACCGCTACTATGCCTAGAACGTGATCCAACCTGGGGCGGCTTATTGGCAAGATCACAAAAAATTCATTACCAGCGCAGCATCACAAGTGACGACCCAAGGGTGTTGCTCGACGCTAGCTTACAATCTGCAGGCATCGCCTATTTGCCGAGACTCCTGTGCTTACCCTACTTAGCCACTGGCAAGCTCATTCACCTATCTCAAATCCCCTCTCAACTACGTGGCAGACTCTGGATTGCTAGGTCTCTACAACTACCTCGCACACCGATTGTAAATGAGGTTTTTGATTGGCTAGCCGCAAATTAGTTTTTTACTATCGAATTATTATTTACAATCAATTAGACCTATCATAATTCTCTCCGTAGACTTGCTCCATATTCACCGGAAACGAAGGAGCACACCATGTCTATCCGTACCCCAAAACATACTTACCAAACCTCTTGGTTAGAAACCTTGGCTGCACTTGCACAAGCTTACTAATTGAATTCACATAATAAATAGAGAGAACAGATCATGACTAAGCCAACACAATGCCCAGTAATGACCACCAGCGCAGGTGCGCCGATTGCGGATAACCAGAATAGTTTGTCAGCCGGCCCACGTGGCCCATTGTTAATGCAAGACTGGCAATTAATTGAAAAGCTAGCACATCAGAATCGCGAACGTATTCCAGAGCGCGTTGTGCATGCAAAAGGCTGGGGCGCCTACGGTACATTAACCATTACAAATGACATTAGCCAATACACCGTTGCAAAAGTCTTTAGTGAAATAGGGAAGAAAACCGAACTGATTGCACGTTTTTCTACCGTTGCGGGCGAACAAGGTGCGGCAGATGCAGAAAGAGATGTGCGCGGCTTCGGGATTAAGTTTTATACCGAAGAAGGTAACTGGGATTTGGTGGGTAACAACACACCGGTATTCTTTATTCGTGATCCGTTGAAGTTCCCAGACTTTATTCGCACCCAAAAACGCCACCCTGCGACAAACCTTCGCTCGAATACCGCCGCATGGGATTTCTGGAGCCATAGCCCTGAATCGCTTCATCAAGTCACCATATTGATGAGTGATCGTGGTATTCCGGCTAGCCCACGCTTTATGAATGGTTACGGCAGCCATACCTTTAGCTTCTGGAATGCAAACGGCGAACGTTTCTGGGTGAAGTTTCACTTTAAAACGAAGCAAGGCCAACATACCTTGAGCAATGAAGAAGCGACTGCGATCATCGGTAAAACGCGTGAAAGTTACCAAGAAGATTTATACGGCGCAATCGCTCGTGGCGACCATCCCAAATGGACGATGTACGTACAAGTGATGCCAGAAAAAGAGGCCGAAACCACACCGTACAACCCATTTGATTTGACCAAAGTATGGCCACATAGCGATTACCCATTGATTGAAGTCGGTGTGATGGAGCTAAACCGCAATGCGGCGAACTACTTTGCCGAGATCGAACAACTCGCGTTGTCACCATCTAATATTGTGCCGGGCATTGGCTTTAGCCCAGATAAAGTATTGCAAGCCCGTGTGTTTAGCTACGCAGATGCGCACCGTTATCGCTTGGGAACGCACTACGAGAGTTTACCGGTTAACCGTCCGAAATGCCCGGTTCATCACTATCACAAAGATGGCTCGATGAACCCTTACGGACAAGATTATGCGCAAATGACAGGACACCCAGATGCGTATTACGAACCCAATAGCTTTGGTGGGGCGACTCAAAACCCTGCGGTGGCAGAACCACCGTTGGCGATTAACCTCGAAGCAGCGCGTTGGAATCATCGTGATGCAAGTGGATCGGGAGATGACTATTACAGCCAGCCTCGCGCCCTTTGGAAATTGTTTGATGCAGCACATCAGGCACGCGTTTGCGCCAACATTGCTGGCAGTATGGCTGGGGTACCAGATTTCATCGTAGAACGTGCATTAGCCCACTTCGATCAAATTGACCCTGCTTACGGTGCTGGAATTCGAAAAGCACTAGGCAAATAACTAGCACACGCCCCTCTTAATGCGAGTAAGCAGCATAAGAGGGGCGTGGCTAATAGTCGCCACCACGTAGCGCTTACAGTACAATTGCATACCTTCATGACAAGGAAGTATGCAATTGATCAGCATCTATCAGTTAAAACCCGCCTTTCAGTCACTTTTACGCCCTTTTGTTCGCCAACTAGCGGCCATTGGCGTGACAGCCAATACAGTCACCCTCTTCGCCTGGCTGATTTCCGTCTTGCTGGGTACTTTTCTATTTTTTGCCAAACCGGCAGCACATTGGTTTTTACTCGTCCCGCTGTGGATGCTACTTCGCATGGCGTTAAATGCCGTGGATGGCATGCTAGCGAGAGAGTTCAACCAAAAAAGCGCCCTCGGTGCGTACTTGAATGAACTCACCGATGTAGTAGCGGATGCCGCCCTCTTCCTTCCTTTTGCCCTCATCTCTCCATTTAGCGTGTGGTCGGTTGGTGTGGTCATTTGGCTAGCAGCCGTTTCTGAAATGACGGGCGCGCTTGGCCCGATGATTGGCGCCCCCAGACAATACGATGGCCCAATGGGGAAGAGCGATCGCGCGTTTATTTTTGGCTTATTAGGCTTATTAATCGGCTTAAACATCCCTCTGCCACAATGGGTGACATGGGTGTTGCCGGCATGTGCGCTGCTCATGGTGCTAAACATCGTTAACCGAATTCGTAGTGGTTTACGACATAGCCAATCCGCTAGCAAGCAATGAGGAAACCGCCATGATCAATCGCTTCATTGCTGGTGGATTTTGCTGGTTTGCGCGTTTACTCACTGGCTTAACCGCCAATTGGATCGGCACCGAACCCAACAAAGTAGCACGAATCTACTACGCCAATCACAGTAGTCATGGTGACTTTTTGCTCATCTGGGCCAGCCTACCAGATGTGCTTCGCCCCTATACCCGCCCCGTCGCTGGTAAAGATTATTGGGACAAAGGGCCAATTCGTCGCTTTCTTATCCAGCAAATTTTTCATGGCGTCTTGCTAGATAGAAGCAACCCGCGCGAAGCAGCAAAGGGGCTGGATGTAATGGCCAAAGTGCTAGATGGTGGGGAATCGCTCATTTTATTCCCGGAGGGCACCCGCAATCAGGGGACCGAACTCCAACCGTTTAAAGGTGGTATCCACCATTTAGCGCAACTCCGGCCAGAAATCGAGTTAGTCCCCGTCTGGATTGAAAACATTGGCAGGGTCATGCCAAAAGGCACCTTTGTACCCGTGCCACTGCTATGCAGCATCCGGTATGGTGCGCCACTGTTACTCCAAGAAAATGAGTCGAAAAAAGAATTCCTGACTCGCCTAGAAAATGCCCTCAAGGCACTTTCCGCCCAATAATGTAGAGAAAATGATGCTCGATACCTTGTTAGCCAATCCGGTCTCCCAAATCTTTGTTGGGGCGTTTGCCTTACTCATTATTTTTAGTGCCATTGGCGCTGGTTTAAAATGGGGAATAGCCAAAGGCAAACCGCATAATGTCATTGATAATATGAATAGCCGCACCAAAGCTTGGTGGGTGATGGTCGGGTTACTTGCCGTCACTTTTTGGCAAGGTCGCAATGCCATCATCGCATTATTTGCGCTGATTTCTTTTCAATGCCTGCGAGAATACCTATCACTTATCCAAACCAGACGTGGCGATTACCGTGCCATGTTGTGGGTATTCTTTTGCTTCTTACCCCTTCAGTATTACCTTATCTGGGATGACTGGTATGGTCTCTATAGCATCTTCATTCCGGTCTACGGCTTTTTGCTTTTGCCAATCTCTGCGTCCCTTGGCAAAGACGTCACCCAATTTTTAGATCGCGCAGCAAAAATCCAATGGGGGCTGATGATCTGCGTGTACTGTCTATCGCACATTCCTGCGCTGCTTACCTTGCATATCCCCGGCTATCCACGCCCAGAACTGCTGATTCTATTTTTGCTGTTTGTGGTGCAGTCGAGCGACGTGTTCCAGTACGTGTGGGGGAAGCTACTCGGCAAACACAAACTCTCCCCTGCTATTTCGCCCTCTAAAACGGTAGAAGGGTTAATTGGCGGCGTATTTACCGCGACCTTAGTTGGCATGTCACTCTGGTGGGCCACCCCATTTACACCGCTTCAAGCTGCACTAATTGCACTCACCATTAACATCCTTGGTTTCTTTGGTGGTTTTGTTCTTTCTGCCATCAAGCGTGATCGGGGCGTAAAAGACTGGGGGGATCTAATTGAAGGCCATGGCGGCATGTTAGACCGGGTCGATTCGCTCAGCTTTGCGGCACCAGTGTTCTTTCACATCATCCGTTACTGGTGGGTTTAAGACAGATTGTTACAAGCCGTCACAAAATGTCATTTGAATTTTTCACGCCGCCTTATTAGCATACCAATCAAAGAAAAACGGCGGGACGGGAAAGATGAAACGGATACACACCTACTTGGTTGGCGGCTTAATTAGCTTAGTTAGCCTTGTCTCTATCGCAGGGCCACTAAGAGACCTCATTGCAGAGCGGGTAAAAGAGCGACGCGAAACAAGGCAAAACGAAGCAAGCGCGGGCAGTACCACCACAGTAGAGATGCGTTTTGATGGCAGAAACCGCACGTTTACCATCCATCTTCCCAAAGGATATAACCCATCCAAAAACACTCCGCTAGTACTGGCATTTCATGGTGGCGGCGGTAGCATGGAATTTATGGGCAAGGACAGTAACTATCACCTGATTAGCAAAAGCGATAGTGCCGGTTTTATTCTCGCCTTACCCAATGGCGTCGGTACAATTGGCGACAAACTTGCCACTTGGAACGCAGGCCGCTGTTGCGGTAAAGCCAGAGATGAAAACGTGAATGATGTGGGCTTTGCCAAAGCCGTTGTCGAATACATGAAGCAGCACTACAGCGTGGATGCTCGCCGCGTCTACGCCATCGGGATGTCTAACGGTGGGATGATGAGCCACCGTCTAGCCTGCGAAGCGAGTGATGTCTTCACCGCCATTGCATCTGTTGCCGGCACCGACAATACCACTAGTTGCAATCCAAGCCGCCCTATCCCGATTCTGCACATCCACGCCAAAGATGATGATCACGTACTGTATAACGGCGGCGCAGGCGAAGGCGCCTTCAGAGACGAATCGAAAGTCACCGACTTCACCTCTGTGCCACAAACCATTAACAACTGGGCAAGCCGAAATCGCTGCTCTTCTGCCCCCGCTAAACGTACCCTCACCGTTGCAGGCGCGTACTGTGAAGATCGTACCGGCTGCGCAGGCGATGCGACGGTCAGACTCTGCGCTACCGACACGGGCGGGCACTCTTGGCCGGGCGGCGGGCAAACCCGATCAGACAAAGCTGGCCCCAGCCAAGCCATTTCAGCGAATGACGAGATCTGGAGGTTTTTTGGTCAGGTGCCGATGAAGTAAAACGATACTGCCGCAATAATCAAACATTCAGCTTTCAAATGTCTTATAGCACTGGCATTTTTTAAAACATCCTCTACACTTAGTCCATTGTATTAATCAAATGTACTTTGGACTAAGTGGCAACCCTCATCCCCAACCTCAATAGCAGCCTTGGCAGAATGACCAATGGCGAAAAACGTTTCGCACGCCGATTAGAATCGCTACTAGAAGAAGATTACCTTTGCTGGTACGACGTTACCGTTGGCGTCAAACGTCGGCGCCCTGACTTTCTGATTCTGAATCCGCATCGCGGTCTGCTTGCGCTGGAAGTCAAAGACTGGAAGCGCGACAGTATTTTGCGAATTGATCCGCAATTAGTCGAAGCAAACTTTAATGGCAAACTCGTCAAAGAACCGAATCCGCTATTAAAAGCACGTGACTTTATTCAAGTAACTGGGGAAGCATTAAAAGCAGATCCACTCCTGTGCTTTCCACCGGATAGCAAATACGCAGGCAAGCTTTGCATGCCGTACGGTCATGGGGTTGTGCTGCCAAATATTACCCGCTCTGTTTTCGATCAGTCCGGTTTAGCAGAAGTGCTTACCTCACACTTAGTCATTTGCCAAGATGAAATGACAGAGTCCGTAGAAGCAGAAACCTTCCAGCAAAGACTGTGGCAAATGTTCAGCCAACCATTCCGCTGCATGCTCACGCTCCCGCAAATCGACCGTATCCGCTGGCGGCTTTTCCCCGATGTGCGCATTAGCGCACATCAGGGATCGTTATTTGAGAGCGCCACCCAAATTGCCGACGCAAGCGCCTTGCCTGAGTTAGTTCGCGTGATGGACATTCAGCAAGAACAACTCGCCAGAAGCCTAGGCGAAGGGCATCGTGTTATTCATGGCGTGGCAGGCTCTGGCAAAACCATGATTCTTGGCTACCGTGCAGAATATTTGGCAAAAACCGCTACCAAGCCGATTCTCATCTTGTGTTTTAACCGTGCCCTCGCCCAAAAACTAAGCGTCTGGATGGCAGAAAAAGGATTATCGCAAAACGTCGTCGTGCGCACCTTCCACCGCTGGTGTCAGGATATGCAAACCACCTACCAGTTAGCCAAACCGCCGGCGGGAGATGGTTATTACGATGCACTAGTGCAAACCGTGATTGATGGCGTCAATCAGAAACAAGTCCCAGCAGGGCAATACAGCGCCTTACTCGTTGATGAAGGACATGATTTCCAGCCAGAATGGTTCCGGCTGATTGTGCAAATGGTCGATCCAGACAGTAATGCGCTGATGGTGTTATACGATAGTGCTCAGGATATTTACCAAAAACGCCGCAAGAATAAATTCAGTTTTGCCAGCGTAGGTATTCAGGCGGTGGGGCGTACCACTATCTTGAAACTCAATTACCGAAATACAGCAGAAGTGCTCGCGGTTGCTCATGCGTTTGCCAGTGAAGTCATGACGCCTGAAGAGGCAAGCGAAGATGGCACACCACTGGTTTCACCAGAAACCGCAGGCAGACACGGCCCCGTACCAGAGTTTATCCAGTTACCCACCTTTAATAGTGAAGTCCGCTATTTGGCAGATCGTTTTACCGGCGCCCATGCGGATGGACTACGGTGGGAGGACATGGCGGTGCTAGCCTATAGCAACCGCCACCTCGATCAAATTCTCGATATGTTCAAATCGTCCAACATCCCGGTCAAAAAAGACCAAACGGACGCAGGCGTTTCTCTGCTCACCCTACACAGCAGCAAAGGACTAGAGTTTCCCCTAGTCGGGATCGCCGGGATTGGAGAATTACCCTACGCCAGCCACGATGCTGCAGAACAAGCACGGGTACTGTATGTTGGGATGACGAGGGCAATGGATCAATTGGTGATGACGAGTAGCAAGGAATCAGAGTTTAGCGAGAAGGTGCGCGCTGTGTGTAGCAGCATTTCGTAAACGACGCCCCCCAATCTTTGCGATGCTACACACAAAGATTGGGGGGCTCTCTCAATGCGCCGCTTCCCAGTTTTCACCGACTCCCACTTCTGCCAGTAGCGGTACGCGCAAGCTAGCAGCACCGGCCATCAGTTCTGGCAGTTTGGTTTTTACCAATTCAAGTTCTGCATCTGGCACTTCCAGCACCAGTTCATCGTGTACCTGCATAATGAGGCGGGTGGTGAGTTTTTCTGTGGTTAGCCAACTATCCACCGCTATCATCGCGAGTTTGATCAGGTCGGCGGCGGTGCCTTGCATTGGGGCATTGATCGCAGCACGTTCGGCACCTTGGCGGCGCATCACGTTAGCGGCTTTGATTTCTGGTAACCATAGCCTACGGCCAAATACCGTTTCGACATAGCCTTGGTCTCGTGCGGCATGGCGGGTGCGCTCCATATAGTCTTTTACGCCAGGGTAGCGTTGGAAGTAGCGGTCGATAAAGCCTTGCGCGGTGCCACGGTCAATTTCTAGCTGAGAAGCCAGTCCAAAAGCGGACATACCGTAAATCAGGCCGAAGTTAATGGTTTTAGCGTAGCGGCGCTGGTCGCTCGTCACCTCCTCTACCGCCACACCAAACACTTCGGATGCCGTTGCACGGTGCACATCCTGCCCATCGGCAAACGCAGCCAACAGCCCAGGGTCTTCCGACAAATGCGCCATGATGCGGAGTTCGATTTGCGAATAGTCGGCACTCACTATCTGGTAGCCAGCCGGGGCAACAAACGCTTCACGAATACGGCGACCTTCTGCAGTACGCACCGGAATGTTCTGCAAGTTAGGTTCGTTGCTAGACAAGCGGCCTGTCACCGCTACTGCTTGCGCGTAGTTGGTGTGTACACGGCCGGTCGCAGCATTGACCATTAGCGGCAGTTTATCGGTGTAAGTCGATTTCAGTTTGCTGAGCGTACGGTTTTCCAGCAGCAGTTTCGGTAGCGGGTAATCTAGTGCCAGTTTTTGCAGCACTTCTTCATCGGTAGAAAAACCACCACTCGCGGTTTTCTTTACATCCTTGGTCGGGATGCCCAACTTTACAAACAAGATTTCCTGCAGCTGTTTTGGCGAATTCAGGTTAAACGGTTGCCCGGCAATCTCATATGCTTTTTGCTCTAACTCCAGCAAACGAGTGCCGATTTCATGGCTTTGACGTGCCAACTTGCCGGTATCTAGCAATACGCCTTGGCGTTCTATTCGGCACAAGATTTCTGACACTGGCAATTCTAGCTGGCGATAAACGTAGTCCAGTTCTTTCGATTTGTTGAGTGATGCTTGGAAATGCTGCACCAGCCGCAAGGTGATGTCAGCATCTTCTGCCGCATACTTGGCTGCGTCTTCAATACTCACTTGGGCAAACGGGATTTGCTTCGCGCCTTTGCCGCAGAGTTCTTCGTACTTTATGGTGGTTTCGCCCAGATACTTCTCGGCCAAATCATCCATATTGTGTGGCTCGTTACTGGCCAGCACGTACGATTGCAGCATACTGTCTTCTGCCACACCGCCCAGCGTAATGCCGTGGTTGGCAAATACGTGGCGATCGTACTTCAGGTTTTGGCCAGCTTTCGGGTACTGATTGCCTTCTAGCCAAGGACGCAAGGTAGTTAGTACTTTGTCTAACGCAAGTTGCTCGGGTGCGCCGGGGTAGCTATGCCCAATCGGGATATACGCAGCTTCGTAAGGCGTCACCGCAAAAGAGATTCCGACAATTCGTGCGACCATGCTGTCTAGGCTATCGGTTTCGGTATCTACCGCAGATAATGATGCACTCGTTAGTTTCGTCACCCAAGCGGCTAATTGTTCAGTCGTCAGGATGGTTTCATAGCGGCGTTCTTGCGGCACTACCGGTGCGGCAACGGGGGTTGCGGCAAACAAATCGCCCATTTCGCCTGCGGCCAATTCCACTGGCGCGGTTTGACCATCCGCTAACACCACCGCGCCCGCCTCTTCCAGCTCTCGGCTCCAGGTATTAAACCCGCAACGGCGGAATAGCGTTAATAGTTCATTGGCTGCAACCGGACGGTTGGTGAGGTCAGCCCAGGTTTCTTTGAGCTCAACATCGCATTTAATGGTAATCAGTTGGCGGCCCATGGGTAGCCAATCCAGTGCGTCGCGCAGGTTCTGGCCTACCACACCCCCTACTTCTGTAGCACGGCTCATCAGGGTGGCCAGATCACCAAACTCGGTTAGCCATTTCACAGCGGTTTTGGGGCCGCACTTGGTCACGCCCGGTACGTTATCGACCGTGTCACCAATGAGCGTTAGGTAATCAATAATGCGGTTAGGTGGCACACCAAACTTGCCCACCACACCCGCTTCGTCTAGCACCTCGTTACTCATGGTGTTGACTAGTCGAATCTTGTCATTCACCAGCTGCGCCATATCTTTATCACCGGTAGAGACGATCACCTCCATCCCTTCCGCTGCACCTTTATGTGCCAATGTGCCGATCACGTCATCGGCCTCTACGCCGGGCTCGATAATGACCGGGAACCCCATTGCACGGATGATGTCATGTAAGGGTTCGATCTGTTCGCGTAAATCATCCGGCATAGGAGGCCGCTGTGCCTTATACTGTGGGTATAGGTCATCGCGAAAAGTCTTGCCCTTGGCATCAAACACCACGATGCTATGTTCAGAAGGGTAATCTTTTTGTAGGCGTTTTAGCATATTCACTACGCCATAGATGGCCCCTGTAGGCTGGCCGGTTTTGGCACGGAGGTCTGGCATGGCATGAAATGCCCGATACAGATACGAAGAACCATCCACCAACACCAGTTTTTTCATTTTTCAGCCTACTTTCTGGCCAGTAATTACTGACCTGATGATACAAATAACAACAACAGGGCTTTGCTAGCCAACGAGATAAGAAAAGGAGCAAACCATGAGTTTACAGGACAAACTACCTAAAGTGCTCGATCCTGCTGCTCAGCAGAAACCGTATTCTGCCAAAGAATCTTGGCGGTTGATGGAAATTCTGTCCGAATTTGTGGAGGGCATCGAGAAACTTACCCGCGTGCTTCCGGCGGTTAGCATTTTTGGTTCGGCCAGAACCAAACCTGATCATCAATTTTATAAGCTCACCGAAGATATTGCTCGTCGATTATCCGATTCGGGCTTTTCGGTCATTTCTGGTGGTGGGCCAGGCATTATGGAAGCGGCCAATAAAGGCGCTTTTGCGGGAAAATCACCCTCTATTGGATTAAACATCTTGTTACCGCATGAACAGAGCGGCAACCCTTACCAAGATGTGAGCATTAACTTTAAGTTTTTCTTTGCGCGCAAAGTGATGTTTGTGAAGCACGCCACCGCTTATGTGGTGATGCCTGGCGGCTTTGGCACGTTAGATGAACTATCAGAAGCGTTAACGCTTATCCAGACCGGTAAAGCGAAAAAAATCCCCGTGATTTTGGTCGGCAGCGAATTCTGGAAAGGTCTGGTACACTGGTTTGGCGAAACGCTAGTCAATGAACGCATGATTAATCCGGATGATATGAACCTGATTCATGTGACGGATGACCCTGCGAAAGTCGTCGAACTTATCTTTAACCATTACGAATCACGCAGTCGAAGTCAAAATTTGACGGAACGTGCATCGACATTCTCTTTATGAACTTTCACAAGACATTTATACTCTCGGCTGCGTTTATCGTAGCTACCGGGGCGCAGGCAAAATCTGCGCCCGCACTACCCCCAGATGCACCGCCCCTACCGGATGTGCCACCACCGGAGTTGACGGTAGATATTACCGATGAACCTGCAATTGTCAGCACCCGTAAAGGCGACCTGCTGGAGGAAAAATTCATCCGCCGCGGCAAGGTTTACCTGATCAAGGTTACGCCAGATAACCGTCCGCCGTATTACATGGCAGACGAAGAAGGCAAAGGCGATTTTGTTAAGAAAGACAATATCGACCCAAGCATGTGGAAACCAAACTGGCTAAATCAGCCGCAGTGAGTATTTTATGTCTGTTTTTACCCCGGTAAGCGATGCAGAACTGTCTGCATGGCTTCAACAGTATGAGTTAGGCGAACTAAGCAGCTTGCAAGGCATTTTGGCTGGTATCGATAATAGTAATTTCTTTGTGACCACCTCTGGTGCAAATGCAGGAAAATACGCTAACCAAAGTCGTTTTGTCTTAACGCTTTTCGAAAACTTAAAAGCGGAGCAGCTGCCATACAACCTAGAGTTGATGGAGCATTTGGCCAACGCTGGTTTACCAGTGCCAGCACCAATCCGTAACCGGGACAATATCTATCTAGGCACACTGAACGGCAAACCTGCTTCGCTGGTGACCCGCATGAAAGGTGATTGGTCTGATAGCCCAAGCGTGGCACGCTGTGCAGCCGTTGGTGATATGCTGGCAAAGATGCACGTCTCTGGCCAAGGCTATAGCAAGCAACGTGAAAACACCCACGGCAATAGCTGGCGTATTCGTACGGCGATTGCGGTTTCTCGCTTTCTGACCGATGCAGAACTTGGCTTGATGGAAACCGAAGTTGCGCTACAAGCAACATTTGACCGTAGCCACCTGCCGGTTGGTGCGATTCATGCGGATCTATTCCGCGATAACGTGCTATTTGAAGGTGAAGCCATTGGCGGAGTGATCGACTTCTATTTCGCCTGTACCGATACCTTGATGTACGACGTGGCCATTACCGTGAATGATTGGTGTATGGGCAGCGATTACCAATTTGACATGGCGAAGTACGATGCCTTCTTACGTGCTTATCAAGCGGTTCGCACCTTTACCAAAGAAGAAGTAGAAGCATGGGATATGATGCTGCGCGCTGCGGCATTACGCTTCTGGCTATCTCGTTTGTACGATTACTTCTTGCCAAGACCTGCGGAATTAAACCAACCGAAAGACCCAAGACACTTCCATCGTATCTTGTCTCGATTGGTTCAAGGCACGCCTGCAATTCCTACGTGTTGATTTTTCTCTATACGGGTAAGTGAATGGATCTTCAAGCACTAGAAAATCACCGGACTTACCTGTATCGATATGCTCTCTTGCAACTCCGCGACCCTGAGCAAGCGGAAGATGTCACGCAGGAAACGCTACTTGCAGCACTCGAACAAGCCGATAAGTTTGAGGGAAAGTCTTCCCTCAAAACTTGGCTCACAGGCATTCTTAAATTCAAAATTATCGATTTAATTCGCTTAAAGCAAAAAGAACCGACCGCAACAGAAACCGAGCAAGACAATCTGGCGGGGCTTGGTGAATTAGAAGAGCTTTTTGATGAGCGCGGTCACTGGGCAGCACCCGGCGTATCCGATTGGGCAAAGCCAGAAAGCGCCATGAGTAATAGCCAGTTCTGGCAATTGTTTGAGTGGTGCTTAGCCAAATTACCCTTAAAAACCGCCCAAGCATTTATGATGCGTGAAGTAATGGGGATTGAACTCGCAGATATTTGTAAGGATTTGGAGATTACCGCGACTAATGGATCAGTACTACTGTATCGCGCGCGGATGGGCTTAAGAACCTGTCTGAATGAAAAATGGTTTGCAGGAGAAGCCCAATGAGACCACTAAAAAGCTGCCGCAAAGCGACTTTTTTACTCTCTTGCAAACGAGATAGGCCGCTAACCACCACCGAAACCGTATGGCTAAAAATTCATCTAGCCATGTGCATTCATTGCAGACGCTTTGGCAAGCAAATCGACCACCTAGGTTCGATTGCCAATCTGTTTCCTGAATCCTCAGAAAAATCCAGATAAAAAAATGCCCTACCGGTGGGCAGGGCATTCAAAATAAAGTCCATTCCAATTCAGTTGACTAAACTGAGGCAAGTTGCTACTGCAGTGGGGTATTCATTCTCAAAGCAGTAGTTTGTATTCTACTGCGCACACTTACATTTGGACAAATGCTTTTTTAACGTAAATTTAAAATTTGTCATCCATACCACACATACGTGCGTTATTATCTTAAGCATTACTCATAAGTAGATTTGAAAAATGTCCGAGAGTCTAGACATTATTGCCTTAAAGAAATTTCGCATGATCTTCAAAAGTGTGCGCTCACACTTTCATGAAGTAGAGCAGCAGTGCGGTGTGAGTGGCTCACAGTTATGGTTGCTATCCTGCTTAAAAAAGAAAGATAAACAGCGCGTCACTGAACTTGCGAATGCACTATCCATCCATCAGTCTACCGCCAGTAATTTGATTGAAAAAATGGTGCGAGAAGGCCTTGTTAAGAAAGAAAAATCGCTTGCTGATCAACGAGTAACACTCATTTCTCTAAGTGACCTAGGTTTAAGCGTTGTGTCCAAGGCTCCTGGCCCTGCAGAAGGCATTTTACCTGCGACGCTAAAAACACTTTCCGCTACCGAATTACATCAAATTTGCCAATCTTTAGATTTGATTTTATCGAAGATGGACATTGATCCTGCCGCTGGCCAGACCCCTCTTTCGGATCTTTAATCCGACGCTACTGTCTAAATTGCTTCCATGTGCATACAAATGAACTAGCCTTGACGGCTAGCTAGTTTGTATAGCAGTATAAAAATATATTTGTACAAATACATTTGGAGGCAATCATGTTAGCAACAGTCGTAATCCCTGCACTTAACGAAGAATTGAGGATTGCCGAAGTTGTTCAGTTTGCCACTGCGAGCAAGTTAGTCGGCGAGGTATTGGTTATCGATGACGGCTCTACGGATGCAACCGCCATTAGGGCCAAAGAAAATGGCGCCTATGTCATTACTAGCTCATTACTAGGAAAAGGCGCATCCATGGCAGATGGATTGGCACATGCCCATTTTGATCTGATTTTGTATCTTGATGGTGATCTAGCTGGTTTAAAAGATGGATTAATTGAGCAACTACTTTACCCGCTATTGATTGGTAGTGCGGATTTCGTCAAAGCAGCCTTTGGCCGTGCCGGTGGGCGAGTAACTGAACTGACGGCCAAGCCGCTAATTCGCACCTTCTTTCCAGAATTGGCACATTACAAACAACCATTAGGCGGCATTATTGCTGCCCGTAGATCGGTATTAGAAACCTTAAAATTTGAAGATGATTACGGCGTGGATGTCGGCTTATTGTTAGATGCCTCCTTAAAAAACGTCAAAATTGCGGAAGTGGAAATTGGTCGTATCGAACACGATAGCCAATCGTTAGAAAATCTCTCGCGCATGGCCGACCAAGTCAGTCGCACCATTTTCCGTTATGCACAAGAAGCGGGGCGTTTTACACAAGAACAAGTGAGCGAGGTAGTCGAGTCTGAACGTCATCTAGAAGCAGAAATTGACCGTGCTGCCATCGCTAGTAGCAAGCACCCAAAAATTGCTATTTTTGACATGGACGGCACCTTAACGAGTGGACGATTTGTACAGCATCTGGCTGCAAAATGCGGCAAAGCTGAAGAATTGGCTTCTTTACTAGACCATTCAGACCTAGACAGCATTACACGCAGTAACTCCATTGCACGCTTGTTTAGAGGCGTACCGAAGCAGATCTTTTTAGAAGTTGCAAAAGAGATCCCTCTCAATCGCCATGCGATTGAGACGATCAAAATTCTCAGACAAAACGGCTACACAGTTGGTGTGGTGAGTGATAGCTACTACATTGCGACTGAAACCCTTAGAAAGCGTGTTTTCGCTGACTTTGCTCTCGGTCATTTATTGCAATTCAGAAATGATATTTGCACAGGTGGCCTACGCCTCAATCCGGTATTTGAAATGGACAGCGGTGGGTGCGGTAAGCACAAGCACTGTAAGAGCAATGTGCTACGTCAATTAGCCGAGCTGCGTCACCAACCATTTGAAAACCAGATTGCGATTGGAGACAACCTGAACGATCTTTGCATGCTAGAGATGGCAGATGTTGGCTTTGCTTATGATCCGAAGCACGACTCACTTCGTGAAGCGCCGATTCAAGTGATTCACGATCTTTATACCATCGTGTCTCATCTCGATTTAAACACCGACATTCACGCAACAGGAGAAGCATAGAATATGACAGGGATAAGTATTTGGGAAAAATTCGCTGACTTCTTAGGGCACCTATCTAACACCGCTCTTCGTATTACGCTAGTCGTGGTATTGGCCTATGTTGCCATTCACCTCGCCCAAAAAGGGATTGTCGCGCTGCGAAAGCGTATTACCTTACGCATGGGGGATAATGAATCCAAGAAGCGGGCAGAAACCATCGGCCGCGTTTGTCGCTATATTGTGACGGTCGTCATTTCATTGATTGCGGGCATGCTGATTCTAAGCGAACTCGGCGTGTCTGTTGCCCCAATTCTTGGTGCGGCAGGGGTTGTCGGTTTGGCGGTGGGTTTTGGCGCACAAAGCTTGGTCAAAGATTATTTCACCGGCTTCTTCTTATTGTTAGAAAACCAAATTCGCCAAGGCGATGTGGTTAAACTAGGCAACCATGAAGGTTTTGTAGAAGAAGTTACCCTCAGATTTGTTCGCCTACGCGATTACGAAGGCAATGTGCATTTTGTGCCCAACGGTACTATTTCTACCGTCGTGAACAAAACCAGGGAATTTGCTTTTGCGGTACTAGACGTGTCAGCTGGTTATGATGATGATTTAGAAATGGCTATTCAAACCATGCAAGACACGATTAGTAAAATGCGTACGCAAGAAAAATGGCAAACCATCATCTTAGATGAGTTTGAATTTGCTGGTGTCGATGTACTAGGTGAATATGGTATTTCATTGAAAGGCCGCATTAAAGTGCAGCCACTTCAACAATGGAATGTACGCCGTGAATTCTTACGTCAGATCAAACATGCTTTTGATCAGAAGGGTTTGACGATTCCCTACCCTCAGCTGACACTGCATCGTCCTCAAGAGGAATTGGTTGCACATGAAGACGCTTGATAAAGTTGTTAGCTAAAGAGTGGTATAGCGGTGGGCTGATTAGTCTTGAAATTGCATTAGCAATAAACGCGGTAGCAATGAGACTAATCACCATCGCATGCCCATCTATCATTTCCATCACAATCACAAATGACGTAATTGGTGCTTGCGTGACTGCCGCTAAAAAGCCTGCCATTCCCAACGCCATCCAAGCCGTCGTCGTCACATCCCCCAGCCCTGTTAGCGACAAGTCTTGCCCAATCCCCGCCCCTACCGCCAAACTAGGTGCAAAGATACCACCAGGAATCGCCGCAAAATAAGAGAACAGCGTTGCCAACATTTTCTCGAACGCGAATAAGAATGGCATGGTTTGCTCGCCATCTAGTGCCAGCTTGGTCACCGAGTAGCCACTACCATGCACTGCGCCGTGT
This sequence comes from Leeia speluncae, assembly GCF_020564625.1. Classification (NCBI taxonomy): domain Bacteria; kingdom Pseudomonadati; phylum Pseudomonadota; class Betaproteobacteria; order Neisseriales; family Leeiaceae; genus Leeia; species Leeia speluncae. The sequence continues at coordinate 133,521 of NZ_JAJBZT010000005.1, forward strand.
GACGCCACACCAAGCAATGCCACCATCAGGCCACAAAATGCAGCAAAACCAACTGGATTATTCTTTCTGAACGCGCCAATTCTTCCGCCCCAAGGCTGGCTACCCACCACCATTAAACGGCTAAACACACCACCCAAAACGCCACACATCCCTGCTGAAGCCAATACAGGCAGCCAAATGCCAGAGGAAATATTCGCCACTGATAATCGGCCAAAGTAGGTGTAATTCCCCTGCATAGAGATAGAAATCACACCAGCAAGAATAATCGCGGTCAGTAGCACACCGTTAGTACGCTCTTCAAACTTCTTACCCAATTCTTCAATCGCAAATACGATTCCCGCTAGTGGCGTATTAAAAGCAGCCGCAATACCAGCTGATCCACCGGCAATAATGAGTTGATGGGCAGAAATCGGAAAGCGACGCGGTAGCCAGCGTTGGCAGTACGCCATCAGGCTAGCGCCAACTTGCACAGAAGGCCCTTCACGCCCGGAAGAAAACCCGCAAAGCAAGGCACCAGTCCCCATGATGATCTTTCCAACAACAATTCTTAGGGACAACAATGGAGTAATTGGAATCTTTGAAGCGGATACGTGAATCGCGGCAATCACCTGTGGAATACCACTCCCCTCTGATCCAGCAAAATATTTACGGGTGAGCCAGGCAATTCCGGCACCACCTAGCGGCGTCACAATGAGCGGCATCCACCACGCCAAACGGTAGCCCTCGTTGAACCATTCGATACCTAAGTCTACTAACCTAGCAAAGAAAACAATGACTAAACCCGCAGCAAATGCCATCAGCCAAATGACTAAACGGCCTTGCCATACACGCCAGTCATTTTGACGTAATAAACGATTTCGAATGGTTTGATAATCAGGGATATGCATAGGGGCGTACAACGTCAGTTAGCTGTATAATGTAAATCATTATACATTTGTACAAATGTGAAATGAGGTTATTTTGGAAATATCTTCAAACATCCAACTGATTGGCACCATTATTTTTGGCATTGCCATCCTTCATACCTTTTCTACAGGCTTCTTTGAGCACCTTGCTCATAAAAATCCTGCCAACGCAGGGCTGTGGCATTTGCTTGGAGAAGTAGAGGTCGTGTTTGGCTTTTGGGCGATGGTGCTCATGCTTGCCATTTTCTTCGTTGCTGGCGAAGAAACCGCTATTCATTACATAGATGGTCGAAACTTTACCGAACCGCTCTTCGTCTTTGCGATTATGGTGATTGCTGGGACTAGCCCTATTTTGACGAGTGTCATGAAAGTGGTGAATGTATTAGGCAAGGCAAGTCGCTTACCAGGAAGCTTAGGTCAGTACTTCCTGATTATGTCGCTTGTGCCTCTAGCAGGTTCATTTATTACCGAACCAGCTGCCATGACACTTGCTGCGATCATGCTTTCTGAGAAAATTTTTCAGCACAATATTTCTAATAAGTTGAAATACGCGACGATTGGTTGTTTATTCGTCAATATCTCAATTGGCGGCACCCTGACTTCTTTTGCAGCACCGCCCGTATTAATGGTGGCTGGCGCGTGGAAGTGGGATAGCAACTTCATGTTGACCACCATTGGCTGGAAAGCCGCCATTGCGATTGGCATCAATACGGTGTTGTTGTGTGCAATTTTCTTTAAAGAACTTCGCCAGCTTACCCCATCTAGTGATGCCAATCAGGCTAAGCGTATTCCTTTGCCACTCGTGATTGTGCATTACCTATTTTTAGCTGGCGTGGTAATTTTCTCTCATCACCCTGCTATTTTCTTAGGCCTTTTCCTGTTCTTCTTAGGTTTAGCACAAGCCTACGAAAAATATCATCAACGCCTAATTCTAAAAGAAGGGTTATTGGTTGCCTTCTTTTTAGCGGGATTAGTCGTCTTAGGTGGTTTGCAAGAGTGGTGGCTAAAGCCGGTTTTAGTCGCCATGACCAGCGATCAAGTTTTCTGGGGGGCAACCATTTTGACGGCCTTTACCGACAATGCCGCTTTAACGTACTTAGGTTCTTTGGTCGATAATTTGTCGCCGGAGTTTAAATACGCCCTAGTGACAGGAGCCGTAACAGGGGGTGGCCTCACCATTATTGCCAATGCGCCTAACCCTGCTGGCGTAGCGATTTTGAAGAACTACTTTGAAGAGTCTTCTATTAAACCGCTGAAGTTAGCCGCCGCCGCCGCAATACCCACCCTTATTTCTGCCACCTGCTTTTTGATGCTGTAAACAAAAACGCTGCGATATATTCGCAGCGTTTTTTATCTATAGTCACCGATTGCAAATTGCTAAGTTATATCGCAGGGTCTCCCTGCACATACCGGCGTAAACAGATCACCGCCTCTTCCTCTGTATCGAAGATAAACAAAGGGTATGGTGGTTTCTGTACGGTAAGATAGGTATTAATCAGATTCCGCACATGCCAACTATCCGTCACATAAGCCACAGCGGTAGTAATTGAGCAGTAATCCGGTGATCGTAGTGCTTTGGGTAGTTGCGAATCAATACTGGGGCGGCCAGTTACTTTGACTAACACGGGCATGGCTAGCTGGCTAATTTCGCGACGCCGACGCAGCACCTCAGCCAATCCTTCACCTGATAAGTTAGGATTGTGCCCGTAGTCGATACACATGATGCCATCTGTTCGTAACTGAACAGTTGGTGTGTGTATATGTGGTAAGGAAGGCGCTGTCATGACTACATTTCTACTACTTTTTATCCCGATAATTTCATATTAACAGAGATTTTGAGAAGCAAAAGTTAGAAATTGTTAACTCTTTGCGGCACTGCATGACAAGATTTGTAGCAAACCGAGCAACCACGAGACCTAGCTTCAATTGCAAAGCGGTTTAAACGGTCACTCAAAAAGTTGCTTGCGTGATGTGAAATGTGACGCGACTGATTGACCAAATATTAGACAATTCGTAGGTAATGAATTAATCATATTGAATTTACATATTTTCAATTATTCAATTTGATCAATTTGTGGTGTTACTTTTTGAAAAATTATTTAGCAGGGACAAATCGACTTAACCAAGCCAATGCCTCTTCTTCTTGCTCGAATACAAATAGAGGATAGCTAGGTGTCTGGATAGTCATATAGGTATCTAGCAATTGTCGTACATACCAACTGCTAGTGACATAGGCAACCGCGGGAGTGACTTCGCAATATTCCGCAGACTTCACAATCGAGATTATTTTAGGGTCTAAAATTGGACGCCCATCCATCTTTATCATTAAGGGCATTGGTTTGAGAGAGAACTCTCTTCGAATTCTCAACACTTCTAATACCCCTTCAGATGTCAGTGTGCGTGCATAGCCATGATCAACACACACAATACCATCCTCTCGGAAAATAATTTCCGGAATATGTAATTTGGGTATTTCAGACGGATTCATTAAATAAAATCAATTAATTAAAACATTCAATGGCGAATCATAACATTAATGGGCTAATTAATTGTTTACTGTAGATTGTATATCTTAATTAAGATTGATCAATCTTTGTAAATCCGTAATAGCATTTTGGACACATTGACCGATATCGAGCATTTCCACCGATTTCTAATTGATTCCCAGAGGTTTCTTGCTTTCCGTTTGCGTCTAGTCTTGCGTTCATGGTCGCTTTGCGCCCACACAAGCAAATGGTTTTCATTTCTTCTAGATCATCCGCCAATGACAGCAGGTATATCGATCCCGGAAATGGTTCGCCGCGAAAATCGGTACGCAAACCATAGCAAATCACCGGCACCCCCAAGCGGTGAGCGACTTCGTGCAGCTGGCGAACATGTGCTGGCGTCAAAAACTGAGCCTCATCAATCAGTAAGCAATGTGGTGCATTTTCTGCAATGGTGCCAACAAATTCGGTTGTCTCGTCAAATAACTCGGCTTGCCTACTCACCCCTAAACGAGAGGCAATCGTGTCAACCCCAAAGCGATCATCAATTGCAGCGGTGAACAAACGTACACTCATGCCCCGCTCTTCATAATTGTGCGCAACTTGCAGCAAAATTGTAGATTTGCCGGCATTCATCGCCGAATATCGAAAATATAACTTAGCCATCTCTTAACTCTTATTGCTATTTCTGTCTTTCATTAGCGCAACATACGCCATTTACGTATGCGATTTTCATTCAAACAAATATCACCTTGTCAAGAGTAAATATGCGGTCTATACCGAAATTACCCCAGTTTTTGAGCGGAGTTTATCGTGACCGTCATCACCCCACGTCTGATTGTTGGATTAGCCCTACCTGCGATTGCAGGCGCGGCTGCGCTACTTATTGCAGCAAGCAATCAAGGGATCGCATTGTGGCTGGTGATTGCCTTTCTAGCAACCGCTGCTATCTCGGTTTTTGTGGTGGCATCGGCAATTAAGCACACCATCGAAGTCAATATCGCTCATTTGAAAATGAATGAGGTAACAGAAACAGCCACTCAGCCAGACAATAATTTACCGGAATTCTGCAAAGAAGTTTTACCTGTTTGGCGCGGCCAAGTATCAATGGTGAGCACCCATGCGGAATCGGCGATTAACCAATTAGCTGAGCGCTTTAATAGCATTTACCAACGTCTACAAACAACCATCAGCATGTCGAACGCGAGTGCGGGTGACAGCTTGGCAAGCTTGTTACAAGAAAGCAAAGCACATCTCGAAAGCATTATCACGCATTTGCAATCTACGCTTTCCCAAAAAGAAAGCCTGCTGCAAGAAATGTCCAAGCTATCTTCCATCACCGAATCACTTCAGCGCATGGGGGAGGAAGTTGGTGAAATTGCCAAACGCACTAACCTACTTGCGTTAAATGCAGCGATTGAAGCTGCGCGCGCAGGTGAAGCAGGCAGAGGTTTTGCAGTGGTGGCTGATGAAGTACGTAACTTATCCAACCTATCTGGCGAAACGGGTAAACGCATTAGCGAAACCGTTTCTACAGTGAATCAATCCATCATCGCGACCTACCAGATTTCTAAACAGTACAGCCAGCAAGATGAGCATACCGTTCGAGATAGCAGCCAAACCATTAACGATGTGATGCAGAAATTCGAAACGAGCGCTTACTTCCTAAAAGCAAATTCAGATGAGTTGGTTAGCACTAGCCAAAGCGTGAGTAATGAAGTGGCCGATATTTTGGTGGCCTTGCAATTCCAAGACCGCATTAGCCAGATGCTAGCGCACATTGGTTCGGATATTGAGCGCTTAGAAGGGGAAGTTAAGCGGTCCGACCAGTTACAGCTAGACACCAAAGCTTGGCTAAATCAGTTGAAATCAACCTACACCACCCCGGAACAACATGCGTTACACCACGGTGGTTCCGTTAGCAGTAATAAGCCACCCGAGAGTGAAATTACATTTTTCTAATATCGGTGAAGATAATTTTCATCACCAACATTGTCAGTAAATTGAGGAGCAAGACATGTCCAAGACCATTTTAATCGTGGATGACTCCGCCTCTCTTCGCCAAGTAGTCGGAATTGCACTCAAAGGGGCAGGCTATGAGGTCATAGAAGGCGTCGATGGAAGAGATGGATTGACCAAACTAGATGGTAGAAAAATTCATCTCATCATTAGTGATGTCAACATGCCCAATATGAACGGTATTGATTTTGTCAAAGCCGTTAAACAAAACCCGACATACCGCTTTACCCCCATCATTATGCTCACAACAGAAGCAGGGGAAGACAAGAAAAACGAAGGTCAAGCTGCAGGTGTACGCGCCTGGGTAGTAAAACCCTTCCAACCGAATCAGATGTTAAACGCTGTTTCTAAGCTGATTTTGCCTTAAGCCAATCATAAAAATAAGGGAGGCATAAAATGAGCACAACCATGGTGACGTTACCAGCAGAGCTGACCATCTTTACGGCGGCAGACTGTCATCAGATTTTATTGACTGCGTGCAAAGAAGGCTTGGCACTCACCGTCGACTTAGGAGAAGTTGGCGAGATTGATGGTGCTGGCTTACAGCTTCTGATTGCCACACGGCATCAGGCGATGAAGGATGGTCTTCAATTAACGTTTACCAATCATAGTGCGGCGGTGCTTTCTTTATTGGATTTATGTGATTTAGGTGGATTCTTTGGTGATCCAGTGATCATCTCCAAAGGAGAGTTAGCATGAATCTGGATGAAGCCCTACAGACGTTTATCTTAGAAAGTAGAGAACTCTTAGAGAGCATGGAAGAGGCGCTGCTAAAGCTTGAGCAGTCTGCAGATGAAGAATCTGTGAATGCCATCTTCCGTGCCGCCCATACCATTAAAGGATCAGCGGGTTTATTTGGCTTAGATCATATTGTTGCCTTTACGCATGTTGCAGAGAGCGTTCTGGATAAAGTGCGCTCTGGTCAGATTGGTATTGATAGCGACTTAGTGGCGCTATTTTTATCGGTTTCAGATCATCTAAATACCCTCATTGATAGCGTTGCGAACGATACAACTCTAGATGATGACACGCGTGCAGCAGAAGCCGAGTTACTCGTTCAGCTAGAAGCCCTAATGGGGGATGAGCGTGGTACATCTAGTGTGATTCCGCAAATGCCGGAAACGGGACATACCATCAAAGAGGACAACGGCCAAAGTGTCACGTCTGACAACTGGCATATTTCGTTGCGATTTGGTGAAGATGTGATGCGAAATGGGATGGACCCAACGTCTTTCCTGCGTTACCTCACGACATTTGGTGACATTCTCTCCATCATTACGATGACAGACCGTGTGCCAGCATTAGAAGACATGCAACCAGAAAGTAACTATCTAGGCTTTGAAATGAGCTTTCATAGTGGTGCCGATAAAGAAACCATTGAAGGCGCCTTCGAGTTTGTCTGGAATGATAGTGATATTCGTATCCTCCCTCCTCATAGCAAAGTCTCTGAATTCTTAGACATTATTAATAAGATGCCTCCAGAGCCGATGAAGCTCGGTGAGATGCTAGTGCAATGCGGTACGTTAACCGCACATGAGCTAGAAGTTATTTTGGCGATGCAAGAAAAACACCCGAGCACTAAGAAAATTGGGGAAATCTTGGTCGAGCAGCAAGTGGTAGAGCCAGAAGTAGTAGAAGCCGCACTGGTGAAACAAAAGCAACAGACCAAAGAAAGCAAGCAACCCGTAGAAGCCAGCATGATTCGGGTTGATGCCGCCAAACTCGATCAGCTCATTAATTTGGTGGGTGAGTTAATTATTGCAGGGGCAGGCACACAACTCGCCGCCCAAAAATCCAAAGCAATGGATTTACTCGAATCCACATTGATTTTGTCTCGTTTAGTCGAACAAGTGCGGGACTCTGCACTGAATCTTCGGATGATTGCGATTGGTGGCACCTTTAACCGCTTTAACCGCGTAGTCCGCGATGTGGGGCAAGAGTTAGGCAAAGATATTCGCCTACAAATTTATGGCGAAGATACCGAACTAGACAAAACCGTTGTGGAAAAAATTGGCGACCCGCTCACCCACTTAGTCCGCAATTCGATGGACCACGGTATTGAAGCTGAAGAGGTTCGGATTGCAAATGGGAAACCCGCTTTTGGCACCGTCATTCTAAACGCCTTTCATGATGCAGGCTTTATTGTGATTGAGGTATCAGATGATGGTGGCGGCCTTAATAAACAGCGCATCGTCAACAAAGCTATCGCCAAAGGGTTAATCCCAGAAAACCACACGCTAACAGACAAAGAAATCTTCAACCTGATTTTTGAACCTGGTTTTTCTACAGCAGAGCAATTAAGCAATTTGTCTGGCCGTGGCGTTGGCATGGATGTGGTGAAACGAAATATCACCGCGTTACGCGGCACGATTGATCTCGCTAGTGAAGAAGGCAAAGGCACCACCACTCGCATCCGCTTACCGCTAACACTGGCAATTATCGATGGTTTCATGATCGGGATTGGGAAGTCGACCTTTGTTGTACCACTGGAATCGGTGGTGGAATGCATCGAACTCAATCAGGTCTCTTTAGACAACAACGGCGATCACGACTATCTCAATCTACGCGGAGAAGTACTTCCCTTTATTCGCTTACGAGAAATGTTTGAAGTAGAAGAAGAGCCCGTTCGTCGTGAAAACGTGGTGGTCGTGCAGTTTGCAGGACAACGAGCAGGTTTAGTAGTCGATCACTTGATGGGGGAATTCCAAACGGTGATCAAACCCCTTGGAAAAGTGTTTAGCCATACCCGTGGCATTGGAGGATTTACGATTTTAGGCACCGGTGCAGTTGCGCTCATTCTGGATATTCCGGGCTTACTCGCACAAGTGTTGCAAAAACAAAATGCACAGAAACCAGCTGTTGCATTCATCACCAACAAGCCATCCGTTTAGTCACAGCGTAGTTAGCAACACCACAATTTGAGTACGTTTAATACGCTGCTTATTAGCAGCCATACCCGATCAAGTAAAGGGGGAGAGACAAAATGACCGTCGCTAAAAGAATGTTACTACTGGTGCTATCAGCCATTATCGGTATTGTATTAATGGCAGGTATTGCTCAAGTACAGATCAATCGCGTATTTGATAGCGCGAACTATGGCAACGAAAATACGGTGCCAAGTCTGGTTATATTGGACCAGTTCCGCAAAAACGTCCTTGTTGCTCGGCTAGGAATAATGACTCACGTTATTAATACCGAAGACGCAAAAATGGCAGAAATTGAAACTCAGATCAAATCTGCCTTAACTGATGCAGATAAGAATATGAAAGAGTATGAATCTGCCCTATCAGATGAAAAAGACAAGGCAATGCTTGAAGCGGATAAAGCTAACTGGCAGGTTTTTGTTAGTCAGATCCCAGGCATCTTGGTGAAATCTCGCTCCAATGAAACCGAACAAGCGCGTCTTTTGCTTGAAAAAGCGCTTCCTGCTGCAGACAAAACGGCCGCAAGTATCAACGAGCACTTTGACTACAACGTCAAGCTTGGCGATGACGGGATGAAAGAAGCACAAAATACCAAGTTTAATGCAACGATTATGTCTTGGATTATTTCTGCGATCACACTGTTTGTCGTTGGTTTTATTGGCTTACTCATTACCAAAAATATGCTTAGACAACTTGGTGGTGAACCAGCGTATGCACGAGACATTGTGAAGAAAATTGCGGAAGGAGACCTCAGCATCACGGTTGAAACCAAGCCTGGCGATACATTTAGTATGCTTGCCGCAATGAAAGAGATGACTGATCGCTTATCTAGCATCATTAGTGAAGTCAGAGGAACAGCTGACTCACTAGCCTCTGCATCAGAAGAAGTCGCGGCTACCTCACAAAGCCTCAGCCAATCCACTTCTGAACAAGCGGCATCGGTTGAAGAAACTTCTGCCTCGATGGAACAGATGGCCGCTTCGATCACCCAAAACACTGAAAATGCCAAAGTAACGGATGGCATGGCCAGCAAAGCGGCGAAAGAAGCCAACGAAGGGGGTGAGGCAGTATCTCAAACCGTTGCAGCCATGAAAACCATTGCAGAGAAAATTGGGATTGTCGACGATATTGCGTACCAAACCAATATGTTGGCACTTAACGCGGCAATTGAAGCAGCCCGTGCAGGTGAACACGGTAAAGGGTTTGCAGTGGTGGCGGCAGAAGTCAGGAAACTCGCCGAGCGCTCGCAAGTTGCAGCACAAGAAATCGGTGAAGTGGCAAAAGGCAGCGTGGCGTTGGCAGAACGAGCCGGCCAATTGCTAGATGAAATTGTGCCATCTATCGCAAAAACCTCCGATCTTGTACAAGAGATTACCTCTGCGTCTGAAGAGCAATCTTCTGGTGTAGGGCAAATCAATGTAGCGATGAATCAACTCTCCCAGATCACACAACAAAATGCATCGGCTTCAGAAGAGTTGTCGGCCACCGCTGAAGAGATGTCTTCACAGTCTGAGCAACTACAGCAGTTAGTGAGCTTCTTTAAAGTGGGTTTCAGTAACTCGGCTCAAAACCACTCGATTCGCCACATTAGTAAAAAGCCAGGAAAAGTGAGCAGTCAACCAGCGAAAAACGCGAATGACTCCTCTAGCTTCGTTCGCTTCGAGGAATAAAGGGGGCTCGTCATGAGTAATTTAGTCAAACATGATGGAGCAGCGGTGGCGAAGGAGTTGCAAGCCGTTGCTCAGCAGTACCTCACCTTTGTACTGGCGGGTGAAATGTATGCGGTCGGCACCATTAGCGTAAAAGAGATCATCGAATATGGTCAATTAACAACCGTCCCCATGATGCCGAGTTTTATCCGAGGCGTGATTAACCTAAGGGGTGCAGTCGTTCCGGTCATCGATCTAGGGGCCCGCTTCGGTGGCAAACAAACCGAAATTCACCGCCGTACCTGTATCGTGATTTTGGAGGTGATTCAGGATCAAGATACACAAGTGATTGGGGTTATTGTGGATGCCGTTAGCGAAGTATTAGAAATACCAATTAACGATATCGAACCCCCTCCTGCTTTTGGCGCGAAAATTCGTACCGACTTTATCGCCGGCATGGGGAAAGTAAACGGAAAGTTTGTGATTCTCCTCAATGTAGGACAAGTGCTTTCCGTCGACGAAATGTCTACTTTGGCGGCAATAGGCACTGGCTCAGCCATTGCAGAACAATAAATATAGCCATTGAGCAGGTGAAAGAAGGAGGGCAGGATGGATATTCATCCATTATCGGACAAGGAGTTCGAGCTATTTCGCGGCATGATTTATCAAGTAGCCGGTATATCGCTGTCTGATATCAAAAAACCATTAGTCAGTGGCCGGCTCGCCAAACGTGTTCGTCATTTTGGCAAACAGCGGTTTGGCGATTACTTCAAAATCATGATGGCAGATAAGGCTGAATTCCAGAATGCGATTGACCTGCTCACCACCAATGAAACTTACTTTTTCAGAGAGCCAAAGCATTTCGACTTCTTGCGAGACACCATTATTCCGGCTTTGCGTCAAAAACCCAAAGTCAGAATATGGTGTGGAGCAAGTTCAACAGGTGAAGAGCCTTACACCATTGCCATGATGTTGGCCGAACATTTGGGAAGCAGCGTCTGGGAGTTACTCGCTTCGGATATTAGCACCCGTGTGTTAGATACCGCCCGCAAAGCACTCTACCCGCTTGAAGATGCAGAAGGAATTCCTAAACCCTATCTAGTCAATCACTGCCTAAAAGGTGTGGGCGATTTAGAGGGCCAGTTTTCTATTCAGCCGACCATTCGCCAAAAAGTGCATTTCCGTCAAATCAACTTAAATGACAATTTACCGAGTGATATCGGCGAATTTGATACCGTTTTTCTACGCAATGTGATGATTTATTTCAACATGGAGACCAAACAACAGGTCGTTAAACGCGTGGTGAAACAGTTAAAACCAGGCGGGTGGTTTATCGTTAGTCACTCAGAGAGTCTAAATGGCATTACGGCAGAGTTAGAAATGGTCAAACCCTCGATTTATCGTAAACCCATAAGGTAGTGCCATGCACCCGCCAAGAGGGTTTATCGAAATTTTTCTGCAACCAGGCGATTGGTACTTTGCAGACGAGCTCACCAGAATTCGAACGATCTTGGGCTCTTGCGTGTCGATCGTAATGTGGCATCCACGCTTACATCTAGGAGGGATGTGCCATTACATGCTACCAACAAGAAAGCACCAGCAAGTGCATGAGTTAGATGGGCGGTATGCCGATGAAGCGATTGCCCTACTTATTGACTCGATTAAAGAGGCTGGTACCTCACCCAAAGAGTACACCGTCCGCATGTTTGGCGGAGGGGATATGTTTCCGCATCTAGAGAAACACAAGATCTCGAATGTCGGACAAAACAATGTGATTGCGGGCAGAAAACTACTAGCCGCGCATGGATTAAAAATCACCGATGAGCACGTAGAGGGGGCAGGACATCGTAATGTGTCATTTGATGTCTGGGATGGCAATGTCACCATGAAACAAAGCATGCGGATGGAGCTTGGCCCTCCTCGCGTACGTTCACTATCAAAATAAGTCACCTGAACTCATTCATCATCAGGAGAGGAACATGGCAACCATAAAGGTATTAATCGTTGATGATTCTGCGGTTGTTCGGCAGGTTCTATCTTCCGCTTTAGCACAAGACCCTTCTATTGATGTCTACGCCACCGCATCCGACCCTATCTTTGCGATGGAAAAGATGAAAACACAGTGGCCGGATGTGATTGTTTTAGACGTCGAAATGCCCCGAATGGATGGCATTAGCTTCCTGAAGAAAATCATGGCGGAACGCCCAACGCCAGTAGTAATTTGCTCGACGCTAACAGAAAAAGGGGCGGCGACCACCATGGAAGCCATGGCAGCAGGCGCAGTCACGATTGTGACCAAGCCGAAAATGGCACTAAAACAATTCTTAATTGACGCTGCAGATGAGCTGATTTCTTCTGTTAAAGCGGCGTCACAAGCGCGAGTCTCCCGGCTACGCAATACCGTTGCGCCGGTGGTGAATGCAGCACCAGCCGCTCACACAGAAGGCAGAAGTTCTGCGATGGCGCAGACCACAGACTTTGTGGTGGCAATTGGCACCTCCACTGGTGGCACTCAGGCCTTAGAACTTGTCCTCAAAGCCCTGCCGCGCGTTTGCCCTGGCATTGTGATTGTTCAGCACATGCCAGAGAAATTCACAGGGGCATTTGCAGAACGGCTTAATGGCTTGTGCCAAATCGAGGTAAAAGAAGCCGCCACCGGCGACCGCGTAATTCCAGGGCGAGCCATCATTGCGCCGGGCGGAAGGCACATGCAGCTCAAACGAAATGGTGCGCAATATCATGTCGAAGTGATTGACGGCCCGCCGGTAAATCGCCATCGGCCATCGGTAGATGTGCTGTTTAGATCCGTTGCCAAGTTTGCGGGTAGAAACGCGTTAGGCATCATCATGACAGGAATGGGCGGCGACGGCGCTCTCGGACTAAAAGAAATGCATGATGCAGGAGCAAATACGATCGCCCAAGATGAGGCTAGTTGTGTGGTGTTTGGCATGCCAAAAGAGGCGATTAAACTAGGTGCAGCAGATAGGGTGATCCCGCTAAATGCGATTCCTAACAGCATTATTGGCGGGAAATAGCAGCGATTTTCAGAGAAATGGCGGATCAGGTGTTTGACGCCTTATCCGCTTTTTTTGTTAGAAATATTTAGTCGGTGCTTGGTAACTTAAATTGTCGACGTAACCAGCGGATAGGCGCGCCAACGATGGGTAACTTTTCAAACAACTCTTCCGCCGCATCCCAATAATCCCGATGATCAATCACGCGGCCATCTTCACCAAAGAATAAATGCGACCCACCTTCGATTTGGTAAGCCTTTCCTTTTAGCTCAAATAAAAATCGCCACGTTACAAAGGCTTGCTGACCACTCGCAAGCTGATTACTGATTTCAAAACGCGGATTCACTGTGGTATGAAACATGTGAGTAAAAATTGCCTCGATAGCAGCATGTCCTTTTACCGTATTAAACGGATCGCGAAAACGCGCATCCGGGTGATACCAGTGGCTCACTTGCCCCACGGTATCTGGGCTTAGCGAAGCATACCAAGCCAATAATGGCGCCAAACAAGTCTGGGTAGATGCATTACTCAATTATTCGCTCACCAATTTACTCATTAAGGCAAATTGCCACCGGTAGGGTAACCACCGAATCAACTTCAGGACCGTGGTAAATCGCCAAGGAAAATGAATCTCAAATCGACCACGCTTCACTCCTTGCCAAATCGCCCCTGCGGCTTGTTCTGGTGTTTGTAATGCAGGCATTTCAAACTCATTTTTAGCGGTTAGTGGTGTTTTTACAAACCCGGGATTCACCAAATACACCCCAATCCCTTTCGGGTGTAAATCAGTATAAAGCACTTCGGCAAGGTTAATCAGTGCGGCTTTACTCGGCCCGTATACACTCGCGTTTGGCAAGCCCACATACCCCGCAACACTGGCCACTAAAACAATACCACCACTGCCTCTTTCCATCATGGCAGGCAGAATAGTCGATAGCCCCGAGTACACACTCATCAAATTCACATTAATCGTTTTTTTGGCCGATTCTGGGGTAACGTCCCATGCTCGCTCGGGTAGATAATCCCCCGCGCAAAACACGACCAAATCCACCCCTTGGCCAGACTCGACAATCGTTTCAAAAGCAGATTGCCAAAGCGCGACCTCGCAAACGTCAAACGGTAATAGTTGTGCGGCCTGATGCTGCTTGGCGACCTGCATCAGCGCATCAATTCGCCTGGCACTTAAGATCACTTGCGCGCCTTCATGCAAGGCCTGCGTCGCCAGTGCCGCACCAATGCCGCTAGATGCACCGATGATCCAGACACGCTTACCGGCGAGCGAGGAAAAAGTAGGATTAAGGGTTGACCACATGATCTGGCTTTCTGAAAAATAGCGTCACTTGCCCTAGTTCGAAACCAAACTTTGACATGCTCGCTTTATTAATCATGTGACCATCGTCCATCAGGTACATCCAATCATCAAAATTCACCTCATAGACTTTGCCATCTACCGGCAACAGCATCGTGTATTGCCAATGCAGTGCATTTCCCGCCACCTTGCCAATCGCCTCCCCTTTTACATCTGCCGCCGTACCTTTCCATTCACCTTGGCCTTGTGGGGTTAGCGTCCAAACTCTTTGCTGTTTGGTACCATCGTCATAGGTGAAGCGCTCATCTAGCACTAGCTTACCGTCTGCCGCTACGGTTCCCGTAATTAGCACATGAAAGCGCTTATTGAGTTCGCCATTGCGCTTTTGGAACATCCCCCACGCCTCTGTTTTTCCAGCAAAAAACTGGGCAACATCTAACTTGGGTGTTAGCTGCTGATATTGCTGAACATCTGGCGCCGCGCAAGCCGTGAGTAATCCGCATAGCGCCAACACACATCGTTTAATCATGATGAACATCCTCTCGATAAAAGGCCGAAGGCGCGATTACATACTCGTGCGTTTGCCCAACAGCTGCTCGCGTAAACGACGATCTTTCGATTGCGGGTCTAACCAAATCGCAAAGAAATTCTTTGCAAATTCGGGGTCTTTAATTTCTGATAACAATTGGCTTTGCGAATAAAACGCACACCCAACTCCCGGCCAGTGCACCCCAATCAGTTGGTCACCCGGTTTCACATCAATAAACGCTTTTTCCATCCAGCCTTGCCACTGCTGCATTTGGCTAGACTTAGCGGATACACCACTAATGCGAGACATCTCATCCATGCTGGCTTCAACAAATTCACTTTTGCTAATGTTTCTAGCGTAAGTGAGCTCTAAGGCATAAGGCTGACTGGGGTTAAAGGGATACTGCTTACTCCATAGTCTGGCTTGATAAATAGAGAAACCAAACCACGTCATTTCGCCACTGCCGACCACCCGCAGATCTGTCGGTAATCGGCTTTGCCAAATTGGTTGTGCTTGGGCAAACGAGGTTGTCAGCCAAAGCGCCACCAACCATAGAAACGCTTTAGTTTTTTTGCAGAAGGAATTGGCAAACATCGGTTCGACCCTCATCAAATCCTGCTTCGCAATAACATAGATATAAGCGCCAAATACGAATAAAACGCTCATCAAACCCTTGCTGACGTACCGCATGAATTTGTTGCTCGAATCGGTAGAACCAGCGGCGGAGCGTTTCCGCATAATCCACACCAAAATTCAGTTGGTCTTTCAGTTGTAACCCATACGATGCCGCCTGCTTCGCAAAGCCACTTGGGGTCGGCAACATACCGCCCGGAAAAATATATTGCTGAATAAAGTCAGTCGTACTGCGATACCGATCAAAGTAAGTTTCATCAATGGTGATGCTTTGAATCATTGCTTTACCGCCAGGCTTCAAGCGCTGATGCACCATTTCAAAGTAAGTTGGCCAGTATTTCTCACCGACGGCCTCAAACATCTCGATCGAGACGATCGCGTCAAATTCGCCTTCAATATCTCGGTAATCACACAAAGAGAACGTCGCGAACTGAGACAACCCTTGTTTTTCAATACGTGATTTAGCAAACTCAAGTTGTTCGGTCGATAAGGTCACACCATTTACATAGATACCCTGCTTCGCGGCGATCTCGGCAAACCCACCCCATCCACACCCCACCTCTAAGACACGATCGCCAGCCTTTAAACCCAACTGATCAATCATGCGCTGGTATTTAGCGGTTTGCGCATCGATCAGAGGTTGATCAAAGTTGCCATTAAACCAAGCACTAGAATAAGTCCAAGATTCATCTAGCCAAAGTCGATAGAACGTATTCCCAATATCGTAATGGGCATGAATATTCTTCCGGCTGCCGCGCTTACTGTTTTGACGGAACAGATGTTTAATACGATACCACCACCCCGTTAGCGCACCGGCTTTCATCACCCGATTAAGCACTTGTTCATTACGCAGCACCAGCCGAAGTAGCGCGGTTAAATCTGGCGTATCCACCCAACCGGCGGCATAGCTTTCAGCAAACCCAATATCCCCATCGCGCAAAATGCGGCTTGCAGCAGTCCACTGGTGAAAACGAATCATCGCGCTTGGCGGCTCATGCAGATCACCGAACACCAGCAACTCGCCTTCAGGTGTTCTTACTTGCAGATGCCCTACTTTTAGCTGTGCTAACAAACCAAGCAGCACCGTTGCCGCCAGCGGCCGGCTTTTCCTTGCTTCTGCTTTTAAGGAAGGTAGAAAGGTTTTCAACGTTCGTCTCCTTCGGTAATCGTCTGTAGTGGTGGATTAGGCCGTTTATGAAAAGGCACTTTCTTCCACCACAACTTCAAAGCTTGCCAATGAATCTTTGCCACCACGCCCAAGGTCAAAAAGGGCTGTTTAAGTACTGCAGAAAAGACGTTCTGACTAGATAGTGGCGATTTGTAGCCACCAATACTGGTCTTAATCAGTAAGCCATCTGCGTCGAGGTAATCAATACCAACAAAACAAGACGCATCGGTTTCTCTCAACCGAAACGTGTAATAACCATCTACTGCGCAAAATGGCGACACATGCATCACTTTTTGGGTAACTAGGGTCGTTTTCTCAGAAATGGCTTGATGATCTTTCGCGGTTAATAAATACAAATGCGTATCGCCAAAGGTGTTATTCACTTCAGCAATCATCGCGATTAATTCGCCATTTTTGTGATGGCACAGCCAAAAACTCACCGGGTTAAATACAAAACCAAACACCCGTGGAAAGGTCTGCAGCCAAATTTCACCATCTGCCTCTACACCATGACGCGCCAACAAATTGCGCGCCCATTGCTGCAAATCACTACCATCTCTCGGCCCATAGTCTTTTAACCAGATAGACCAAGGCCGCAACCGATTGACGCCAAAACACCAAGATTGCGCGGCATAGATTGTCGACAGATTCAAACGCACCGCAAATACAGGATAGATAAAGCGGTTGTGCACCGGCCGCACCCGTTCATGCATCACTTGGCCCGTCAGAAGCCAACCGGCAGACGAGTGGCTTACGTTGGTTTTCATGGCAGCACCGTCCAATCGGGTGCCAGCCCCCATTCACGCGCGACACGCAAGGCAGACTTCAACCCATCTTCATGGAACCCATAACCACCCCATGCACCCGCAAACCATGTTCGATTTTTCCCTTGGATATTCACCAATTCAACTTGCGCGGCAATGGCTGCGGTATCAAAAATAGGATGTTCATATTGAAAGCGAGCAATTACTTTCTCTTCGTCAATCTGGCTAAATGGGTTAAGTGTGACCATTACCGGCTGAGTAAATGGCAATCGTTGTAATTGATTGAGTAAATACGTCACACAAACCGAGCGCTCACCCGCAATCGATTGTCCACCCAAATAATTCCAAGCAGACCAAACACTTTCCCGAACGGGCAACTGGGAACGGTCAGTATGTAAAATCGCTTCATTCGCCTGGTAGCGGCATGCCGCCAATACGGCGTTCTCCGCTTCGCTCGCTTCCGATAAAAGTTGCAATGAAGTCGGTGCATGGGTCGCGAACACGACCTGATCAAATCTTTCAGTACCCTTCTGGGTGATTACTTCCACATAATCCGGATATCGATCAACACGTTTCACCGGTGTTGAAACACGTACATCGGGCAAAGTCGCCACAATTTTTTGTATATAAGTTTTCGCCCCACCTTTGACAGTTAACCACTGCGGGCGATCTTTCACTTGCAGTAAGGAATGGTTTAAGCAAAACCGGATAAACGTACTAGCAGGGAAACTGAGAATATCTTTGGGGGATGAGGACCAAATCGCAGCCGCCATCGGGATGAGATAGGTATCTTGGAACGTTGCGCCATAACCATCCGCCAACAACAACTCGCCTAACGTCATCGGATCGCGAAGAACACGTTCTAGGTTAGCTTCTGCTTCACGGTTAAATCGCAAAATATCTTGCAACATGCCAATAAAACGAGGCGACAATAGGTTTTTACGCTGAGCAAATACCGTATTTAAGTTCGTACCCGCCCATTCCAATTTGCCTTTATCCATCGATACTGCAAAAGACATGTCTGTCCCGTAGGTTTCTACGCCTAGCTCGGCAAACAGTGCGAGTAAGTTGGGATAGGTGCGCGGGTTGCAAACAAGAAACCCCGTGTCTACAGGGGCGGTTTTTCCTTCTAGGGAAACATCCACGGTGTTGGTATGCCCACCAATGTAATCCCCGGCCTCAAACAAGACCACGTCATGCGCCTTGCTTAAAAAATAAGCCGATGCCAAGCCTGAAATACCGGCTCCGATCACCGCAACACGTTGTGGTTGTTGGCTTATTTTCACTTGATCACCTATCTCAAAAAGATAAAAAGGATTGGGTTTTTTACTTCACCTGTTATAAGATTAATACTAGTTTGAAATAAAATCTACTGATTAGTAACTTTTTTTACCAAAGGGTTTTAAAGATGGGCTTGTTAGGCAAACTCAGTTTCAAGGATCAAGCCTTTCGGCTGCGTGAAGACGCTATATTAGATGCCACCACGCAAACGCTGACGAGCAAAGGCTTTGACCTGATGACCATGGACGATGTCGCCAATTTAGTCGGCATCTCTAAACCTAGCCTGTATAAACACTTCAAATCGAAAGACGATTTGGTCGGCGCCGCGATGGTACGGTTAATTGATGGCGCACTCGCCTTTTTAGATGACCTAGATAAAACATTAAGCCCAATAGAAAAATTGCGGGCGTTATTAGAATGGGCGCTACGGGTTCGCCTAGAGGGAGGCATGCCCTTCTTGCCGTCAACTAGCCCGCAAGTGAGAGCCATGTTGCTCAAAAACCTGACCTACATTGCCAGAGTACTGAAACTCAATGGCCAAGTAGAAGGTTTTATTAAGGCAGCGCAGAAATCGGGGGAGTTAAACACCAACCTGCCCGTGCAGGTCATACTGTTTAGCTACTACTCGCGCACTTGTGATCCGGCGGTAGAGTTTTTGCAGTTATACAGCAAGCTTAGTAAAGATGAGATTGTCGAACGCATGCTACAAATCTGTTTTGAAGGGATGGGCAAACAGTAAGTAGGCTTGTTTCTAAGCATCCAAACAATAAAAAACGCGACCCTTGAGTCGCGTTTTTTATTGTGATAATCACTGAAGCCGTTATTGCTTACTTATCAGACATACACAACACATGAGGATGACGCTCACCATTCATTGCCATTGCTTCCAAGCTCTGGATCACCAGCATACTCGCCGATTCCATCTCTTCTACCTGAGACAGCATCTGATCTACTTGGCCATTTTGGAAAGCGCTAATCGCGGCAATCGCTGCATGGTGCACTTTTTCATGCGGACGCTCTAGATCACGATAGCCGCCTAGTTGCGAGAAGCAAGCATGTCCTTCGCCTTGGTAATACCACTGACCTAAACGGCAATCCATGTGCGATGCAAAATTACCCACACCTTCTTGAGACACACCAAACAACACTTGGTATACCCGGAATTTGTATAGCAGGTGATCCACCTTGGCCAACTCACAGAATCCACGCAAAGCAGACACCGCCACTTGCTGTTCCATCGAAGAAGACATTTCAAACAGTTGCTTCACAGAACTAGCCGCCGCAGCGCCATCTTGGCTAAATGTGCCAGCCTGTTCTGCCAAGGAAGACATGCTCTGACGGCTATCTTTACTTTCGTTACTGATCTGAGTGACTAAGGTAGAGATTTCCGTCGTCGCGTTCGTGGTACGTTCTGCTAGTTTACGTACTTCATCGGCCACCACCGCAAAACCACGGCCCTGCTCACCCGCGCGCGCCGCTTCAATCGATGCGTTCAGTGCAAGCAAGTTGGTTTGATCAGCAATTTCTTTAATCAACTTCACAATGCCACTAATCGCTTGTGCACGGGTATCCAAAGTACCCACCAATTGCGCAGCCGCACTAGAGTTTGTAGCTAGGGTCGACAAGCTACCTGCAATTTGTTGAACCGAACTTAAACTACTCTCGGATAAATCTTGTGCTTCAACGGCCTGCGATTTCTGATCCCGCATGGTATTTGCCATGGCAGCTAAAGATACTTGCGTTTCAGAAATCGATTGTCCAAATGATTGTAAATGTCTGGCTAATTGCTGCATTTCCATGGCTTTTGCCCGGCAATGGCTAGCATCTGCTTCGGCAGATTCTGCACGTCTTAGTGCGGCAGATAATTCAGATTCTTTTTCTGCGAGTTTCGCTCTTAATGCATTTAGTTCTTGTTCATTGACTTCTTGTTTTTTAGCGCTGAACCACATTTGCAAAACTCCTCATCGAGGTTAAATAGCCACAAGAGCGCCCGTACTCTCGTTTTTAGCCACCTGATTATGTCACATTTAAAAGAAAAAACGATGCCTCTACACGCCAAAAAACCACAAAAAGATCATGGGCTTAAACCCCATATTTACAAAAAAACTTAAAAAGACATTGGCGAAGTGCTTTCACACCGTCTAGTCTTAAATGAAGTATCACCGCCCGATCGTCTTTCATGAAACCAAGCACCCTCATTCCTTTTCCGTTACAGCAAGTTCTCATTGGTATTTGTCTTGCCTGCTACTTAATGACAGGGCTGGTCGTACTATTTGGCCACAAGGCTGAAGACACTAAGCAAGATAGTTCCTATGAGATGCAAGTTGAGCCCTTAATTATCTTTAATCGGTTGTCACAAGATATCTTGCATCTACGAATCCACATGCAAGATGCACAACAAAAAAATGGTGCCACTCAGCAACGGACGGATTTAGACACCGCAGAAATCCATTTGCATGAGATTAGCAGCCTACGAAACGACCTCATGTCATTGCAGTCTCACGCACATACATTAACGGATCTACAAAGGTTTCAAGCCATCGCGCAACAGATCAACCAGAAAACATCTGTTGCGCTTCAATTACCGTCAGATGAGTTAACCAGCTATTTGAAAAATGAACGTTATTTTGAACTGTTACACAACGCCAAAGAAATCATCTCGGCACTGGAAACCGAACAACAAAAATATGTACTGACATATTTTGCGGAAGAGCACGAGGAAGAACGCAACCAGGCGATCATGATCGGCGGACTCATCTTTCTAGGTAGCCTTGCCGCTTTGTTTGCACTCATCAGCAGTATTCGTTCCTCGCAAAAAATCAAACAGCAAGCGGTTCAACTTGCCCAAGATCCCCTCACCGGATTGTGGAGCAGACAAACACTTGAAAAAGATTTAAACCATTGTTTAAGCAATGATCTACAAAAAGACTTTCCTCATGCACTGCTCTACATCGACTTAGATGGCTTTAAAACCATCAATGATGTGTGCGGTCATGACGCGGGCGATATCGTCCTTAAACAAGTCAGTTCGCTCCTCAAATCGGTCGGTTCCATTCATCAGCGCGTTTACCGCCTAGGTGGTGATGAATTCGCCATTTTAATCAGTAACCGATTTCCATCCGATGTAAAAGCACAAGCAGAAAGCTTACGCCAACTCATTAGCCAGCACCGTTTTGTGATTGCTCAACACTTATTTCATATAGGCACGAGCATTGGCATTGTACATTTTCATAAAGATTGGCTATCACCCGGCCAAGTCATGCAAGTGGCCGATGCCGCTTGCTACACGGCAAAAGCAGCGGGTAAAAACCAAATTCATGAATACGCAGAAAACGACCTCGCCGTTGAAACCCGGCTCTCGAGTGCCTCTTGGATTAGCCGCTTAGAACATGCATTAGAACATCATCAGTTTGTGCTGTTCGCTCAGCGAATTGTGCCAGCACATGGACAACATAAAATGTTGCATTGTGAAGTGCTCCTTCGCTTACTAGATGAG
Source organism: Leeia speluncae (assembly GCF_020564625.1). Classification (NCBI taxonomy): domain Bacteria; kingdom Pseudomonadati; phylum Pseudomonadota; class Betaproteobacteria; order Neisseriales; family Leeiaceae; genus Leeia; species Leeia speluncae. Next base: position 155,698 of record NZ_JAJBZT010000005.1, read on the forward strand.
AACGGCCAACTCATTCCTCCTGTGCGCTTTTTACCCGCCGCAGAACAACATCAATTAATGTTCCGCATAGATTTATGGGTACTTGCTAATACGCTCTCGCTACTAGGCCGACATGCCGACAAAATGGATCTTGTACACACCATCTCGATCAACCTTTCAGGAAAAACGTTATCAGACCCTCGCTTTTTAGAAGAGGCCATTCAACTCTTTCGTAAAGCAGTCTTCCCTAGCGAGAAAATTTGTCTAGAGATCACAGAAACCAGTGCAATTTCCAATCTGGAACAAGCCAAAATGGTGATGAATGAATTAGGGAAAATAGGCGTTAAATTTGCACTAGATGACTTTGGCAGTGGTATTTCCTCGTTTGGCTACCTAAAAGCCCTACCGATTCAATACATTAAAATTGATGGCCAATTTGTACGCGCCATGCTCATTGACGATGTCAGTTTTGTGACTGTAAAAAGCATTACCGAAATCGGCCACACCCTCAAACGTCAGGTGATTGCAGAATTTGTAGAAACCGAAAATATTGCAACATCATTAAGCAATATGGGGGTAGATTTACTTCAAGGCTACGCCGTACATAAGCCAGAATTGTTAGAAACCCTCATCCAACACGCTCTAGAAGAGTAAACCGACTTGCGAGTCAACAAAAAACCATCAAATACCAGATAAAACCTTGATTTAAAAACGCAAATTTTATTAGAAAAAATATGCTTTTCGTCTAATGTGAAATAGAGCAGCACAAAAAAAACAAAGGACGACGACATGCGCAACAATCAACCTGTCACTCAGACAGAGTACCAACTCGACCCTGATAAACCGATTGTGACCCGTACAGATACCAAAGGACGGATCACGTATGCCAACCCTGCCTTTATTGAAATTAGCGGATTCAGTAAAGAAGAGCTAATGGGGCAACCACACAATATCGTTAGACATCCAGACATGCCTCCCGCCGCTTATGAAGATATGTGGCGAACGCTCAAAGCGGGCTATCCGTGGCGAGGCATTGTTAAAAACCGCACCAAAGATGGCGGATTTTATTGGGTAGAGGCGTATGCCACGCCGATTACGGAAAATGGCGAAATTACTGGTTTTATCTCGGTGCGAAACAAACCGACAAGACAGCAAATCGACAAGGCCGAAACCCTATACAAAGCGCTGAATCAAGGCAGTGCCAGCATGCCTGTCACGCCGACCACACAAGGTATCCCATCGTTAACCATTTTACTCACTATCATTGGGATCGCCTTTTTAACCGGCATCAGTGAAGCAATGCCTATCCCTCATGAAATTGGCTATGCGATCGATGCCTGCGGTGCAGCAATCGTTTTAGGACTGGTCTTCTACTTCTATCAAAAAGTCATCAAGCCTTTTGACGCCATCAAACAAGCGGTTCGAGATATTTCTGAGCACAACTACAAAACGAATATTCCCGCCATGGGGTCTAGAGAAGTCTACGAAATCCTCACCGGTTTAAGAACGCTTCGAATTCATGTACGGGCAACGCTGTGTGATGTGCTTCAAGTCTCCAAATCCGTCGATCACGACGCGCATACCTTGCAGTCTCATGCGTCTGCACTTGATAACAGCGCAGAAAAAACACAAGATCAAATGAGCGCGATGGCCGCTGCACTCGAAGAACTCAGTGTCTCCGTCACCGAAATTGCAGAAGCCACCCGCACCAGCACGCAGCAAGCCAACAAAACGCTAGCCATTGTGAATGATGGCATGGCTCATGTGGATCAATCTATCTTGTCAGCTGGGGAAGTCGTTGAAGTTGTCGGCCATACGCAAACAAAAATCGAAGCGCTAAAAGACGCTGCAGAGCAAATTTCTAAACTCACCGGCACCATTAAGTCGATTGCTGACCAAACCAACCTACTCGCCTTGAATGCCGCCATTGAGGCTGCACGCGCTGGCGAACAAGGACGAGGCTTTGCTGTGGTTGCCGATGAAGTAAGGAAGCTCGCAGAGCGCACCACACTCAGCACCGTTGAAATTGCTGCAACGGTGAACAAAATCGATATTGGCATTCAAGATGCCAGCAACCAGATTGCAGAAGTTGTAAATGCGGTGGAGAAAAGCACGGCATCGATTAATCACAACAAAGATAGCCTAATGGAAATTGCGGCAGCCAGTGAACAAGTCCGCCACTCTGCCTCTGAAATTTCCAATATGCTCGAGCAACAATCAGCTACTTCGCAAGAAATTGCGAACACAGTGGCTAGCATTAATATCATGACAGAACAAAACAGTGCGTCAGGTCATGCAGTGAGTGAAGCTTCCAGTGAACTAAGACAAACCTCACAGAGTCTTAATGAACTATTAGCACAGTTTTCTAAAGCCTTGTAATTCAGAAAACAGACCTAATATGTAAGGATAGTTGCAAAGATTACTCCCAAAAAAGGGTCTACTCGCTGTGAGTAAGCTTGCAAAACTTATTCAGTAATTGTTATTTATTTCAATTACTTAAAATTTTATTAGACAAAACCACAATCGTTTACTAAAGTGAAGTTATTGGCACACTCGTCGAAAGGCGGGGCCGCAAAGTTTCCGGTCTAAGGGATCTAATCCTATGATAGCGGGGCCGCCTGTAGAAGTAGGTCTATCTACAGAACGCCCCACTTGACCGGACGATTGTAGAAATGAAATGAGGCCGGATCATGCATAACGCCAAATACAAAGCGCAAACCAAAGCAATGACCAAAAAAATGCCAAAAGCGATTTTGCTTGCAGCAGGTATTTGCTCGGCTCTCTACATTCTTCTGATTAGCCAGTACGGACACTAATCCTCCCAGTTTTTCGCATAGGCATTGATTCGCTCGATTTGTCTGTGCGTTTACCGCGTCGTTCCTCTCCGCTAGCGGAGATTTACAAACACCGGTCGGTCGGCCATCAGGTATAATCGACCGGTGTTTGATTTCTTTTTGCAAGATGAAGACGCATCTCACCACGCCATCACGCCTCATTGCCTACTTTGCTAAGTGGATTGCAATTGCATCGATCATCGCTTTATTGGCGGGATCTGCTTCTGCATTTTTCTTAATTAGCTTGGAGTGGGTCACTCATACTCGCTTAACCAATCCACTACTCTTACTTGGCCTTCCAATTGGCGGGGCATTTGTGGGCTGGTGCTATCATCGTTTTGGGCAATCCGTCGAGGCGGGCAACAACCTCTTAATTGACGAAATCCACGATCCTAAACAAATTATCCCGCTCCGCATGGCACCACTCGTGCTCATGGGTACGTTAGTGTCCCATTTGTTTGGCGCATCCGTCGGCAGAGAAGGCACAGCCGTGCAAATGGGTGGCGCCCTAGCAGATCAATTAACCCACTATTTCCGGCTTAATCAGGCAGATCGGAAACTCATTCTAATGTCTGGGATTAGTGCTGGCTTTGCCTCTGTGTTTGGTACGCCGATTGCAGGTGCAATATTTGGGCTAGAGGTATGGATGTTAGGGAGATTGCGGCACGATGCGCTATTTCCTTGTTTAGTGTCTGCCTTTCTTGCCAATCTCGTCACCGGGCTTTGGGGTGTACATCACACCCATTATCAGATTGGGCTTATCCCTGATTTTTCTATCAGCACCTGGCTTTGGGTTCTCTTCTTAGGTGCAGCAGCGGGCTTATGCGGCAAAGGGTTCGCCACACTCACCCATTTCATCGGTAGCCGAGCTAAAAAAGCCATCCCCTCTCCTGTTTTACGTCCATTTATCGGCGGCGCGGTGTTGGCGGCCCTCTTCCTCTGTTTCCCTTTGTCCGCCTATTCTGGATTAGGTATTCCGGTGATTCAAAGCGCCTTTCACCAAACGCTAAATGCATATGATTGGTTAGCTAAACTGCTACTCACCGCTTTTTCGATTGGCACCGGCTTTAAAGGTGGCGAAGTCACTCCCCTCTTTTACATGGGAGCCACGCTTGGCAATGCCATTGCTCAACTCAGCCACTTGCCCTTAGGCCTCATGGCAGGGCTTGGTTTTATCGCTGTTTTCAGTGGTGCGGCCAATACGCCGCTCGCCTGCACCCTAATGGCAATCGAGCTCTTCGGCGGTCAGATCGCGCTCCCCGCTTTATTCGTCGCCACGGTTAGCTACCTATTTTCTGGTTCGGCCACCATTTACAAAGCACAACGCAGCGAATCTCCCTAAGTAATACAGCAACCTACAAAGCTTTGACCAAATGATCAACTCGACATCCAAAACGTTGACCTGACGCAAATTTTTCACCTCAACTGCCATGACAAAATTCAGCATCTCTTCGTGCTCCGTTTGTCATCATGGCCAAAAAACCCGAACTCATCTGCCCAGCAGGCAGCCTCCCCGCCTTAAAGCAAGCAATTGATCACGGGGCAGATGCTGTTTACTTAGGGTTAAAAGATGCCACCAATGCAAGAAATTTTGCCGGGTTAAATTTTGATACGCCATCGGCAAAAGAAGGGATTCGCTACGCGCAGCAACGAGGCAAAAAGGTACTCATGGCGATCAATACCTTTGCCCAAGCAGGTGAAACCAAAAACTGGCAGCGCGCGGTCGATACCGCTGCAAATTGGGGCGTGGACGCTGTCATCTTAGCGGACATGGGGCTATTAGATTACGCCGCAAAAACGCACCCACAATTAAGAAGACATTTATCTGTACAAGGCTCTGCCACCAATTACGAGGCGGTTAACTTTGCCAAAGAAGCATTTGGAATTGAACGCGTTGTTTTGCCCCGTGTACTGACCATTGCACAAGTTGAGCACCTCATTCAGCACACCAAGGTAGAGGTTGAAGTCTTCGGGTTTGGCAGCCTTTGCGTCATGGTAGAAGGCCGCTGCCTACTCTCCTCATACGCCACGGGCGAATCCCCCAACACCGCAGGCGTTTGCTCGCCAGCCAAAGCGGTACGCTGGCATACAGACAAAGATGGGCTAGATGCTAGGCTCGGCGGCATTCTGATTGATCGCTACGGCGCATCAGAAAATGCAGGCTACCCAACGCTCTGCAAAGGACGCTTTCAAGTCAACGAAGAAACCTATTACGCCTTAGAAGAACCCACCAGCCTCAATGTGCTCTCTGCCCTACCAGAACTCATCCAGATTGGCGTCTCTGCCATCAAGATCGAAGGTAGACAAAGAAGCCCCGCCTATGTCGCCGAAGTCACCAAAACCTTGCGTGCAGCGATAGATGGGGCCATGGACGATGGGCCTCGCTTCCAAGTCAAACCCGTATGGCAACAAACACTAGGCAAGCTATCCGAAGGTCAACAGCAAACGCTCGGCGCCTATAGCCGGCCTTGGAAGTAACCGGTAAAAGAAAGAATTGGCATGTTAAAGCTTAGCCTTGGCCCCTTGCTCTACTTTTGGCCAAAACAAACCGTTTTAGACTTCTACGCGCAGATGGCCGAATCCGCTGTCGATACCATCTATGTCGGTGAAGTCGTCTGCAGCAGACGACAACAGCTACGCCCCGCAGATTGGATTTCCCTCGCAGCAGATCTCGCCAGCACAGGCAAAGAAATCATTCTGTCTTGCCAAGCACTATTAGAATCAGAAAGTGATCTCAAAGCCTTACGAAAATACTGCGAACAAGATCAGTTCAAGATAGAAGTGAACGACATGGGCGCACTGAGTTTAGTCGCTGGCAAAATCCCTTTCGTCGCAGGGACGCATCTCAATATCTACAACGAAACCACCTTAGCTTTTATCGCTAGCAAAGGCGCGATTCGCTGGGTACCCCCCGTTGAATTGCCGCAATCAAAATTACGCACGATTCTTCAGCATGCACCAGAAGGCATAGAAACCGAATTATTTGCTTACGGCAAATTACCACTCGCGTTTTCTGCTCGCTGTTTTACCGCTCGTCACTACAATCTGAAAAAAGACGATTGCCAATTTAAGTGTCTAGCGCACCCAGACGGTTTGGCGCTCGACACCAGAGACAACCAAACCTTTTTATCCATTAACGGGATTCAAACGCAATCGGGCGCCTGCCAACAATTATTGGGCGCGTTACCCGATATCCGCGCATTAAACATTAGCCATCTTCGGATTAGCCCACAGTCAGTCGGCACAGAGACCGTTATTGACCTATTTAATGACGCACGAGAAAACCACCTACCAACCGACTGGTACACCACCTTAGCGCAACTAAACCACGGCGCCCTATGTGATGGATACTGGCTTGGTGAAGCTGGCATTGCAAACAATAGCAACCTCGCCCCAAAGGATCATCAGCATGTCCACTAATCGTGCACACTTCCTTGCCCCACTTAAACAACTGATTAGCAAGCTACCGAAGCGTCCACCATCGGATGTCATGGTAGCGACGCTTAACTTTGCCAAACTTTCAGGCAAACTGCCAAACGATTGGACATTCCTGCTAGGAAAGCATATTGCCGTCCACTTTCTCGATTTACCTGTCGAGTTACATCTTGGCTGGAGCGGCCATCGCTTTGTGGTGGTTAGCGCAAACACACCCGCGGATGTTATCTTTACTGCTTCATATCAAGATTTTCTAAGCCTCCTCAGACGCCAAGAAGATCCAGACACCCTTTTCTTTCAGCGCCGCTTACAAATTGAAGGCGATACCGAACTCGGGCTAACCCTGAAAAATATCCTAGACAGTATTGAACTGCCTAGCTGGCTAACCACGCATCACTAGCCCTAGCGCTGGCACAAATAAAAAAGCCTGACTATTTTCACAGTCAGGCTTTTTAGTGTTTCACGATCACCAATTAGCTTTGGCGATCCACTGCAATACGGGTAAGTGCAGCTAAGTGTTGTTTGGTTTCGCTATCTGGCAATTGTGCAATCGCATCCATCGCCAAACGAACCTCCCCTTCGGCTACTTCCCTTGCGCTTGCAATTGCGCCCGTTTCGTCCATCAGGCTCATCAAGCGTGGCATCACTTCCAAATTACCGGCAGCAATCAACTCTTTTAGCTGAGGGACTTCTGCCTCTGGCGCACGTTGCAAGGCATAAATCACTGGCAACGTTAGCTTGCCTTCACTCAAGTCATCGCCAACGTTTTTACCAATATCGCCAGCATTGCCAGAGTAATCCAATACATCATCAATAATCTGGAAAGCAGTACCCAAATGCATACCGTATCTCGCCAAACCATCTTCCACCGCATCCGTCGCACCGGCAACCACCGCACCTAAACGGGCAGAGGCTTCAAACAACTTCGCGGTTTTATAGCGAATTACTTGCAAGTACGCGTCCACGGTAATATCCGTGTCACCAATATTCATCAGCTGAAGCACTTCGCCTTCAGCAATCAGATTCGTCGCATCTGCCAGAATTTCTTGCACACGCATACTGCCGATACTCACCATCATCTGGAAACTACGGGAGTACAAGAAATCACCCACCAACACGGCTGCTGCATTACCAAACACCGCATTGGCTGTTTTTTGGCCACGGCGCATGCCAGACTCATCCACCACGTCATCGTGCAGCAACGTAGAGGTGTGAATCATTTCTACAACGGCAGCTAAAGTGAAGTGGTGCGTCGATTGGTTGTTACACGCCCGAGCCGCCATTAAAGCAAGCAGAGGTCGCAAACGCTTACCGCCATTGCCAACAATATATTCAGCAATTTGGTTTACCAACACGACTTCAGAATGAAGATGCTCGCGAATACAACGATCCACCGCTTGCATATCTTCAGCAAAAGCGGTTCTGACATCGGCAAAAGTAATGGAAGAAGACACGATCAAACCCTGATAACATTGCGTTTAGTACGAAAAAAATGCGTACTAAATAAGGTCAATTAATAGATTGCGCATGAGTGTACCGCAAATAGAGGCATCCCGTCCGGTCTGAATGCGCCATTCTACGTAAAAAACCGGTAAACCATGACCAAAGACAGAAAAAGTCTTGACAAATCAATCACTTTCCAGAATAATTCGCGATTCGGTTAAAGACCGAAGTAATTTTATATTTATTCTGGAGCATGTTATGTATGCGGTCGTAAAAACTGGTGGCAAGCAGTACAAAGTTGTCATCGGCGAAAAACTAAAAGTAGAACAGATACCAGCAGACATCAACAGCGAAATCGTATTGGCAGAAGTATTGCTGGTCGCTAATGGCGAATCAGTAACTGTTGGTACTCCGCTGGTTGCTGGCGCTACTGTTAAAGCCACTGTTGTTTCTCAAGGTCGTCACGACAAAGTACGTATCTTCAAGATGCGTCGTCGTAAACACTATCAAAAACGTCAAGGCCATCGCCAGAACTACACCGAACTTCAAATTACAGCGATCAACGCGTAATTGGTTTATCGGAACTAGCAAGGAGTATTGAAACATGGCACACAAGAAAGCAGGCGGTAGTTCACGTAACGGCCGCGACTCAGAAGCAAAACGCCTAGGTACTAAAGCTTACGGTGGCGAATTAGTATCTGCTGGTAGCATCATCATCCGCCAACGCGGCACAAGATTCCACGCTGGCGATAACGTCGGCATGGGTAAAGACCACACTTTATTCGCTAAAGTTGACGGTCACGTTGAGTTCGCTGTTAAAGGCGCACTAAAACGCAAAACAGTAAACATCATCCCAGCTGCATAATTAGCTGAATGACATTGCTGTCAAAGCCCTATTCGCAAGAATAGGGCTTTTGTGTTTTCAAGCTTTTTTAATCTAAGCTTGAATAAATTTTAGTTTTTGAGTTTTCAGTTTCTATTGTCTAGTCGCTATCAACCATGGCGCTTAAAGAATAGCAATTGAATTCCAGCAAGTGCCCAAAGGCACAGAGGTAGAACATGAAGTTTATTGACGAAGCACGTATCGAAGTGCAAGCAGGTAATGGCGGCAATGGCTCAGCCAGTATGCGTCGTGAAAAGTTTATTCCACGCGGCGGCCCAGATGGTGGCGATGGTGGTCGTGGTGGCAGCATTATTGCGGTGGCAGACGAAAACATTAACACCCTAGTTGATTACCGCTTCGTTAAATCTTACCGTGCAAGAAATGGCGAAAATGGTCGTGGCGCAGATTGCTACGGCAAAGGTGCTGAAGACGTCTACCTACGCATGCCAGTGGGTACCGTGATTACCGACCGTGAAACCGGCGATTTCGTTGCCGACCTTTCCCACAACGGTCAAGAAGTGGTACTAGCTCAAGGCGGCAAAGGTGGCCTTGGCAACTTGCACTTCAAGTCATCCACCAACCGCGCACCTCGCCAATTCACCTATGGTGAAGAAGGTGAACACCGCGAATTAATGCTGGAACTAAAAGTACTTGCAGACGTTGGCTTACTTGGCATGCCAAACGCAGGCAAATCCACCTTTATTCGCGCGGTTTCTGCTGCGCAACCAAAAGTGGCTGATTACCCATTTACCACCCTTCATCCTAACCTAGGCGTTGTGCGTATCGACCACGAACGTAGCTTTGTGATTGCAGACATTCCTGGTTTGATTGAAGGCGCAGCGGAAGGTGCAGGTCTTGGACACCGCTTCCTAAAACACTTACAACGGACCGGCCTACTGCTACACATCGTAGATTTGGCTCCTTTTGATGAAGGTGTCGATCCAGTTGCAGAAGCGACTGCAATTGTAGAGGAACTCCGCAAGTACGACGAAGAACTCTACAACAAGCCACGCTGGTTAGTGCTTAACAAACTAGACATGATCTACGAAGAAGAGCACAAAGAGAAAATCGCCGAGTTCTTGAAGCGCTATAACTGGCCAGAGAATCCAGATCCGCTAGCGCCGTTTGATCCAATGGCTCCTCGCTGGTTTGCGATTTCCGGCCTCACTGGCGATCATTGCAAAGAACTAACCTACGCGATCATGGACTACCTTGACGCAACCCGCCCAAAACGGATCAAAGAAGAAGCTGGGGAAGAAATCCCTACAGAACCAGAACCTTGGGACCCAACCAAGAGCTAAGCAACAGAAAGCGCCCTACCGGGCGCTTTTTTTTATTTGCAACCATCTTTTCAACACAAACGTCATAAAAACCGTTAGCATTAGACATTCCAAACGCATACAACGATCAATATATGTCTACTTGCTCACGATTCCAACATCTTACTTTTGCAGGCACATTAGCTGCCGGTCTTGTTTGTTCTGCATTCATTCTTGGCATTTACGGCAAGCAAGCCGCAAATGCTAACCAGCAAAACATTACGGTTAAAGGACTTGCCGAAAAGCCCGTACAAGCAGACCAAGGGGTGATTTATCTATCGCTATTTGGTAACGGCGCCACCCTGCAAGATGCTTTACGCAACTTACGCGAACAACGCCCCACCCTACAAACCTTCATCAGCCAACATGGTTTTGACAGCAAACAAACCGATTTTGCAAATGAAGAATTCGCTCCTGTTTTTCAAAAAAATGAAAACGGCGAATATACTTCCATCATCGATCATTACACCGCACAGCAACGCGTAACCCTGCGCCATAAAGACGTTCAAAAGATCGCCAAAACCACTTCTGACGTTTTAAAACTGCAAGAAAATGGATTAAACGTCACGAAAACAGGTACCGACTACTTAGTAAGCGATTTAGAAGCGATCAAAATGTCGTTAATTGGTAGCGCGACGGACAATGCCGGCAACCGTGCCAATGAGTTTGCCAAGCATGGCAATATTAAAGTGGGTTCAATGCGATCCGCCTCTCAAGGTGCATTTTATATCTTGCCCGTTAATGGAACCAACGATAATACCGGTGACTACGGCGGCGTGTATGACAAAAGCACAATTAACAAAGTTGCACGCGTCGTTGTCACCGTCACTTACAACCTAGAATAACGTTTTCTCGCACCGGCAACTGGCCGCTTACGGTATAATGCGGCCAGTCCAGTTAACCGCCTTTATCATGTCAGAGTCATCCCCGCCATTTGCGGACTTTTTCCAAACCAAAATAGCGCCAGAAGAGTTGCCAATGTTGCAACCGCTCTTGGGCGCGCGCGATTTATTGGGCACGTTTATCGCCCTATTTCGCGGCGGCGAAGAAGAAGTCATTATCCGCCTCTTAGTGTTAAGAGAAATTGGCGCACGCGCGGATGCGCCACGCTGGTCTCCACAAGATTTACAGCAACACTTTGCCTACTTAAACCCGGTTAAACTCGAAACGGTGTTAAAGCGTTTACGTGAGCACGGGCTTCTTATCTGGGATGGCGATAGCGGCCTTTACGAGCTATCCGATCCGGCACGTGCGGCACTTGCCTCACTCTCTACGCTACTCGGTTTTGCCTCTAAGCCCGACTTAGAGCTCGATTACCTCACGTCGCAAGTCGCGGCAGGGCAATCCGTTGGACAAGTCTCTCAAGAAGCAATGAAGCACCTGCTTGCCGCACTGAATAAACTCTACCAAGAGTTTACCGATGCGCTCGAGTCACAATCCGAAATCCGCATCCAAGCGGCACAAGGGAAACTCGAACGTGTTTGGCAAAGTGTAGAGAAGGCCACCGCCGTCGCGAGAACCATTTATACCGATGATGCAACACCCGGCGATCTACTCAGTACGGCACAAGCTATTTCACTATCTCAAAGCCGCTTACTGAACCTAATGGGTACATTCAAGCGCCGGCTTGCTCAGTTGCAACAGCAGCGTGTCCACCTTGGTCATTCTGGCTTAACAACTCATGACATCACGCAATGGCTACGTCAGCGTTCACAGAATGAACTTGCCCACTTTTTATTCGAGCAACTCCCTGTCCTGCCTGACCCTGTATTTGTGACGACAGATGAATTACTCGATGTCGCTGAGTTTGAGTTAATCGACAAAGACAGGTCACAAGAGGCCACCTTTGAGTTACCCGCGGCTACCACCGCGCAAGACACACAAATTCAAGAAGAAGTATCGCTACTTGCTGCTACACGTTTCTTTGAACGACTAACCGATATTGATAAGCCAACCACCTTAGGTGAAGCCTTAGTCACTAACGACTACGCGACGACGGCCTATCGTTTATCACTCTTATCTTTGTTAGGCGATCCAGACTCAGAAGTTGACCATAGCATTGTTGCCGATTTAGCCGCACTACCACTGACGCTAGAAGCGAGTGGAGAAGTGGAGCTATTACCCGAGCACCCTGCCGTCAGCCGTATTAGTCTTGGCCGACTCACCCCAAAAAATTATGTTGAACCCGAAGTGCCATCTACAGATGAAACTTCCCCCTCTCCGGAAACTCCATGAGCGATCCAATAGCAACCCTCATTGCCCGCCTCTTGGCTCACCGGGTTTTGCCACGACATGACCCGATGGCAAGACGCGCTCTGATTGACGAACGCTTTCGCCAAGACCTAGACCAACGACTTGCTGCAAGTGGGCTCTGCCTGTTAGAAAATCCGTATGCAGAGCACATCTCGATTGCATTGGCGAGTGAGCAAATTGGCCCTGTCTTTGGTAGTGATGATATTTGGCAAACCAATAACCAAGGGATGAAACGAGACGCAATTGCCTTGCTGACCGTGTTATGGTCTTTGATTATTTTGCCAAAACGTCAACGTCAGCATTCTCGCCGTACCCGTGAAGAGCTAGATCAAGCCGATCTGTTTGGCAGCGAAAAGCCTATGCCAACACAAGAAGTTGCCAGTGTACTCTCAGAAGAAGCGCTCATTGCCGACTTTGGACATGTACTTGGCGGTAAAGGCCGTATCAACATGAACCTAGGCCAACTGGCACGTCTTGGCTTTATCAAACGTTACAACCACCAAATCACTGAAGGTCCTTTACTAGATTTGGCACTGGATTACAGTAAGCTCGCCCCTCGTATTATTGATGGTGCACTAGGCGATGTGCTGCGCGAAATGGGCGCAGACATCCCAACGGAGATGCCGACGCTCGCATCTGAAGAAGACTACATCGATGAGGAACCGAGCTGATGTTTCGTATTAATGCAATTGAGATGGTGCATTGGGACTTCTGGCAACGCATCGAAGTCCCTTTAGATGCACAAATTGTGACCATTATTGGGCCAAACGGCTCGGGTAAAACCACCCTACTTGATGCGCTACGTACTTTGCTAGCGCTAGAATGTTCTGGCCGTCGCGATTACAAACGCTATGTGCGAAACAACAAAGCCCCTTTTGCCTGGCTTCGTGGCGTAGTCGAAAACCCGCGTACAGGTGGTTTATTTCCTTACCCATTCTGGCCGATTCAAAGCGAGCACGTCACGTTATTTTGCCGCATTAAGCGCCAAGGTGGAGATTGGGTTCGCCAATACGCGATTGCAGCAGATAATGTGTCCTTAACACCTGAAACTGAAGCGCAACTGGAATGGTTAGGGGTACAAGAATACCGCCGCCGGCTAGAGCAAGCCGGCTTAACCGCTGCGATTGCCAAAGTACTGGCGCTAGAGCAAGGTGATACCGATAAGCTTTGTGAATACAGCCCAAAACACCTGCTAGATCTGGTTTTCCAAGTGTTTGGCGACAAAGCGGTATTGGATCATTACGCGGAAGCAAAGGACGAGCAGAAAAAAGTTGAGTCCGAATTACTCGAATTACAACGCAACTTAAATGCGCTGGAAAACGAAGTAGAACAAGCAGACCAGCGTGCCTCTCGTTACCTAGAATGGCGCCGTTTAAATGATGAATTATCACGTATTGAAAGTGAGACACTGCCGCGCGTTCGCTTGGAAGATCAATACGTCAAAATTAATGAACAATGGCAAGAGCGTAAGCAACTATGGCAACAATGGCGCAACGCGTCCACACTTGCCGCCACACGCTCAGCAGAGCACGAGTCACTCACCAGCGAAACAGTGGCTGCCAAACAAGCCATGGATACCGCGCAAAAAGCAGAAGACCAAGCGCGTGAAGCCTTTGCCGGTATTAGCCGTAAACTAGAAGAAATTGATGAAAAATTAGCCGAGCGCGATAGCCTTAGCCAGTTAGCGAGAGAGTTGCCAGACCAAGCCCGCATTGCCGAAGAAGTAGGCAAACTGCGTCAGCAACTAGAAAATGCACGCCGCCAGAAAACTCGCCTAACCCAAGAGCGCAAAGACTGGGCCGAGCAACTAGAGGCACTGAAACTAACCGGTCGAATTCCACTACCGCATGATGTTACCCGTTTCCGCCAGCAACTAGATGGCGAGGGCATCACCCATGATCTGGTCAGTGAACTGGTTGAAATTACCGACACTCGCTGGCAAGCGGCTGTCGAAGGTTTGCTGCGCCCTAACCGCTACGTGGTCTTGCTAAAGCGCCGTGAAGACCGTCTACGCGCCCGTGAAGCAGGTCAACGAGCACGTTATCGCCACTTTGTGTCAGAAGATCGTGACCCAGTGCCAATGGCACGTCCAGGCTCTCTACTCGAAGCCGTTCGTTTTAGCGCCGATGTCCCGTCATGGGTAACTGATGCGCTAAACCGCGTGAGTAAAGTCGACAATGTACGTGACGGCGAAAAAGTACAAGGCGATTGGATTACCCCAGATGGCTACTTCAAAGAGCGTCGAGGTACGCGCTTTATCGCGCCAGATGCAGCAGATTTTGTTTTAGGCGCAGGCACGTTAAAGCAACGCCAACGTCAATTAGAAGACCAAATTGCCGCGCATTTGGATGAAGAGCATCGCCTCGACAAGCAAATTACGCATTTGCATCGTCAGCTAGAACCGCTACAAAACTTATTGGATGGCGTATCAGCAGCCTCTCAATTAGCGTTGCGTAGCGCAGAATTTAATGATGCAGAAGCCGCAAGACCAGAGCTTCAGCAGCAAAAATCTGCCCTTGGTGAAACCTTACATACCGCTTGGCGAATTAAAGAAACCGAACGTGATGCGTACCTAGCGAAAGAGCGTATTCAAAGCGAAGCTTGGCGAGCATGGCAAGAAGCACTTACCGTTGTACAAAACACGCAAAGAGAACGCCGTGGTAAACGCTTCTACCTAAACGAATTACTGCAGGCTTTGCGCCAAATGCGTAGCGGCATGGTTGCAGACTGGCTTTTAGCCGAAGCACGCCAGCAATTACGTCAGCAGTACCCAGATGTTGCTACCGTACTCGCCTACCGCAAAGCCCAGCAAGACTTGTTAGATGCAGGTCTATTACGTGGCGACTGGATTACAGACGATACTGTGTTACTGCGTCGTGATCGCCTACGTCAGCAGTACGACGAACGCGCAGAGTTGGTCAACAACCTATCCATTCAGTTAGAGCGAGCCAAACGTCTAACAGAAGATGCGCGAGCGGCTTACATCAACAAACTGAAATCGACCATTCGCCAATACGCCAAAAACATTAAGGGCCTAGGTGAGCTAGCAGGGATTGAAGTAGAAACCGAAACGCCACACTTAGAAAACGACGACATTGTGCTCAACCAAGCAGGCCTTCAGGTGAAGTTTAACTTCGACCAAAAAGGGATGATGGGCATGAACGATGGAGAAGCGTCTGGTGGTCAGCAGGTGATGAAATCACTGATCTTGCTGGTGGGTCTGATGATGAATGAAGAACGTCCAAGCGGCTTTGTGTTTATTGATGAGCCATTTGCTCACTTGGATATTTTCAACATCGACCGTGTGGGGGCGTTCCTGAAAGCAACAGAAGCGCAGTACCTAATCACAACGCCTAACACGCATAACATCAACATTTTTGAGCCAAGTGAACTCACGTTAACAACGCGCAAAAAACGTCCAGGTGAAGCATGGGCACCAGCTTTGTTACAAACTCGTAGAAAACAAACAACTTTTGATAAGCGTCGTTAATTAGCTGTTACAGCCAAACAAGCACTTACTTGTTTGGCTGTAAATTTATCTCCGTTCGCATTTGATTCTGTTCTGTGAGCTTTCCTAAGTTAATCACTTCCCGATATTTCCACTTCGTATATTTTTTATAGATTTGATCGAGCTTGCCAGAAGCAATGTATTGCTTTAGCGCGTGGTCAAAATGGTGCATTAACGCCGTTTGTTTCGCGTTAAATGTCAGATAGAGCGGCTCAGAAGCCACCCCGGGGGTGAGCATCCGAATATGCAGCCCTTGTTGCTTTGCAATTTCTGGCCCACTAAACATATCAAGCAGCGCAAACTCATAACGCCCGGCGCCTAATTTACTAACGACTTGAGTATCATCAACCCCATAATCTTTATCCCACCCTTGGAAGCGCATAATGGGCATCGGGTAATCATACCCTTTGACTAGCCCAACCACCTTCCCCTTCATCTGTTCCCAACTAAATACTTGGTAAGGAGACCGTTCTAACACGTACATGCCAATCGGATACGCTGCCGTCGGCGTTTCCCCATTGATCAATCCTTTGACGGAAGCATTATCCATTACGCCGTCTACTCGCCCTTCTTTTGCCCACTCCAAACAACGCTGCCAAGGCAGGGCTTTCAGTGTCACTTCATAACCCAGCTCATTAAAAATAGCATGGTAAAGTTCAATTGAAATGCCCTTCACAAATTGGTCGCCACTCGCATAGGAATAGGGTGGCCAGTGCGTGCCACATAAGACGATCTTTTTTCCTTGCGCCTGCACCAGCCAAGGAAACAACATCGCAGTAAGACAAAAAAGAAGAAAAATACGTTTCATATATGCTGATTGAGCTAAATAAATTGCATTTTGCCTATGCTTTATAGCATGTTGATGAACAAGCCGCTGAGTTATCAAAAGAATCAATGATCAACTCTCGCAAGAGTTTTCGCTTATCCCTTATAATCAAGCTCTAACTGGGGATTTTCATGTCATCTGTCATCGCAAGTGCAACACGAATTGTTATTAAAGTTGGCTCGAGTTTAGTTACTGCCGAAGGAAAAGGCCTAGACCATGAGGCCTTAGCAAGATGGGCAAAAGAAATTGCCGCTCTCAAAGCACTAGGTAAAGAAGTGGTTCTCGTATCTAGCGGCGCCATTGCAGAAGGCGTTCAGCGCCTTGGCTGGACCAAGCGACCGACAACCTTGCATGAAAAACAAGCTGCCGCCGCGGTAGGTCAAATGGGGCTCGTTCAAGGCTATGAAAGCTGCTTTCGTGAGCATGGCTTAAAAACTGCTCAAATCTTGTTAACGCATGAAGACATGAAAGACCGAACCCGCTATCTAAACGCGCGGGCAACCTTGCTCACCCTCCTTGAACATCAAGTCATTCCAATCATTAATGAAAATGATACGGTCGTGACGAGTGAAATTAAGTTTGGCGATAATGACACCTTGGGTGCATTAGTGACCAACCTAATCGATGGCGATGCGCTCATTATTTTAACGGACCAGCAAGGCCTTTACTCTGCCGACCCGCGCAAACATCCGGATGCGAAGTTTATTCATGAAACAGAAGCTGGTTTGCCAGAACTGGAAGCCATGGCAGGCGGTGCCGGCTCTAGCGTTGGTACTGGCGGGATGTACACGAAAGTGATTGCAGCAAAACGCGCCGCACGAAGTGGCGCACATACCGTGATTGCATCAGGCCGCGAAGAAAAAGTCCTTACCCGTTTGGCAGATGGTGAAGCAATCGGCACCCAACTGATCGCGAGAACGTCTCGCTTAGTCGCCAGAAAACAATGGTTAGCTGCACAACTGCAGGTAGCTGGCGCAGTGACATTAGATGATGGCGCAGTAAGAGCGCTCATGTCTGGTGCAAGTCTACTGCCAGTCGGTGTTACCGCCATTGGCGGTGAATTTACCCGCGGTGATGTTGTCAGATGTTTAAAACCAGATGGTACAGAAGTGGCTCGCGGTTTAATCAACTACAGCTTTGAAGAAGCTGGCCGTATCCTGCGCCAACCCAGCAATAAGATTGAAGAAATTTTAGGTTACCTTGATGAGCCAGAGCTGATCCATAGAGATAACCTCGTGCTGCTGTAAGTCCACAAGGCTCGCAGTCATCTATACTTAAAAGGAAAACACATGCCTACACCACATATTAATGCCAATCTTGGGGATTTTGCTGACATCGTCTTAATGCCAGGCGATCCACTACGTGCAAAATTTATTGCCGATGAATGGCTATCGGATGTTGTGCAAGTGAACGATGTTCGCAATATGCTTGGGTTTACCGGTACTTATAAAGGCAAGCGCATTTCTGTGATGGGTCACGGAATGGGTATTCCTTCTGTCAGTATCTACACCACCGAACTCATTAAAGACTTTGGTGTTAAAACGATTATCCGCGTGGGTTCTTGCGGAGCATTGAATGCCAACCTAAAAGTGCGTGATGTGATTATCGCTATGGGCGCTTCGACTGACAGCAATGTGAACCGTATGCGCTTTATGGGTTATGACTTTGCGGCCATTGCAAACTACAACCTTCTGCGTACAGCGGTCGATACCGCTGAAGCGTTGGGCAAACCGGTTAAGGTGGGTAATGTCTTCTCTGCAGATCTTTTCTACACACCTCAACCACAGATGTTCGATGTACTAGAAAAAATGAATGTTTTAGCCGTTGAGATGGAATTAGCTGGCATGTACGGCGTCGCAGCGGAATATGGCGCAGATGTACTAGGCATTTTGACCGTATCGGATCATATTCGCACAGGTGAAGCAGCCTCTTCAGACGAACGTCAATCTAGCTTCCGCGACATGATTGATATCGCACTAGAAACTGCATTGAAATATTAAAAGCTTGTCTCCATCGATATTAAAAAAGCCGGCGTATGCTGGCTTTTTTAATATTTAAAGTAGTTGATTCACTTCCTACTTTAATGACTTCACATCCAACTCACAAATGTGATCCCCTAGTTTGCTCGCCTGACAGGTCACTTGCGAAGATGCATACGCATTAAAAAAGCGCATCAAAGAGTCTCCGGTATGGGTAGTAATTTGATCACTCCATCTTAGTTCGGAGGGATGATCATCAAATGCGACATTCGCCGTAAACATCCGCCCACCTAAGCGCTTTAAGGCTCCAACTTTTAGTATCGAAGGCTCATATTTTAGGACTTTTAGCATAGATTGAACTTGCTCCCTGTCACTCAACGCGATGGGGCTCACGGCAGCTAGAAAGGTCTCGATTATCCATCCATCCGAATTTTGATATTTCGTACCAAAAGGGTAAGCAACCGCACTGTATTTGGATTGGTGCATAGCAAAGCGCTTCGAGTTATCGTGCAACACCGTCATTAACTTTGCAGACACATCGGCATTAAATACTGCGATTGCGATTTCTTGATTGAGTAAATCATCCGCAAAAAACTCAGGCAATCCTTGCATAAATAGATTCGAACTATCTGACTGACACTTATTTAACTCATGATAAGTTCGCCATTGCCCATCTGACTCTTTCACTAAAAATGCAACATGCGAATACTTCACACCATAGTCATCTAGGTTTTGCCCCCTTCTCGCCAAGGCCGCCACCTGAATCTCAGGACGCTGGTTTAACCAAGACTGAAGTCGCATTGCGCCATCGAATGCAACAACCGTTTTTTCGGGAGAAATAGTCACTTCAGCACAATTTCTTCCCGCCCAACTAGATGTACTAAACAGAGTAATAAATAGACCGCAAAAGAGAAACGCGGAGCCCAATCGCTTCTTCATGGTGTGGGTGCCTGTAGTTCCTGATTGCTAGAAATTCCAGATAGTTCAGGTTTCACCGCAAAAGCGAGTGCAACATCCCCTTTTTTCAGTAATGCACCTGATGGATGTGGCTCTGCGGTGATTTGATCGCCGACTTTCAGTTGTGCCTTATCTGCAATAGACTTGGGCAAATTCATTTCTACTTTTGATCCATCCTCATTTTTCCCAACTACTTTTACTGTATTCGATTCATCCACCGACTTATCAATCGACTCAATCACTAGTAGCGGGGAGATAATTGGCGCAGAGACAATGACCAATCCGCTTAATGTCGACAACATTGACCCATCCAGTCCAGGAACAATACCGGGACCAGGACTTGCGAGGGAACAAGATAAGCTGGTTGAAATCACTAAGCACACACTCAGTTTTGTTAATTTCATTTTTCCTCCTTTTTTGGGAATATAGATGAATGTCATATATTCAACAAGAAAGAATCGTCACTCCACCAAACTAGCGCTAACAAAGTCATTGCATATCCCTTATCATGTCGCCTGATTTTAGATTTATCCAACAAAGGACTCAGGATGTTCATGCTCATTTCACCAGCAAAAACGCTGGATTTTGAGACCCCATTACCAACTGATCGATACACCCAACCAAAATGGTTAGACAAGTCGACCCCTCTCATCAATATCCTGAAGGAAAAAAGCCTGCAAGACATCGCCACCATGATGTCTATTTCTGATAAGTTGGCACAGTTAAATGTTGCTCGGTTTGCAGAATGGCAACCGCCATTTACGCCAGATAATGCCCGGCCTGCCATTTTCGCCTTTATGGGAGATGTCTATGAAGGGTTAAACGCCTATCAACTAGATGAAGCATCGCTTAGCTTTGCTGAACAGCATCTAGGTATTTTGTCTGGGTTGTATGGCTTACTTTCTCCGCTCGACTTAATTCAGGCATACCGCTTAGAGATGGGCACAAAGTTAGCAAATCCGGCAGGGAAAGATTTGTACGCTTATTGGAAGCCTTTGCTCGCAGCCTCTCTGAATCAGCGGCTCGCATCGGAGGAAATACTCATTAACCTTGCTTCTGAAGAGTATTTCAAAGCCATTGACCGTAAGCTATTAAAAGCCAAAGTCATTGAGCCCGTTTTCTTAGACGAGAAAAATGGTAAGCAAAAGATTATTAGCTTTTACGCAAAACGGGCGAGAGGGCTAATGGTGAGATACGCAATTGAAAAGCGTATTTCCGATCCAGAAAAGCTAAAAGCATTTGATGTGGAAGGCTATGCTTTTAGCGCGCCTGAATCGGACGAAAAACGCTGGGTGTTTAAACGCAACGAAGCAACTGCTGCGCGTTACTGAGACTCAACCGGGCGGCGGGCGCGTTTGTCAGTGTACATGCGCTCATCCGCCAATCTTAGCAAGCCAAGTGCGCTATCCGCATCCTCTGGGAAAACAGCGGCGCCAATAGATGCCTCAACCGTCACATGCTTGACCATCACATTAATTGGCAATGTGAGCGCAACGCGGATTTTACTCACGACCATTGCCAAGGATTCTTTCGACTGTAAATCTGGCAACAAGATCACAAATTCATCACCACCAAATCTGGCAATCACATCATCACTACGCAAGGTACGCTTTAAGCGTCTTGCAACGGCCTTGAGTACCAAGTCACCCGCTTCATGGCCTAGCTCGTCATTAATTTCTTTAAAGCGGTCTAAATCTAGAAACAATAACGCAGGTAACGTATCAGATCGGCGCGCCGTCTTAATCACATGTTTCAGCGAGCTTTCCAGGTACTCCCGGTTATACACGCCAGTAAGGACATCTCGAATCGCCCGTTGCTCATGACGAATTGCAGAAACTTTCACATCATGAATATCTACAACGGTGCCAATATAACCCGTTAACGTACCACGCTCCGCTTTTAGTGGTGTGGCTTCAACACGCACCCACACCACGCTACCGGTTTTACGATCAATATAGCGAAGCTCTTCAGAGAAAGAGGCTTCTAGCTGAACCGATGCAGACCAAGCAGTTTCAATTCTAGCAAGATCTTCACCAGCGACACGGCTCGTCCATTTGATTAAACCAAACTGTTCATGCGACATGCCAACCATCGTCATCCAACGATCATTCGCAAACTGTAGCATCCCATCCATATCTACTTCAAAGATACCTACTGGCGCTTGTCTTGCTAGCTCTTTAAAGCGCTGTTCGCTTCTAAACAGTTGCGTTTGCGCCGCTGAAATATGGTTGAGTTTATCGGTTAACTCTCTGGACTGCTCGCGAAGCAACTGCTCACGACGCACTAACTCGGTTACATCTGAAATTTGAATTAAACACCAGTTACCGCCCTCAACCTTTAGCGGGCGAATTTTAACCGATTGCTTGATTCGCTTTTCTTTAGGATGCCCTGGTGTATAGAGCGGAAAAGGGGTTGGGTGCAGTGCATGAGAGAATAATCGGGACAAGCCAAAGTCCAGCGTCTCTCGGACGCCAATAGCGACACGAGGCTCTACGACACTATCAAAAGCAACATGAATCGTCTTTCCGATCGCATCGCTTGCTGCAATACGGCTATATTGCTCTAGCCATTTATTCCATAAAACGACTTTTCCAGCCTGATCGAGAATAATCAAGCCGACATCAATGGCTTCGGCAAACAAGTTTACAAATGGAGGAATTTCATCCGACTTCATGCAGCACTCAACCTCTAATATCTTCAGACCACAACAAATTTTGCATCAGGCAGTTCTGATCACTCAATGCCAAATAGTTTTTGTACTTGCAGCATAAATCCTTTGACAGAATTCACGTCCATAATAAAGAGCATATACCCGGATATGTCTTGTGTAGACATTGTCATGCCAATTTTTGCGACTAAGATCAAATCATTAGCAATGTGATTGTTGAATAACGTGACTGCTTCGTTCGTTTCGACAACTGGTAATGTTCCTTCAATCGTCGAATGAAATAGGTTAGCAAGACTACTCATACATGAATTGATAATAATATTACCAATCTCGGCTAATGCATCTTGTTCTAACTCAGTAATCTGGTCAACGGATGTCGTATCACCCAGCATTCTGCGAACAATTTCTAAGCTACCCTTTTCAGGAAACACCAACATGGTGTCAGTAGAGAAAAGCTCACCAGCTTCAAAGTGCTGATTAATCCCACACAGTCGGCCGGAGCTATTTACCGGGCCAGCATGCCCAACTTCGGCGATTAACTCGTCACGATGGAGTATTTTAACGGTTGGCACAGAAAGCTCGATCGTTTCTGAGACCATTTCAGAAAATACAGCCGCCGCTTCGCCTAAAGACAAATTAAAGGTTTCTGCCAAGGCATCTAACTGTAATTCGGAAAACGAACTGAGTAATTGGCTAGAGTCTGTCAATTTACCACCTTATTTTCTTCAACTATGGTGATGCGAACACAATTAGGCATCACCGATAAATTGTTACAGGCCTGAAGTAGTCAAAATGGTGCTAATGACTGTTTCATTAATTGGCTTACGGAAGAAAGATACCTTCAATGAATTTGCAGTTTCACGAACAGAATCTTGTACATTCGCCGTTAACATCGCTAGTTTTACATTAGGATGCTTTTCTCTCAGGATAGCAGCTAGTTCTAGTCCTGTTATCCCAGGCATATTCATGTCTAAAATAGCTAACGTAATTGCATTCGCGTCGACGGCAGCGAGAGCCTGATTAGCATCTGCCGCTTCAATAATGGAAACACCAGGGCGCAAAGTACGAATTAAGGTAGTACTTAACATTCTGGAGACTTTGCTATCGTCAACAACTAGGATGGTCGTAGATTCGGACATGGCGACTCTCTAAAAATAATTTATGACTAGCTATGTGAAGCTCCTCAATAATGAATATAGCAGCGATTGAGGAATTCATACACTAAAAATTAATGACCATTTCGTCAGTTAGATCGTTTGATTTAACTAGAGGATATACTAAGTACGTGGCAATGACTGCCAGTTAACAATTGTTTGCTGTTTCTGCAGTGATAATGCTAACCGCTCTATTACCTGAAAATTTGGATGATCTGAAGCTAGCTCGACATCTAACACCACTTCGTGCAGACCACTTTGCGTCATAGAAAGCATTCTGTACTGATGTTTCTCGACTTGCCTCGCCAGAAATTCGCGTACATGCGCCACTTTATTCGGGTCAGCGATTGTAATATTTAATCGATAATGTGTTGTTCCCGTTTCCGAAAAACCCATCGAAAGGTCCATGCGGGTAGCGATGTCTCGCAAGACCACATTAGCAATCACAATAATGACAGTGGCAACAGCAGCTTCTAGTAGCGCACCTGCACCAGATAGGACGCCAACCGATGCGGCGCACCATAAAGTCGCCGCGGTATTTAATCCTTTGACGGTAATGCCATCTCTAAACATGACACCTGCGCCAAGAAAACCAATCCCGGAAACCACTTGCGCAGCAATCCGTGATGTACCCACTTCATTTTCAAAAAAGTAACTGGCGCTAACAAACAACATGGCGCCTGCACTCACGAGTGCATTGGTTTTCAACCCAGCTAAACGATGCCGCCATTGCCGCTCGGCCCCAATTAATGAGCCCAGCAATAAAGCAACAACCCCTCTAAGTAAAAAATCGGTTAAGCCCATGCGTTGCCTTTACAGCACATAATCATCTTGAGGAACAAAAAACTTTGTCGGCAGCTGCTCAAACTCGGCTTTTGAAACAGCCTTCCCAAACAAGTACCCCTGAGCAATTTGGCAACCATTTTGCCGGAGGTACATTGCTTGATCCATGTCTTCAACGCCTTCGGCCACCACGGTTTGTCCTAAGCAATCTGCCATTGAAATCATCGCACGCACTAGACCAGCTTTATAAGGGTCGCTAGTCACACTGCTAATAAACGATCGATCAATTTTTAAGGTGTCAATCGGGAAATGGGTAAGATAACTAAGCGCGGAAAACCCAGTGCCAAAGTCATCAATCGCAATGGTGATCCCCATAATCCTTAGACGCTGCAAGTCTCTTAGCACTTGCTCATCTTCGTGCAACAAGAGGCTTTCCGTAATTTCTAACTCAATCCAGTCTGGCTGGCAGTTAGTTATCTCTAGAATGGCGGGGATTTCATCGACCAAACTACTAGAGTGAAATTGCTTGGCGGATAAGTTAATCGCCATTCGATGAGGTGTGGCTGCTTGTCGGTTCCATTCTGACACCGTTAAACACGCCTCTTTCAGCACCCAACGACCAATATCAACAATCAGCGCACTCTCTTCCGCCAACGGAATGAATCGATCAGGCGAGATCAGCCCAAGCTCAGGGTGTTGCCATCGAATTAACGCTTCAGAGCCTACCACCGTACCATCATCCAATGAAACTTTAGGTTGATAGCGCAACACCATTTGCTGGCGAGCCAAGGCCTGCCGGAGTTCTACCTCTAGCGCCAAACGTTCGTTCGCAAGGCGGGTCATTTCACTGTTGTAGCAACGGAAGCTATTTCGTCCAGCGCGTTTGGCAGCGTACATCGCTGCATCGGCATAGCGCACTAAATCTTCAGACGAAGTCGCATCATCCGGGTAGTAAGCGATACCCACACTACCCGTCATAAACATTTCACGCCCGCCAATCCAAAATGGCGCTTCAAATGCAGCTAACAGCTTACTGGCCAATACCGCCACATCATCTTTATGAATAATTTCAGGAAAAAGAACAGCAAACTCGTCCCCACCTAGCCTAGCGACCAAATCATTACTTCTTAATTTTGACTTTAGACGATTAGCCACTTGGCAAAGCAGCTGGTCTCCTACCGGATGGCCTAAGGTATCGTTTACTTCTTTGAATAAATCAAGGTCAATCAGCATTACCGCAGATTGCCGTTGATACTGCGCTGATTCATGCAGCATTTGAGAGAGGCTATCTTGGAACATTGCCCGATTCGGCAAGCCGGTCAAATTATCAAAGAAGGCTAAGTGGTGTACTTTTTGACGATAATCATTTAGTTCGGAAACATCACGCCCAATCGCAAGAACAGAGATTACATTCCCCTCATGATCAAGTTCTGGCGTCAGCCGAATCAATACGCAAAACCGCTCTTGGTCCGAACTAGACCAAAACATCTCGAATTGCGTAGCAGCCTTAGAAGAAATGGTCTGATTGAGATAACGGACATAGACCGTTCCATCGACCTCGCCAAATAGCTGAACTGGTGTTTGCCACTGAGCCGATTGACTAGCGCATCCAAATAATTGGGAAAATGCGGGGTTAATATATTTTACCCGATGAGAGACATCAAACCGGGCAATCGAATCAGAGGAATTCTCCGCCAATGTTCGGAATTCTTGTTCTCGCTCACGCAAGGCATTCTCGGCCTGCTTTGTTGCCGTGATGTCTCGTAACATCGCTAAGAAGTAGACATTATCGGCAAATAATAGGTGCGCTCCTGTCACTTCAACAGGAATAGTCGTCCCATCTTTACGTAGGCAGCTTGCTTCAAAACGGATTCGCTCTGCAGTAATGGCATGATGGCCAGAAAGGTCGATTTGTGAGACCAACCCTCCTCCATCAATTTCAGATAAGGGCATCGACTTTAGTGCATCACGAGAATAACCCAGTGCTACACACGCCTCGCGGTTCACATACGTTAATCGCACCGGCTCTTCAAAGGAAATGAGCATCACCATATCTCTGGCATGCTCTAACAACATTTCTTTTAACTGAACATCACTTTGCACACTACGCTGAAAAGTCATGTCCCGCGCAAACCCGATGGTTCCAATCGCCTCACCATGCGAAACAACTGCAGACTTCCAGCTATCAAACCAACGCACCTCTCCAAATTGATTAGAAGCCGGGCCTTCGGTTTCTAGCTTCGACTGGCTAGCCATCACCTTTCGGTCTTCTTCCATAAATGCTTCTACTTCCGCAGAAGGAAGCCATTCGGATTCTTGCTGACCAGCAACACCTAGAAGAGACTGCCCAGTCCATTCGTAGTAAGCCGCATTAGCAAATAGTATTCGCCCCTCTTTATCTTTGGCCCACATCATCGAGGACATATTATCGAAGAGGGATTGCAAATAATCTCGCTGATCAGCAGCAACGGTTTGATCAAGCAACCCACCCCAGTAAAACTGCCGCTGCGTCGCATCACGCTGCAAAATTAGTTTTGTCACATAACGAGTTTGATTAGCATGGCAAATCGACACCTCCATGCACAATGGGAAGGTTGCATCCCCCATTAACCAATCGGTAATTTGGGATGACTCAGTATCAGGAATAAAGGCGTTTAGATCTTGGCAAAAATTGGAAGACGACTTAAAAGGCAAAAGCAGCGAAGCCCCTGCCAAATATCGCATTTGAACTAGTTGAGTAGACTCATCACGATGCAAGACAAAAACAGAGGTAGACAGCTTAGACAACAACAATGAGAGCGCATCAGGGATGCCCTGATCAGTATCCGGCCATTGAATAGGTAAAGAGGAAACTGTGTCTCTTTGCATAGGAATTCACTCTAGCCTACCGAAGCGGGGCGGTAGAAATAGCGGAGCGGGATTTTATGGTTTGTTTCAAATGTAACGCCTTCTTCAACTAAGATAAGTCGTTGCAAATCATCATGGCCCGTTAAGCCTCTTCGGCTAATAGTTCTACCAGCATTCACCACTCGCCACCAAGGCAATTGAGTATCTTCTGGCAAACTACCAAGCAACTGCCCAACCATTCTGGCACGGCCAGGCCAACCTGCCATTGCGGCAATGTCACCATACGTCATGACATGCCCAGAGGGAATAGCTGCAACAACCAAATATACCGCCTCTTTGATCGTTGCAGCACTTACCACTTTATTTACGCTCTACTTGGCTTACATCACGCACGGCGCCAGTATCTGCAGAAGTAGTCATGGCAGCGTAAGCTCGAAGCGCAGCAGATACCACACGCTCACGACTCACTGGCTTCCAAGCATCTTTACCACGCGCTTCCTGTGCAGTACGGCGTGCAGATAAGGCATCTTCCGCCACGGCTAGCACAATGCTACGGTTTGGAATGTCGATTTCAATGGTGTCACCCTCTTCCACCAAACCAATCAAACCGCCTTCCGCCGCTTCAGGGCTAACGTGTCCGATAGATAGGCCAGAAGTACCACCAGAGAAGCGACCATCGGTTAGCAATGCACATGCCTTACCCAAGCCTTTAGATTTCAGATAGCTAGTTGGGTACAACATTTCTTGCATACCAGGACCACCTTTCGGGCCTTCGTAGCGAATCACCACGACATCGCCCGCGACGATCTGGTCTGCCAAAATGGCCTCAACTGCATCGTCTTGGCTCTCGAACACGCGTGCACGGCCAGTAAACTTCAAGATGGATTCATCCACGCCTGCCGTTTTCACAATACATCCGCGTTCAGCGATATTGCCAGATAGCACGGCTAAACCACCGTCTTGCGAATACGCATTGGCTTTATCACGAATACAACCATTGGCACGGTCGGCATCCAAAGTTGGATAACGCATGGATTGTGAGAATGCAATTGTCGTCGCAATGCCGCCAGGTGCTGCACGGTAGAAAGTGTGTGCAACAGAATCTGCAGGCTGGGTCACGATATCCCAAGCCGCCAAGCCTTCGCCTAGTGATGCAGAATGCACCGTTGGGACATCACGGTTAATCAGACCTGCACGATCTAGTTCTGCCAAAATAGCCACCACGCCACCGGCACGGTGAACATCTTCCATGTGATATTTTTGTGTAGCAGGTGCCACTTTTGCCAAACATGGCACGCGACGAGAGATACGATCAATATCTTTCATCGTAAAATCTACGCCAGCCTCACGTGCAGCAGCCAATAAGTGCAAGACGGTGTTGGTAGATCCACCCATCGCTACATCTAAGCTCATCGCATTTTCAAATGCAGCAAAGGTAGCAATTGAGCGAGGCAACACGCTCTCGTCATCTTGCTCGTAATATCGTTTCGCTAACTCAACAATGGTACGGCCTGCTTGCAAGAACAATTGCTTACGATCGCCGTGCGTGGCAAGTAATGATCCGTTACCAGGCAAGCTAAGACCCAATGCTTCTGTTAAACAGTTCATTGAGTTTGCGGTAAACATGCCTGAACAAGAACCACACGTTGGACAAGCAGAACGCTCAACGGCAGCGACTTCTTCGTCTGACACATTCGGGTTCGCCGCTTCAACCATCGCGTCGACTAAATCTAGTGCACGCTCTTCGCCACGCCAGTTTACTTTACCGGCTTCCATTGGGCCGCCAGACACAAAAATCACAGGAATATTTAGGCGTAATGCCGCCATCAACATCCCAGGGGTGATTTTGTCGCAGTTAGAAATACACACCAGCGCATCTGCTGTGTGCGCATTCACCATGTATTCAACTGAATCAGCAATCAAATCACGGCTTGGAAGCGAGTACAGCATCCCGCCGTGGCCCATTGCAATGCCATCATCGACAGCAATGGTATTAAATTCTTTTGCAACGCCACCTGCTTTTTCAATTTCGCGGGCGACAAGTTGGCCTAGGTTTTGCAAATGCACATGACCTGGCACAAACTGGGTAAACGAGTTAGCAATCGCAATGATTGGCTTATTAAAATCGGCATCTGTCATACCAGTGGCACGCCACAAGGCACGTGCACCGGCCATATTACGGCCACCAGTGGAAGTCTTCGAACGGTATTGCGGCATGGTCTATTCGCTCTTACTCAAAACATTCAATCGTCTATCGGAACAAATGCAAAAATGCACGGTCGGAACAGCCTTTAGCAGCCAACTAGTTAGATAGGCTATCTCTCTACATTAGAGAAAACCAACGGGTCTTGTAAACCATTGGGTTTGCTACTCCTTAGGAAGGGTGTGTCGGTAAGCGTACCGCTTCTCAAAAGGTGCATTATTTCGTTTATTGCGTAAACGTCTAGTGTAGCAAATGCTGACTAATAAACGTATAAGAAAACGCTTAACGGGTTATAATTGCCCGGTTTATTCAATCCAGATACTGGTAACTCACAACATGGCTCTGCAATTTGCGGATTTACATCTAAGTCCGGTCGCTTTTAACATTCCTCTTATTCATTGGCCAGTGCATTGGTACGGCCTAATGTACATGATTGGTTTTATTCTTTTCTTGGTACTAGGACGGGTAAAACTTAAGCAAAGGCCCGATTTAGGATGGAAGCCACAAGATCTGGATGACCTACTCTTTTATGGTGCGCTCGGCGTGATTCTGGGCGGTCGAATTGGCTACATCCTTTTTTACCAATTCTCGGATTACCTCCACAACCCATTAGATATTTTCAAACTATGGCAAGGCGGCATGTCTTTCCATGGTGGGTTAATTGGCGTAATTTTAGCCATGGTGCTATTTGCCAAGAAAAAAGGCGTCACTTGGATTACCGTGACAGACTTTATTGCCCCAACCGTCCCGATTGGACTCATGGTTGGTCGCATTGGTAACTTTATCAATGGAGAACTGTGGGGCCGAGTAACATCGCCAGACTCGTTCTGGGCTGTCGTTTTCCCAGGTGCACAAGCAGAAGACCTGGCTTATTTAAAGCTACACCCTGAAATTCAAAACACATTTATTCAATTAGGTGGTTTGCCGCGCCACCCATCACAACTGTACCAAGCGCTTCTTGAAGGCTTCTTACTCTTTGTGATTTTATGGGTTTATTCAAAAGAAAAAAGAGCAACCGGCGCTATTTCTGGTTTGTTCTTATTAGGCTATGGCGCGTTCCGCTTTATTGCCGAATTTGCACGAGAACCAGATAGTTTCTTAGGCTACTTAGCATTACATCTCTCCATGGGACAATGGCTGTGCTTACCAATGATTGTGATTGGCGCTTGGATGTTTGCCGTCTCAAAAAATAGCCGTAGACGTTAAGCGTTAATTAGCCATTAAAAAAGGGAGCCTAGGCTCCCTTTTTTGCATTTGCGCATTCAAGAAAATGAGTTTCGCAATCCAATCTAGCGCCAGAACCTCAAACGACTGGTTAATTGAGACCACCATGAGTCTGGAAAACGTACTTTAGACGGGTAAAACGGTTCAGCAATCAGATTCTCGGGATCTAAATCCATGGACAATGCTTCTTTCGCCAAATGCGGCATGGCGGCTGGGTCGCCAGACAAATACATTTTTAGCTGCGACACATCGACATCTAGCGAATGAAACGCCGTTAATAGATGATCTAGTCCCTGCGCTTCACACTGAAAGCCCTGATAAACAAATCCATATTTGCTAGCCAGTTTCTTCAGTTGTTCATCTTGCAATAATGGGCGGCCAGCAGAAAACTGCCATACCGTTAGCTCTCTTTGGCGATCATTTAATGCCGCCATTAAGACAGAGATCGCGAACGACATACCGCCACCAATTGCCGCAATCACGACAGGACCATCATGGCGTCCACGCCAAAACGCTTCACCATACGGCCCTTCGAAGTTTACCTTCTCACCGACGCGAAGCTTGTTTTCCATATAGTCGCTATATAAACCATTGGCACGACGACGTACCAATAGTTCCAATACTTGCTCACCAGGTCGATTCACCAAAGAGTAACAACGTGAAGGCATATCACCTAATTCAAGGCGAATAAACTGCCCAGGTGCAAACTGTAAGGCAGCACCCATAATTTGCAATTTCAAACGTAAATAGCCAGTCTCACCTAGTACGTCCACCGATTGCACTCTTGCTTGCCCATAACGGATGGTAAAACACGCCTCATCATCATCGGCCAACCAAGAGATAGAAACCGGGCCTTTGGGATAGGCTCGGCACGCAAGAATTTCTCCGCGCGCGGCCTCTTGTGCCGTGAGTGCCTCAGGGCTAAATGCCTCCATATCCACTTGGCCATCGACCAGCTTACATTTACATTGCCCGCAATCACCGGCAGAGCATGCATGAGGAAATGGAACGCCCGCACTCAAAATCGCATCCAGTAGCGATCCGTGTCGATAAGGAATTTGAGTTGGCCATTGAGCCAGCGTAATTTGATGCCCCGACACTGTCGTGGCAATCGAATCGTCTGGGTGTGAATTCGGCATGTATGTAGATACGCCTTTTATGGATCACATAAAGTACAGATGAATCAAGTTGTTGATTCATTAGCGTTAAGCTGCAGTTGTTCATTAAACAACGCAAACCAGATTATATCACTTCAAGAGTAGGGTAAAGCACCTCCATCACACCCAGCGAAAAATTTGCACAAAAAATAGACAAATTTCTTCCGAAAAAGCCAACTTCGCGGTACAATTCACTCCCCCTAGAAACACACCCTGCACAAAAAATAGGCTTTGGGTGATTGTTGCAGATTTCACAGGCAGTTAGAACACACATGAAAATCGGCCATATCACCCTAAAAAATAACGTTATTGTTGCGCCGATGGCAGGCGTAACAGATCGTCCATTTCGCATGCTCGCCAAACGCATGGGTGCAGGTTTAGCCGTTTCAGAAATGGTCACCTCCATTCCTTCTTTATGGAAAAGTGACAAAACGGTTCGTCGTGGCAACCACGAAGGTGAGCCCGGCCCAATATCTGTTCAAATTGCCGGTGCAGATCCTGAAATGATGGCGGATGCTGCCCGCTACAATGTAGACAAGGGCGCAGAGATTATCGATATCAATATGGGTTGCCCTGCCAAAAAGGTTTGCAATGTGGCCGCTGGTTCGGCCCTGATGCGTGATGAAGCATTGGTGAAACGTATATTAGAAGCAGTCGTCAATGCAGTAGACGTACCGGTAACAATGAAATTTCGCACTGGCTGGGATAAAGACAACAAGAACGCAGTGGCAATTGCCAAGATCGCAGAAAGTAGTGGTATTCAATCCCTCGCCGTTCATGGAAGAACTCGAGCGTGTGGATATAGTGGCGAGGCAGAGTACGACACCATTGCTGCCGTAAAACAGGCGGTGGGCTTGCCCGTGATTGCCAATGGGGATATTACCTCGGCAGAAAAAGCGGCAAAGGTACTAGCTTACACAAAAGCAGACGGCATCATGATTGGCCGAGCGGCACAGGGTAAACCATGGATATTCAATGAATTAGTTGAATACTTGGCAACAGGCAAACTGCCCCCCGCCCCCACTTACAGCGACATACGAGCCATTGTGCTCAGTCACTTAACCGATTTATATGGTTTTTACGGTGAGCATCAAGGCTGCTTGATCTCTCGTAAACACATTGGCTGGTACGTAAAACAACTGCCAGGAGGAGAAGACTTCCGGCAGGCAATGAACCAGCTAAAAACAGCAGAGGCACAATTCGAGGCGGTTAATCACTACTTCGATTTGCTTTTAGCATCACCGCAGCACCC
This sequence comes from Leeia speluncae, assembly GCF_020564625.1. Classification (NCBI taxonomy): domain Bacteria; kingdom Pseudomonadati; phylum Pseudomonadota; class Betaproteobacteria; order Neisseriales; family Leeiaceae; genus Leeia; species Leeia speluncae. The sequence goes on from NZ_JAJBZT010000005.1 coordinate 188,402, forward strand.
GCAATAAGTCGCCACAAGCAGTACTGATTTGCCAGCAACAACTCAAACAAAATAACAATAGGAACAGCATCACCGATGAACGCTATGGAAAATTTAAACCAGCCATTTGCCATGATAGAAACCAGCACGAACGACCCTGTCTCTGCATGTGTAAACCAGGCTTTGAAGCAATATTTTGCGGATCTCGATGGTGAAACTCCAGCCAATATCTACGATATGGTACTCAGAAGCATTGAAAAGCCGATGCTTGAATTTGTATTAAAAGAAGCAGGTGGCAACCAAAGTAAAGCGGCAGATTGGCTTGGCCTAAACCGCAATACATTGCGCAAAAAGATGAAAGAACACGGCCTTCTATAATCGGCCTGCGTTGACGTTCTCTTCGCCCCTTACCGAATACGTTTTAAATTTTTATCCAACTAACTTGAACCGGGAACTCACCATGGATCTCTGTAAAATCAAGCGCGCGCTAATCAGCGTTTCTGACAAGAAAGGTGTGCTGGAGTTTGCTCAGGCACTAGCCGCGAATGGCGTACATATTTTGTCTACTGGCGGAACAGCCAAACTATTAGCAGACAACGGCGTCGCCGTGACAGAAGTAGCCGACTACACTGGCTTCCCAGAAATGCTAGATGGCCGTGTAAAAACACTTCATCCAAAAATCCATGGTGGCATTTTGGGTCGTCGTGATCTAGACAGCCACGTTGCTAAAATGGCAGAACACGACATCGGCAACATTGACCTAGTGTGTGTCAACCTATACCCGTTCGAAGCAACCATCGCCAAGGCAGATTGCACTTTTGAAGATGCTATCGAGAATATCGATATCGGCGGCCCAGCAATGGTTCGTTCTGCAGCTAAAAACCATGCGCACGTAGCCATCGTGACCGATGCAGCAGACTACGAAGCACTCACTGCAGAAATGAAAGCGAATGACGGCGCATTGAGCCTAAAAACTCGCCAAGGTCTGGCGAAAAAAGCCTTCAGCCATACCGCTGCTTACGATGGTGCAATTAGCAACTATCTAACTGCATTAACAGAAGAAGGCAGCAAACAAGCCTTCCCAAATCGTTTGAACCTGCAGTTCGAAAAGGTCCAAGATATGCGTTACGGCGAAAACCCGCACCAAGGTGCTGCGTTCTACCGTGATTTGCACCCAGCAGCTGGTAGCCTAGCGGGTTACACTCAGTTGCAAGGCAAAGAGCTTAGCTATAACAACATCGCTGACTCTGATGCAGCATGGGAAGCAGTAAAGCAATTTGACGAGCCAGCATGTGTGATCGTTAAACACGCCAACCCATGTGGCGTTGCCGTAGCGGCAGATCCACTTTCTGCTTACCGCTTAGCATTTGCGACAGATACCACTAGCGCATTTGGCGGCATTATTGCCTTTAACCGCGAAGTAGACGGTGTAACCGTTGAAGCAGTAACAGGTCAGTTCTTAGAAGTGTTAATTGCCCCTTCATTTACCGAAGAAGCCAAAGCACTCATCGCAGCGAAGAAAAACGTGCGCGTACTAGAAGTGCCATTGTCTGCTGGTGCAAACCATTTTGATCTAAAACGCGTTGGCGGCGGTCTATTGGTGCAAACCCCAGACTTACATCAGATCACTGAAGCAGATCTAAAAGTAGTCACCAAACTACAACCAACTGCAGCACAATTGAAAGACCTATTGTTCGCATGGCGCGTGGCGCACTTTGTGAAATCTAACGCGATTGTATTCTGCGGCAATGGTCAGACATTGGGCGTTGGTGCAGGCCAAATGAGCCGTGTAGACTCAACCAAGATTGCTGCAATCAAAGCGAAAAATGCGGGTCTAGAACTGAAAGGTTCTGTCTGCGCATCCGACGCCTTCTTCCCGTTCCGTGACGGTGTAGACGTGATTGCAGAAAATGGCGTATCAGCCATCATCCAACCAGGTGGTTCTATGCGTGATGACGAAGTGATTGCTGCCGCTGACGAACATGGCATCGCCATGGTCGTTACTGGCATCCGCCACTTCCGTCACTAAGCACATCGCTTAACCTGACACAGCCGGCACATTGATCCAATCAGTGTGCCGGCTGAAGTACTTTAAAGCGCTTGTAAAGCACGCAAGCGGACAACAATCAGCGCATTGATTGTCATTATTAAGACCCACAGCAAATACCCGGAGTATTCATGCCCATCGCAAAGATTGAATCCCTCGATCACGAAGGACACGGCGTTGCCCACGTAGACGGCAAAACGATTTTTATCGACGGCGCGCTCACTGGCGAAACAATCGAATATAGCAGCTATCGTAAAAAGCCATCTTTCGAGAACGCGCAAAGCATTCGAGTACTCAAGGCAAGTAGCCAACGGGTGAATCCAAAATGCCAGCATTTTGGCGTCTGTGGCGGCTGTTCAATGCAGCACCTAGAGCCTAGTGCTCAAGTGGCTGCGAAACAACGTGTATTAGAAGATAACTTGCGTCACATTGGCAAAGTCAAAGCCGAACGCATTCTGCCTGCTATTTACGGCCCATCGTGGGGTTACCGCCACCGCGCGCGCTTATCTGCCCGTATGGTAGAGAAAAAAGGTGGCATGCTGGTTGGCTTCCATGAAAAGCGCTCAAGCTTTATTGCCGACATGACCAAGTGCGAAATCCTACCACCACATGTGTCAGCCCTACTTGTGCCACTGCGTGGCCTCATTGCTAGCTTGTCTATCTCTCGCCGTATGCCACAAATTGAATTAGCGGTTGGTGACAACGTGACCGCGCTGGTTCTTCGCAATATGGACCCAATCACCGAAGAAGACGAACAAAAACTGGCAGAATTTGCTGCTGCACATAGCAAACCGCACCCGATTCAATTCTGGTTACAACCCAAAGGCCCGGATACCGTCTTCCCGCTTGTTCCAGCAGATGCGCCTCGCTTAACGTACAGCATGCCAGAATTCGCGATTGAAATGCCGTACAAGCCAACCGAATTCACGCAGGTTAACCCACAAATTAACCAAGTAATGGTCAGACGTGCCATCGACTTACTAGACCCACAACCGGGCGAATCGATTGCCGATATGTTCTGTGGTTTAGGTAACTTCACCTTACCAATCGCTCGCCGTGGCGCACAAGTATTAGGAATGGAAGGTAGTAAGCAACTGTGTGAACGCGCAGTGGAAAACGCCACCCACAACGGCCTACAAGACAAAACCAAGTTTACCGAAGCAAACCTATTCGAAATGACAGAAGAAGGCTTTGCTGGCCTAGGTGACTTCGACCGCATGTTGATCGATCCGCCACGCGATGGCGCAATGGAGTTGGTGAAATCGATTGGCCTAGCACTAAAACGCCGTCCAGATGCACTCAAGCGCATCGTTTACGTGTCGTGCAACCCTGCCACCCTCGCCCGTGACGCAAGCGTGTTGGTGAACGTACACGGCTACAAACTAAAAGCCGCCGGTATCATCAATATGTTCCCACACACCGCGCACGTAGAAAGCATTGCTTGGTTCGAGCGCGACCCGCACTTTGTACCGAAGGCACCAGAAGCGGAAGACGAAACCAGCAACGAGGCCACAGAATGAACGCCAATGACATCCTGCGTAGCCTACGTTATGCCATGGACCTTAGCGAGCCACAACTCGCCAAAGTGATTAATGAAGGTGGGGAAGAAATTGATCCTGACACCTTGCGGGCGTATCTGAAAAAAGAGGAGGAAGAAGGCTTCCTTCCTTGCCCAGAAACCATTCTGGGGGCTTTTTTAGATGGTCTCGTGTATGTCAAACGCGGCCGTGATGACAGTAAGCCTCAGCTCAGAACGGAACCCCCGATTAGCCATAATTTAGTGCTCAAAAAACTACGCGTGGCATTTGAATTAAAAGATACAGATATTCAAAGCCTATTAGCGAATGCCGGCTTAACGGTAACAACCGGCGAACTCAGCGCCCTCTTCCGCAAGCCTGATCACCGCCACTACCGCACGTGTGGCGATCAATTCTTAAGGAATTTTCTGAAGGGACTGACGTTAAAGCTACGTGGGTAGTTCTTCCGCATAAAGAAGGGACTCGGATTCTCGCATACGGCGAAATAGCCAGTCCCTTAAAATAGATGCAGGGGCATTTTGCGACGATGCCTTTGCTGAAAGCAAGTAATACCCTCTTCCTGTTTTGACGCGTAACGGATGCGGCATGACTAACTTGCCCGTTTTTAATTCATCCTGCACAAAGAGCGGATCAATAATTGTCACGCCCACCCCACGGCTTGCAGCGGCTACCGCCATGTAATCTGTATCAAAGATATGCTCGACTGGATTTACTGGCGGCACTTCTGACAACGCTGCTAGCCAAGCATGCCAATCCATACGATCACGAGTGGGATGAATCAACGGATGGGAAAGCAGTTGTGTAGATGACAATTTACCAATCTGTTCGGCAGAACAAAGATCATAAGAGCAAACTGGTGTAATACATTCTTCATGTAATAGCTCAACCTCTCCCGGAACCATCTGAGGCTCGCCATAATGAATAACAAAATCGTATTCATCCCAGCGAAGAAATGGGGTTTCCTCCCACATCGTCGTCAAATTAATTTCAATGCCTGGGTGTTCTAAGTAAAAATCTCTTAATCTTGGCATTAACCACAGAAATGCAATTGAGGGATAGGACTTTACGCGAATTTGATTTCGTCTAGCATCCATCAACTGTGTCGTCGTCGTCGCGATCACCTGCAGCGCACTTTGAGCCGCTTTTAATAGTTGTTCGCCCGCCTCATTTAACTCTGGCAAACGGTTTCTGCGCTCCATTAGCGGAAAACCAAAAAAATCCTCTAAATTTTTAATTTGGTGACTAACCGCACTCTGTGTCAAACACAACTCATTTGCCGCAGCAGTAAAGCTACGCAATCGGGCGACAGATTCAAATACTCTTAAGGCGTGGAGTGGAGGTAATCGATTCATGTAATCTAGGCGAATATGGACTCCTCCCCGATTAGACATACCGGCAGGCGCTTTGTCAAACCACATTCAAGCGCCTCGCTCAATACACCGCTATATTTTGACACTTCTGAAATTGGCAGCTGATGATCGCCCCATAAAACAACCGGGTCGCCCAAGCCAACTCGCCCAACCTCTGTTAAGTCAACCGCCATCACATTCATCGCTACCTTACCAACAACGCGAGTGAGATTCCCTTTGACCAAGACAGGTGTTCCGGTAGGAGCAGTATAGGGATAACCATCGCCATAGCCACACCCAACCAAACCAATCAGCATGGGTCGGTCAGCGACAAAAGAAGCGCCATAGCCAAGGGCATCTCCTTTTTGCAAATTCGATAGCCCAATAATCTCTGACCTCAGGCTCATCACTGGACGAAAATCATAACCAACTGGCATTGCTTGGCTGAATGGATTATTTCCATAAATTAGAGACCCCGCGCGAACAACTTCACCATGCGTTCGCTGATCGCGTAATATTGCAGCGCTATTTGCAGCGGTGAACGGCAATTGGTAGCGTCGCACGACCTCATGAAATACACGCCATTGCCCTTCAATCTCACAATCCAAATCATCTGCACATGCAAAATGGGTCATTACCCCTTTAAGCTTCACTGATGAGTTAGAGGCAAGTCGTTGCATAACCTCCTCTATCTGGGCTGGCGGAAAACCAAAACGGTTCATCCCAGTATTTACCTTTAGCCAGATTGCCAGAGGTTGCTTCAAAGCAACGGATGTTTTTTCAATCATCTGCAATTGTGCTTCACTGCGTAAAACAACCTCTGCTTTTAAGATTGCCGCATCCAGAAGGTCAGAAGCATCCATGACCCCCTCTAGCAGTAGCACAGGCTTCCAAATACCACTCTCACGCAAAGCACGCAGATCGTCCATTTGAATTAATGCGAATCCATCGGCATCATGCAACCCTTTAGCGATACGCAATAATCCATGTCCATACGCATCGGATTTAACAACTGCATAAGCTTTGGAAGAATCTGCTATTTGCTTAATTTGATTGTAGTTATGTCTTAAGGCGGCAAGATCCAATTGAACTCTTGTAGTGCTATGCATGAAGAAACTCACGTCTATAGAGAAAACGTCTACACAGTAACAATTCAATGCAGCAGTTAAAAATGAATTATTTACATCCCCTCATCGATTAAATTCATCTAATCTTTTTACCACTCGCACTTACCAAAACAAAACTCATTCAGTTAATCTCGTATAAATCTCGATAACAATTCAGCCTTACCAAGATAAATACCCCATACTCCTGAATCTAACAAGCGAGCAGCCATTAATTGTCATTACTTATTTCGATAGGTTTATTAGAATGATTCATTTCCGGACAAGCATCATTCTGTGCAAAATATCCTCAAGATTTGAGGCAATTGATTGAAGTAACCTAGTCTGAAAAGCTAGCATCCAAGCAAGAAAATGTTAGCTAATCAAATTTTGCATAAACGTCAATTTGGAGAGAGTATTGACATGAAAATCCTGCAACTTGTTTTCTCAGCCATCGCATTAAGCGCATTCACCGCCGCTCACGCAGAAATTCCTAAAACCATTCGCTTTGGCATTGACCCCACTTATCCACCTTTTGAAACAAAAAAGACAGATGGCAGTATTACTGGATTCGATGTAGACCTCGGAAATGCGATTTGCACAGAATTAAAGCGAAAATGTGTTTGGGTAGAAAGCGCATTTGATGGCCTAATTCCAGCGCTTAAAGCAAAGAAATTTGATGCGATTCTGTCTGGCATGTCGATGACAGAACAGCGTATGCAAGAGATCAACTTTTCTAACCGCCTGTTTCGTTCACCAGCAAGGTTAATCGCCAAATCGGGCAGTAATATCAAGCCAACGCCAGAATCCCTAAAAGGCAAAAGCATTGGCGTACTGCAAGGTTCCACCGAAGAGGTGTATGCAAAAACTTACTGGGCAACTAAAGGTGCCAATGTACAACCATACGAAAATCAGGACCAAGCCTATAACGATCTTGTTGCTGGGCGCCTAGATGCAACACTTCAAGAAGCAGCCACAGCGGTAGAAGGATTTCTGAATAAACCGCAAGGCAAAGGTTATGCCTTTACTGGCTCAATGCTAAAGGACGATAAGATTTTTGGAACAGGTTCTGGAATTGGGCTTAGAAAAGAAGACAAAGAACTCCAGCTAGCGATTAACTCAGCCTTAGCAAAAATGAAAAGCAATGGCACTTACAACAAGATTATGAAGAAATATTTCGACTACGATATTTCTGGTGATAAATAGGTCCTATACCCCTGTAGCGATCATCCCCCCAGTGACCAACTGATGGGATGGTCGTGTCATTTTTTCCTCTCCCACTGACACTTGTTCTACAGACTATTATTCGCTTTGTTCAACGTAGCATTTGAAGTTGTTAAGAATGGCCTGCCATCCCGCTTGCTGTTGCTCAATAGAGTGAATGTTTTCTGGATCAAATGTGACTGCCACAGATACGCCATCCGGCTCCACAACAAAATCTACCACCGCGGCTCTATCCCCAAACCTATACGCCAACCGCTGATGTGGCACGACTTCTGTGTAAGTACCCGCAAAATCAAAACCGAAACTGCCATCCTTCGCTTCCATGCGTGAAGAAAACTCTCCGCCCACACGAAGGTCGACACTCGCCGTTGTAGTATGCCAATCATCAGAAGCTGCATTCCACTTCACAATAGCTTCGGGAGTGGTATAAGCCTGCCAAACCTTTTCTATTGCTGCCTGTATCGTTGCATCCACGGTAATTTTCATGGTCCGACCTCTTTTGATTGCTGATGGCATCACTTCATGCAACAAACTAGCATCTTACGCTTGGATAGGGCAACCAAAAAGAAAAAGGCGCCTTTCGGCGCCTTTTTCACAATCCAGAGAATACTCTTAGATTAGTTCTTGCTTTGGTCAACTAGCTTGTTAGCTTTGATCCAAGGCATCATGTCACGCAGTTGGTTACCAACGGTTTCGATTGGGTGAACGGCGTTCAAGCGACGGCGAGCGGTCATTGAAGGGTAGTTAGTACGACCTTCCAAGATGAACATCTTCGCGTATTCGCCAGTTTGAATGCGTTTTAGTGCATTGCGCATTGCTTCGCGTGATTTTTCGTTAATCACTTCGGTACCAGTCACGTACTCGCCATACTCTGCGTTGTTAGAGATAGAGTAGTTCATGTTAGCGATACCACCTTCGTACATCAAATCCACGATCAATTTTAGCTCGTGTAGACATTCGAAGTAAGCCATTTCAGGTGCGTAACCAGCTTCGGTCAAAGTCTCGAAGCCCATTTTCACTAGTTCAACAGCGCCACCACACAATACTGCTTGTTCGCCGAACAAGTCAGTTTCGGTTTCTTCGCGGAAGTTAGTTTCGATCACGCCACCTTTAGTACCGCCGTTAGAAGCAGCATAAGATAGAGCGATGTCACGTGCCTTACCAGATTTGTCTTGGTAAACAGCGATCAAAGATGGTACACCGCCGCCTTTTAGGTATTCTGAACGAACAGTGTGGCCTGGGCCTTTTGGCGCAACCATGATCACGTCTAGGTCAGCACGTGGAACGATCTGGTTGTAATGGATGTTAAAGCCGTGAGCAAATGCCAAAGCAGCACCTGGCTTGATGTTTGGCTCGATGTCATTGCGGTATACGTCTGGCTGGCTTTCGTCAGGCAACAGAATCATTACAACGTCAGCAGCTTTAACTGCATCAGCCACTTCAGCCACTTTCAGGCCAGCTGCTTCAGCTTTTTTCCAAGATGCGCCGTTTTTACGCAGACCGATAGTCACGTTCACACCAGAATCACGCAGGTTAAGTGCGTGTGCATGGCCTTGTGAACCATAACCCACGATGGTCACTTCTTTACCCTTGATTAGGGAAATGTCTGCGTCTTTATCGTAATAAACCTTCATTGCTTTTCCTTTTGTTACCGGTCAGTGAGCAGCCACTAAGGTGGTAGTGACTGCCTTTTGAAAAATAAATAACTTTATACTTTATTGTGTTGGGATTGCAGTTTGTCCAAACAGACAAATTTTATCCTGATTATACTTTCAGGATACGCTCACCACGGCCAATGCCTGAAGCACCTGTACGCACGGTTTCCAGAATCAGGGCTGGGTCAATCGCTTTAATGAAAGCGTCTAACTTGTGGCCTGGACCTGTCATTTCGATGGTATAGGTTTTCTCAGTGACATCAATGATATGACCACGGAAGATTTCAGCCATACGCTTCATTTCTTCGCGATCTTTACCAGTGGCGCGCACTTTGATCAGCATTAGTTCACGTTCGATATGATCTGATTCATTCAGATCAATCACTTTTACTACGTCAATCAGCTTGTTTAGCTGCTTGGTAATCTGCTCGATGATGTCATCAGAACCAGTCGTCACGATGGTCATCCGAGACAGCGTTTTGTCTTCGGTTGGCGCAACGGTCAATGATTCGATGTTGTAGTTACGGGCAGAAAACAAACCAGCCACGCGAGACAGTGCACCCGCCTCGTTTTCCAGCAAAATGGAAAGAATGTGTCTCATGTTCTTACCCCTCTTAGCACAGGTTGCCGTAATCGCGCTCATTCACCGGTGTCGGTGGGGCGATTTGCAGGTTACGCATATGCGGAGGCAGATCCATTTGGGTCAAACCTTTACCATTTTGAACCATTGGGAACACGTTAGCTTGCTGGTCAGTCAGGAAGTCCATGAATACCAAGCGATCTTTCAGCGCCATTGCTTCACGCAAGGCACCTTCTACGTCTGCAGGCTTGTCGATACGCATACCAACATGACCATAGGCTTCTGCTAGTTTCACGAAGTCTGGCAATGCATCCATGTAAGACTCAGAGTAACGGTTGCCATAGAAGAACTCTTGCCACTGACGCACCATACCTAGGTAACGGTTATTCAGGTTAATGACCTTCACCGGTACATGGTACTGTTTGCAAGTAGATAGTTCTTGGATGTTCATCTGAATAGATGCTTCACCCGTAATACAGCAAACATCTGCATCAGGATGCGCTAGTTTCACACCCATGGCGGCTGGCAAACCAAAACCCATCGTTCCCAAACCACCAGAGTTGATCCAGCGTTTTGGCTCTGGGAAGCGGTAGTACTGTGCCGCAAACATTTGGTGTTGACCCACGTCAGACGTCACAAAGGCATTACCACCAGTCACTTCATACAGTTTCTGAACCACAAACTGAGGCATGATGATGTCAGAACCTTGGTCGAAGTGCAGAGAGTTTGGCGCACGCCAAGCTTCGATCTGCTTCCACCAATTAGTGATATCTGCTTGTTTATGGTCGCTTTGCTGAATCGCGCCAATCAAATCTGCCAAGACATCTTTTACATGACCAACAATCGGCACATCTACTTTCACGCGCTTAGCGATAGAAGATGGGTCGATATCGATATGAATGATTTTCTTAGGGCTAGACAAGAAGTGCTGTGGCACTGAAATCACACGGTCATCAAAACGTGCGCCAACCGCTAGCAAGACATCACAGTTTTGCATCGTCATGTTGGCTTCGAATGTGCCATGCATGCCTAGCATACCGATGTTTTGCTGATCATTACCAGGATGTGCGCCAAGGCCCATTAGGGTATTGGTCACAGGCAAACCTAGCATGCGAGAAATTTCGCGCACTTCATCCGCTGCATTACCCAATACCACGCCACCACCGATATATAGTAATGGACGTTTCGCATCTAGTAGAAGTTGAGCCGCTTTTTTGATCTGCCCAGGGTGTCCTTTTTGCGCAGGCGTATAAGCGCGCATTTGGATGCTAGCAGGATAGCTGAACTTCGCTTTTTGCTGAGTAACGTCTTTCGGAATATCCACCACGACAGGGCCTGGACGACCAGATGCCGCAATGTAGAAAGCTTTCTTAATGGTTTCCGCTAATTGGGAAATATCTTTAACCAAGAAGTTATGTTTCACGCATGGACGGGTAATACCGACCATATCGACTTCTTGGAAGGCATCCAGACCAATTGCTGGACGATTCACCTGCCCAGAAATTACCACCATTGGAATGGAGTCCATATAAGCGGTGGCAATACCAGTTACCGCGTTGGTCGCACCTGGACCGCTCGTAACTAGCGCTACACCTACTTTATCAGACGAACGAGAATACGCATCGGCAGCATGTACGGCGGCTTGCTCGTGACGAACCAGTACATGACGGAATTTGTCTTGCCGGAAAATCGCATCGTAGATTTCCAACACCGCACCACCTGGGTAACCGAAAACGTATTCAACGCCTTCTTCCGCCAGACAGCGAGTGAGAATTTCTGCACCTGTCAGTTCCATGATTTTGCACCCGAGAAAAATATAAAATTTCGCTGAAACTTACATACGCAGTGATCTGTCGCCGCCGATCAGGCGGTTCCGGGGTTGCCGAAAAGTTTGTCTGGCGTCGGCTTCGAAGTATTTAATGAGCCTAGGGATGTTAGGCTCTGGTGAATCGCAGGGTGTAGCGGGTAGTACAATACAATTCGAAGCAGCGGTATCGCCAGCTTGCGTCCCTCACCCAAGTGGTGACCCACCGGGGGAACGCGGCTAACTCGCGTTATGTAATGCGAATCGCCAACATACATGATGCAACGCACACTCGTCAAGCCATTTGCACATGCTTGTATTTAAAAAGATTTTTCTTAGACAGTTCGTCTAATTTAACGCGCTAACAATCATCAGAAAACCTGATCTTCACTCACCCCAAAGACGTGTGCTTAGTAGGGTTATCTAGCTATGTTAGAATCTTATTTTTTACCGCTGGCAGCAGAAAACCAACATGAGTAAATCCAATCAAACGGCCGACTTTACCGTCATCGAAACCGTCCCAAGTATTGCCAGAAGACTTATTTCACTCATTTATGAAGCCTTCTTATTAGCAGCGGTTTTATTTCTGGTTGAGTTGGTGTTTTTGCTGGTACTGCATGTTTTAGGCGGCCCTGCGACTTTAGAATCAAAAGAATCTCCAACTTGGTTACGCGCACTTAACTTCATCGTGTTGTGTAGTGTTTTGTGGGGATATTTTGGCTATTGCTGGACAACTGCGGGTCAAACCCTAGCGATGAAGACTTGGAAGATTGAAGTCCTTACTCACAATCAGCAGCGTTTAAACTGGCAACAATCCTCTATTCGCTTTGTGATTGCCTTGGTCGGCACTTTATTTTTTGGCGCTACTTATTGGTGGGCATTATTTGATAGAGAAAGCTTCTTCTTACACGACCGTTTAAGCGGTACACAATTGATCACCATGAAGAAAAAGAAAATTGCGGTAAGTTCATCTAGTTAATGACGAGTTTCGATGTCAACATTGCATAAAAAAATGGCTGATTTACTCAGCCATTTTTTTATGCAAAATTCATCAATTAAACCTTAGCTAGCCAGCCTTACCTTGCCATATTCTTGCCACCACAGCACCAGTACCGCTAAGCCCATTAACACCGCCGTAGGCGCCAAGGCCGTAATAATTGGTGCAAATCCATACAAGATGGCCATATTGCCAATCAGTTTATTGGTTACAAAGAATAATAGCCCAAGCAAAATTCCGGCAATCATCCGGTTGGCCGCGTTACCACTACGCTTTTGGTATTGCGCAAAAGGCAAGCTCAACAAAATAAGTGCCAAACAGGTAAAGGGATAACCCAACTTACTCCACAGTGCAACCTCGTAGCGACGAGAGTCTTGGTGGTTTGCGGTTAGATGCTCGACGAATCGATAAAGCTGCATACTCGACATTTTTTCTGGTGCGGAAATCAACACTTTTAGCAAGTCCGGATCTAACCTACTTTTCCAAACAGCTGAATTCACATGGGTTGTTTCCACATGACCGTTAGTCAACTTAATTTGCCGAATGTTTTTTAGCGTCCAAGAACCATCGCCGTTGTACGCTGCCGTTTCCGCATCATTAATCGCTTTAATTTGTCCTGTTTTAGACAGTTCAATTAGTTTTAATTGATCAACATGTTGATCAACGCCAAAGGAGCCAACACGAATAAACGTATCGTCATCTTTCAACCATAGGTTATTGGCGATCGCAGTGGTCGTCATGTCCGCTGTTTTTTCGATCCGATACTTTTTAGTTAGCTGATCCGAAAATGGAACGGCAAACTCGCCCACCAAGAAGGTAATCACACCAAACAACAAGCCGACCTTCACTAGCATCATCGCTAATTGGCCGAGAGAAACCCCTGCCATACGAATAACCGGGTATTCAGAGTCTCTGACCAAGGCTGAGAGCGCGAACAATGAACCCAGCATCATACTAATTGGTAACAGTTGATAAATCTGCACCGGTAAACGAATCACAATATAACCAAATGCCTGCGCAAGACCACCCAAGGCATTCATTTCGTACATCATATCGATAAAACTAAATAAACCGACTAATGCACCTAACACCAACAACGTTGATCGACCTATACCGCCAATCAGATATTTAATGAGGATCATACTGACTCCTCTTTTTGTGTAAGGTGGCTAATAAAAGCAGGTAACCCCCCATACATTTTGGCCATTAGCCAAATAAGAATCAAAATCGCAACCCCATGAATTGGCCATAATCCGAGCGCGACAGAAAGCTTCCCCTTCACCATCAAGGCTTGACCAATGGTGAGGGAGTTTACGTATACCAGATACACCAACAGCGCGATGACTAAATTCCAGCCACGACCACTACGTGGATTAAAGCTTGCCAGTGGAATCGCTAACAAAGCTAGTACTAGCGCTGAAATCGGGACGCCAATTCGCCAATGTAATTCGGCCTTATCGGATATATTATTGGATTGATATAGTTGTTTAGTCGGGATTGCACGCATCGCGGCAGGGGGATCTAACGCTTCTTTTGCTTTAATTCGCACCGAATAACGATCAAAGGAAATCAAACGATACTCTAGCCCGTTAATTTCTTCGTAGCGCTGGCCTTTATCTAAGCTTAGGAATTTATCGCCATTTTTTTCTGTGGTCTGACTAGCATAAGCCGAAACCATTACCCCGCGAGAACCTTCTTGCTGAGAGTCAACAAAGACGCGAGAGGCTTTATTACCCAAACCCACCAAATTTTCGATGAAGTAAACGACATCGCCACCTCTGGCAACCTTAAACACTCCAGGCGTTGCTAAACCTAAGTCATCACGCAATTGAAGTTGTGCTTCAAATTTCTCTGACAACCTCATCGCCCATGGTGTCATCCAAAAGCTAAGTGCAGTGATCACCACAATCATGGGCACTAGAAACCACAATACAGGACGAAACCAAGAGAGAGGAGAAACGCCGGCAGCAAACCACACATGCATTTCATGATCGCGCCATGCACGCATAAAAGACATCAACACAGAAATAAATAAGGTGATCGACAAGAAGACGGGCAACGCTTGCAGCAATTGAAAAGCAATAGTGGTCAGCACTGCGTCGAGTGCCAACTTCCCTACCGCTGCCTGACCAAATAAGCGAACAAACTGAATCGTCAGTACAATAGACAGCAGCACCAGCAAAACGCCCAAGGCGTTCATGGTTAATTCGCGGAGTAAAATGCGGCGCTGTAGCATGATAAGAGCTTAACCAATAACAATTTGAAATAGTGAATAAATAATTGAGACTACGCGGAAATTTTGGTTTCCGTTAAAATGTCATGCGGATGGACAGAAAACCCATCAAATCGTAGGATAAAGTATTACTCTGTAGACCGAATGACGCTCGGCACAGACGTTCCTGACAATTACTCGGCTGTTTTATCATTGAAAACAGCCTACACAAGGACATTAGGCAATGGAATTTAGCATAAAAACAGGCCCCGCGGATAAACAAAGCTTTGGTACTGCGGTTGTAGGTGTGTTCGAAAACGGGAAATTGTCAGCCGCAGCGAAGGCGCTAGATACGCAAACAAATGGCGCAATTAAGGCTGCGCTTGCTGATGGCGATCTGACAGGAAAAGCAGGTACTACGTTGCTACTACGTAGCCTAGCCAATAGTAGCTACACAAGAATTTTATTGGTTGGCTTGGGCGAGGAGCAAAAACAAGTCGCAGCAAAAGATTGGCTCTCGGCCTCTAATGCAGCGCTAAAAACCCTAAGCGACCTAGGCAGCAAGGACGCCGCCTTTTTCCTTACAGAACAAGTAGAAGATGCAGAATGGGCAGTTAGCCAAGTTGTGATCCAACTAGCTGAACAACGTTACCGCCTAGAAGGCTTTAAAAAGCAGCCAGATCAGAATCTAAATCTATCTGCGCTTCATTTCTTTGTTGGTAAAAAAGCGGTTGATGCGGCAAGTGCTGGTCTAACCTTAGGCCAAGCGTTGGCTTCCGGCATGACGCTGACGAAGAACCTAGGTAATCAGCCATCTAATTTCTGCACACCAACCCATTTAGCCAATACCGCTGCAGAAATCGCAAAAGAATATAAATTAGACATTGAGATTTTAGAACGTGCCGACATGGAAAAGCTGGGCATGGGCTCATTGCTATCGGTCGCTAAAGGCAGTATCGAACCACCAAAATTGGTCAGCATCCATTACCGTGGTGGCAACAAAAAAAACAAGCCAGTGGTATTGGTTGGCAAAGGGATTACCTTTGATACCGGCGGTATTTCATTGAAACCAGGCGAAGGCATGGATGAAATGAAATACGACATGCTAGGTGCGGGCTCTGTACTAGGGGTGATGAAAGCGATTGCGGAGGCAGGCCTTGCAATTAACGTGACCGGCGTGATTGTTACTTGCGAAAACATGCCTGCTGGCAATGCTAGCAAGCCAGGCGACATTGTGACAACGATGTCTGGTCAGACCGTTGAAATTCTGAATACAGATGCGGAAGGTCGTTTGATCTTATGTGATACGCTAACTTACATTGCGAAATTTGAACCAGCAGCGGTTGTTGATATTGCGACCTTAACTGGCGCTTGCATTATTGCGCTTGGTCACGTCAACACAGGGCTTTATGCGAATGATGACACCTTAGCAAATGACCTATTAGCGGCGGCAAATCAATCTCGCGACTGGGCATGGCGCATGCCGCTTAACCCAGAATACGATGAACAATTAAAGAGCAATTTTGCGGATATCGCGAACATTGGCGGCCGCCCAGCAGGTAGCGTGACGGCTGCAATGTTCTTGCAACGCTTTGCTAAAGACTACACTTGGGCGCACTTGGATATCGCAGGAACTGCTTGGAAGAGTGGCGCAGCTAAAGGGGCGACTGGCCGTCCAGTTCCTTTGCTAGTGACCTACTTGAAAAACCGTGCCAACGCACGTAAGAAATAAGCGGATCAATGACGCAAGTAGATTTTTATTCGCCTGTACCTGATAAAATTGCCCTGATTCATACGCTTTGCAAAAAAGCGCAGGGCAAAGGGTGGCGTACCATGCTTTGGTTAAGAGACGAAGCCCATGCGGCCGAAGTCTCTGGCCTGCTTTGGCAGCATCCGCCTACTGGTTTTTTACCACATGTTGCAGTCGCGCATCCGTTAGCGTCTAATACGCCTTTGTTATTAGCCACCAGACAGACGCCGACAGAAGGCAATTTACCGCATCACGATATGCTCATTAATCTGACAGATGCTCCACCATCGATCTTTGCTCGATTTGAACGGGTAGTCGAATTAGTTGGGCCGAATGAGGAAGAAAAATTGCATTATCGGGATCAATATCGCTGGTATAAGCAACATGGCTATCCACTTAACTTTTATCAGCTGGATAAGTAAGCATGAATCAACAAGACAAACCGGACCCGATATTTGATGATTTGGGAGAATCCCCGGTCTTGTCTAAGTTGGATGCGCTAATCCGGAAACATCGCCCAGCAGGTGTAGACGCACCGGTGTTAACAGATAGGGTGAATAAAAACAGTGCTAGATTTAGCGCTGGATTCCCTACACTGATTGACCCCGTAACCACAGAAGCACCACGCCCTGCCATTACACCGGATCCTGTTGTAACATTTGAAGTAGCGGCGCTAGAAGAGCCTCCGCTTTTATTAGAAATTGATGATTCTAATGAAGCCACCAATAGCCCTTCGGTGATTGACGCCAAGCCACTCGCAAGGTCTAATGTCCCATCTTCTGCGGCCGCTTTACAAGCCAACCCATTACTGTCTTCGTCTAGCATTCCAAAGCCGCGTCCGCGCGAACATACGGCACTAGAGACAAATACCCCTGCGGTAGACGCACACAAGACCTCCAGCAAGCAAACCAAAACCTTGTACTGGGAAGAGGAAATGCTGCCTCCTATCCCAGACCACGAGACAGCCGAGGCGCCTACTCTTGAAGTAGCGGAACTAAGCCCTCCCCTGCTTGATGATGAGATCCCTGTATTAGATGAAATAGTGATAGATGATGCAGCGCCAGATGAAATCGTATTAGACGAGGTCATTGAAGAACCTTTGCTAATTCTAGAGGCAGACTCATTACCTGCTCCATTTGAAGAAATCATTCCTGATGTGGACGATGCGGTTGCTCAGGTTGAAACACCCGTTGAGCATATAGAAGCGCTCGCACCAGATGAGCATGTAGAAGATTCCACCACGTTAGCAATAGAGGATTTACCTGCATCAGTGCAGGTCAGCGAAACGATTGAGCCGCTGCAACCGGCATTTGCGCCTAGTGTTGAACCAGAAGCAGTGGAAACACTAGACACGGCGGAAGAACTCTCTGTAGCGCCTATCGAACAAAGCCGCCTAGATGCGCCACCAGAAGAGACTTTCGAGGTGGAAATTGCAGTCACGCAAGAAGTAGCATCGGAAGATGAAACGGAGAATGCATTAGAGCAGCCCATCTTTGATTTGATGGGCGAGATACTAAGCGCACCAACGAATTCGACAGACCCAATTGCAGCGATTTTAGCGACGCCAGTAGAGGAAGGCACTCACGACGAAGTGCCAGTGTTAACCGAATTAGCACTCGAGTACGATGAAGAATTGCTCCCTCTATTAGACCCGCAGAGTCGATCTGACTGGGTTGCCGACATGGTGGAAGAAGTCATTCAAGAAATTACACCCAAGATTAGAGCCCTTGTTCGTGCACAACTTGGCCTTCAAATTGGCGGCTTAATGAAAACCGTCACCGAAGAAGTCAGCAAACAATTACAAGACAGCTGGCGAAATGAACTCAAGCGCAAAATTGAAAAACGTGTAGTAGACGAGGTAGACGCCAACCTCAAGCAACATATTATTGGTCAAGTAATCCAACCGCCTACATCCAACCAATAAAGCATGAAGGCCACTGAATTACTTCGTAACGCCTTAAAACAACCCTCATGGTGGGTGGCATTTTTCTTTGTTGCACTTGCTGCCCTACTTATCCCACTTTCCGAATCTGATATCGACACCCCCTTACAAAGCTTAAATCACTGGGGGAACGACCACCTTGTGCGTTGGGATGCAAAGCTTAGACCAGCACCAGACAATGTCGTCATTATCGCGGTTGATCAAAAAAGTATTGAAGATCCAAATATGATGGAAATGGCCGGCACACGCTGGCCATGGCCACGCGTCATTCACGGCGAATTGCTAGAACAAGTGCTTGCTAAAGAAAAACCTGCAGCCATTGTCTTTGATGTGATGTTTACCGAACCTGAAGCGTCAGATGCGCAATTGGTTGCGGCACTTCGTAAAGTGCCAGCTTATTTACCCATTGCCATCGCACCAGATGGCAATTCGTTTCCGCTTGCCAAACTCCCCTCAGTGATGGGTATTAAACGGTCGGCACACGCAAATCCTAATGCAAGCCTTCCGATTCAAATGCCTATTTCATTTGATTTGGATGTTTTAAAAACGGGGCATATCAACTTTCCAGAAGACAGCGATGGCATCGGTAGGCGATACGAGGTATTTCGCCAACATGAGGGATGGTCGATTCCCTCTATGCCAACCCGAATCGCGGAAGATCAACAATGGAATATCCCAAGAGCAAACGACATCCCTCTACACTGGTATGGCACCCCATTTCAACGATTATCCTACCGGGACGTTTATCTTTCAGGGCAAATGGCTAATGCGCCGAAAATTCCTTCACTAAAAGGAAAAATTGTCATTATTGGTGCGGTAGCGATTGGCCTTGGTGATCTCCGCGCGACACCAATGAGTGGCAAAATGATTGGACCAGAAATTCTTGCCACCGCAATTAGTAATTTAGCGAACCAAGATTGGCTTCACACGCTACCTAGCGGGATCACGCTGACGTTAACCTGCTTAGTCATTTTGCTCATTGCATGGCGATACAGTAATGGCACGCATCCCTCTTTAATTGGTGGCGCACTGTTACTTTTTAGCCTCATTGTGATTGCCTTTGCTTGGCTCGCCATTCATGAAAATTATCTATGGCAACCCTTCGCCGGGTTAGTCCTCATTTGGCTCTACTTCTTCTTTTGCGCCTTGTTTTACTTTTTATATGAGAAGCGCAAAAGGCAACATATACAACAAACGTTTAATCGATTCTTAGATCCTCGTGTCGTGAAAACACTGAGTGACTCCTCTATGTTGGCGTCATCTGAAATTGGACAAAACGTTATGCTCTCGGTATTATTTTCAGATATCCGTGGCTTTACTACGATGTCGGAAAAATCCTCACCGGCTGAAATTGTCTATTTGCTCAACAAGTACTTTGATAACCAAGTGTCTTGTATTTATGAAGAAGGCGGCACGTTAGACAAGTTCATTGGCGATGCGATTATGGCATTTTGGGGGGCACCGGTAGCACATGCGAATCATGCTGAGTTAGCGGTCAATGCGGCGCTTTCCATGGCGGAGAACTTGGAAAAGTTCAAAGCGGACATGGCAGGCAAAGCAGATGGCTTTGAGATTGGTATTGGGATCAACACAGGCCCAGCCATTGTTGGTTTTATTGGGTCGAGCCATCGCCTAGACTACACGGCGATTGGTGACACCGTTAACCTAGCTAGTCGGATTGAAGGGCAAACCAAGGGAATTGCTCGAGTATTAGTCTCTGAATATACACGTGAAGCATGTGGTAACACCTTTGATTTTATCGAACACGGTGAATTCACTGTGAAAGGGAGAGAACAGCCGGTACGGTTGTTTGAACCAAGGAGAAAACAACAATGAAAAAGTACTTGGCAACTGGCGTAGCCGCCGGATTGTTTATGCTGATGTCTGCCGCCCACGCCGACCCAGCAACCATCGTGAATAAGAGCGATTTAAAAGCCACTCCAAAATTGGATGCTGCCGCTATCACGACATTATCAGAGAAGACAGAAGTAACCATCCTAACGATTGATGGCGGATGGGCCCAAATCAAAACAACAGATGGCAAACAAGGCTGGATTCGATCGAACAACGTGCGCAGCAAAACAGCTGCAGCCAACCCTGCAAATGTATTGGGCGCCTTAGCCAAAACAGGCAGTTCTTCTAGCGCACCTACTACCGGTGTAAAAGGACTTAATAAAGACGATCTAGAAAATGCGAGCCCTAACTTCAAAGAAGTAGCGCAACTAGAAAAATATGATGTATCTGGTGCAGAAGCGAAGCGATTTGCGCAATCTAGCAAATTAAAAGCGCAAAAAGTAGATTACCTAGATGGGGGCAAGTAATTCATGAAAACGTATTTTCCTCGTCTATCGTTAGTTGCCGCGCTTTTACTAGGTGCATCCATCCTATCCGCTTGTGGCCCTAACTCGAAAGGCATGCAGCAATTTGCCCAGTTAATACCAGATAAAAACACCAGAGATGCAGTGACGGGTGTCGCTCAAATGACGTCTGATGTAAGCCCAGAAGAAGAGTTGGCAATGGGCAAGGAGATGTCTGCCTATTTGCTAGGAGCAAAGCCACTCCTAAAAAATGCGGCAGTTGAAAACTACGTGAATAAAGTAGGCCGCTGGATTGCCCTTCAATCTGACCGCCCAGATCTTAATTGGCATTTTGGTGTAATTGACACGCCATCAGTCAACGCGTTTGCGGCACCAAGCGGCTACGTGTTTGTCACTAAAGGCTTACTCAAAAATGTTAAAAACGAATCTGAGCTTGCAGGTGTCTTGGGGCATGAAATTGCCCATGTGATTAAAAGACACCATGTGAATGCAATCAAAAAACAAGGTGGTGTCAAACTTTTTGGTGCCGTGCTGAATAAGCAAGCGCAAAAAGAGGGTTCAGCAGAGTCCCAACTATTTGCGAATGCGATGAAGAACATGTTTACCAGCGGTCTTAGCCATTCAGATGAGTTTGAAGCAGATAAAATGGGCGTTGTCTTAGCAACCCGTGCGGGCTATAACCCATATGGCTTACCTAGCGTTCTACAAATGTATGCATCAGACCAAAAAGACCCGGGATTTGAACTACTCACGTCCACTCACCCGTTACCAAATGATCGCATTGATCGCTTGGATAAACTAATGGGTACAAAGCTAGACGGCTTTGAGCAAACAGGTAGCAACGATAGCTCACGCTTAAAAGCGATTCAGCGCTTACTGCGTTAAAACACACATTGCTTCCCAACAAAAAACCGCCCGTTAATCTGGCGGTTTTTTGTTTAAACAGCCTCGCTCGGGTATAATTTACCGATTATCTATTCACACATCTGACCAGACCCCATATGGAACTCGCGAAAAGCTTTGAACCCGGTGATATCGAACGTCGTTGGTACGAATTTTGGAACCAAAAAGACTACTTCCGCCCATCCATGGATGCGAATGCACCGTCATTTGCCATCCAACTACCACCGCCAAACGTCACTGGCGTGTTGCACATGGGCCACGCGTTCAACCAAACCATTATGGATGGTCTAACCCGCTACCATCGCATGAAGGGTTATAACACCGTTTGGGTGCCTGGTACGGATCACGCGGGTATCGCGACTCAGATCGTAGTAGAGCGCCAACTGGCAGAACAAGGCAAAAACCGCCACGAACTTGGCCGTGATGCGTTCATCAATAAAGTATGGGACTGGAAAGCACACTCTGGCTCTACCATTACCAGCCAAATGCGCCGTGTGGGCGCGTCAGTAGACTGGAGCCGCGAATACTTCACAATGGACGACAAGATGTCGACTGCTGTCGTAGAAGTGTTTGTTCGCCTGTTTGAGCAAGGCCTGATTTACCGTGGCAAACGTCTGGTGAACTGGGACCCGAAACTGGGTACTGCCGTTTCTGATCTGGAAGTAGTGAGTGAAGAAGAAGATGGCTTTATGTGGCACATCCGCTACCCGGTTGTGGGTAGTGATGAGAGCGTAGTGGTCGCCACCACTCGCCCGGAAACCCTATTGGGCGACGTGGCAGTAGCGATTAACCCGACTGATGAGCGTTACCAGCACCTGCTAGGTAAACAACTGGAATTGCCACTGACTGGCCGTACCATTCCGGTGATTGCCGATGATTACGTCGACGCCGCCTTTGGTACCGGTTTTGTAAAAATCACCCCTGCACATGACTTTAACGATTACCAAGTCGGTAAGCGCCACAACACGCCACTGATTAACGTGATGGATCTGGAAGCGCGCATTTTGGCGAAAGCCGATGTGTTTGCCTTTGATGGCAGCAGCACAAGCCAGATCGATCTGCCTGCCGCATACGCAGGGCTTGACCGCGTTGATGCCCGTAAACAGATCGTTGCGGACCTGCAAACTGCAGGTTTATTGGTTGAAGTAAAACCACACAAACTAATGGTGCCACGTGGCGACCGTACCGGCTCGATCATCGAACCATTGTTGACCGATCAATGGTTTGTGGCCATGCAAAAAGTGGGCGAAGGGGATGCTACCGGCAAATCCATCACCCAAAAAGCGATTGATGCAGTAGAAAGCGGTGAAGTGCGCTTTATCCCGGAAAACTGGGTAAACACCTACAACCAGTGGATGAACAACATTCAAGACTGGTGTATTTCTCGTCAGTTATGGTGGGGCCACCAAATCCCGGCTTGGTACGATGAAGAAGGCAATGTGTACGTTGCCCGTACCGAAGCGGAAGCGCAAGCCAAAGCGGGCGGCAAAACCCTTCGCCGTGACGATGACGTACTGGATACCTGGTTCAGTTCCGCCTTAGTGCCATTCTCATCACTGGGCTGGCCGGCGCAAACACCAGAACTAGACGCTTTTGTCCCGTCAGGCGTATTGGTGACGGGCTATGAAATTATCTTCTTCTGGGTTGCCCGGATGATCATGATGACCACTCACTTTACTGGCAAAGTGCCGTTCCGTGATGTGTACATCCATGGCATCGTGCGCGACCACGAAGGCAAGAAGATGTCGAAGTCCGAAGGCAACGTGATTGATCCGGTTGACCTGATCGACGGCGTGGCATTAGACAAGCTACTAGAAAAACGCACAACCGGCTTACGTCGCCCTGAAAAAGCGCCGCAGATCGCCAAAGAAACCGAAAAGCTGTTCCCGGAAGGCATCCCTGCCTATGGTGCAGATGCGCTACGCTTTAGTATGGCCAGCTACGCCACCCTAGGCCGTAACGTCAACTTCGACTTCAAGCGCTGCGAAGGCTACCGCAACTTCTGCAACAAGATGTGGAACGCCACCCGCTTTGTGATGATGAACGTGGAAGGCAAAGACTGCGGCCAAGACGAGAGCTTGCCGCTAGAATACAGCTTTGTTGACCAATGGATTATTGGCCTGCTACAGCAAGCAGAAGCGGAAATGACGACAGCGCTAGATACCTACCGCTTCGACATGGCAGCGCAGATCATGTACGAATTCATCTGGAACGAATACTGTGACTGGTACGTTGAGCTAGCCAAAGTACAAATCCAGAAAGGTAACGAAGCGCAACAACGTGCGACTCGCCGTACCTTGGTGCGAGTATTGGAAGTTGCCTTGCGCCTAACCCACCCACTCATGCCATTCATCACTGAAGAGCTATGGCAAACCGTGGCACCACTAGCCAACGCGAAGAAAACCGATTCAATTATGGTATCGAGCTGGCCAGTCGCTGCGCCAGAAAAAATCAGTGCAGAAGCCAATGCACGTATGGCGAGCTTTAAAGAAATGGTGAATGCTGTGCGTAACTTGCGTGCAGAAATGAACCTAACCAGCAAAGCACCGCTGTTTATCGAAACAAACGATGCTTCACAAGCAGACTTCATCCCTTACTTGATGCTGGTTGCCAAAGTATCAGAAGGTGAGATTGTCGCCGCACTGCCAGAAGGCGATGCGCCGGTGGCAATCAGCGGCAATAGCCGTTTGATGCTGAAAGTGGAAATCGACAAGGCCGCAGAAACCGCTCGCCTAACCAAGGAAATCACCAAGGTAGAAACCGAGCTTGGCAAGCTGACTGCCAAACTGGAAAAACCGGGTTATACCGACAAAGCGCCAGCGCATCTGGTTGAACGTGATAAAGCACAGTTAGCTGACTTCACCGAGAAACTAGAGAAGCTGAAAACCCAATTAGCTAAGTTGGGCTAAGACAAATAACCCGGGCACTCCCCGGGTTTTTTGTTGTCTGAATGCAATCATCTCCCTACAATAAAGCATTGTCATTTGCATATTTCATCAAAAATGAAGCCTAGCAACTCTCTTATTGCCCGATTAAAACTTTTGCTGGTTTTCTTCACTATCATCATTGGCTTCGCTTTTTCAACACAAACTCACGCCGCACCAACGGATGCCCCGCTGGCGATTGGTAATCGTACAATTATCGTATTTAGAGGCAACTACGGCTTATTTAGCCCCATCGAACGGGCGAACAATGCGAAACAGCGTATCGCAACGATTTTTCCATTAAGCAAAGAAGGTTGGACATCTATTCAACCAACATCAAATGGGATTGCGGTCTCAATTGATGGAAAACCAATTTTTTATGTACTAAAAAGCGATTTACCACCAAACACAAACCAGACAGTCGAAACATTGGCTAATGAGGCATCGCGAAACCTTCAAAGTGCATGGGAAGAATCAAAAGAAACAAAAGACCCGAGTGCTCTAGCCAATGCATGGATCAACACGATTGGTGCAACGGTAGGTTTAATTGTCAGCATTATCGTATTAAACAAGCTCTTAATGCGTTTTAGAACCTTCGCTGTCCTTACCCTTACGCATAAATTACGCGAGGTTCACCGGTTTCAATTTGGCCGAAAACTCACAAGTACAATTGCCATTATTTTAGCTAGGCTCATCGTATTAATGGCTTGGCTCATAAGCCTTGGGATTGTCGCCCTCTACCTAACCTTTGTACTCAACCAATTTGTCCTCACCCGCCCTGCCGCAGAAACACTAATTGCATCCATTACTGGCTTAGTTGTGGATGGTGCAACAGGATTTGTCAGTGCTTTACCTGGGCTATTTTTAGCTGCGCTTATCTTTTTAGCAGCATGGATGGCGACCAGACTCTCTACCGAACTATTTAATAATGTAGAAAAAAATGAAGCCGATCATGGCCCTCTTAATGCGCATACCGCCCCAACAACAAGACGGATTGTGAATGCCAGCCTTTGGCTATTTGCCGCAGCCATGGCTTATCCTTACCTACCAGGCGCCCATACCCAAGCGTTTCAAGGTTTATCTGTGCTACTTGGTTTAATGGTATCGATTGGGGCATCTGGTGTAGTTGGGCAGATCGCCAGCGGGGTAATGATTGTTTACACCTATGCACTCAAAAAAGGGGAATATGTCAAAATTGCAGAACATGAAGGAACCGTCACTGAACTTGGCCTTTTTGTCACGCGGCTTCGGACCGGGATGGGTGAAGAAGTAGCGCTTCCGAATACCTTTGTGCTTGCCAATGTAACCCGTAACTTCTCTCGAATTCACTCTGGGACTGGCTTTGTATTAGACGTGGCAATTTCTATTGGTTATGACACTTCATGGCGATTAGTACATGAAATGTTGCTAACAGCAGCGAAAAGTGTACCTGATATATTAAATGAACCGCCCGCTTATGTCGTTCAGACGGCGCTATCTGATTTTTATGTAGAGTACAAATTGGTAACACACGTTGGTACTGAAGAACCGTCGATGCGGGCAAGAGTAGCTAGCGCCTTACGAGCAGCTATTCAGGATGAATTTAACCGTAATCAAGTACAAATTATGTCTCCGCATTATTTTGCAGACCCGGCGACACCGAAAATTGTAACGGAAATAAAATAGACGGATTGCGGTGACAGTATTGCATCCTCAAGTGACAAGAAAGCCCAAGCACTTCTGCTTGGGCTTTTTAATCTGCTTAGTTACCACTAAAGTGTTTACACCCCATGCGCCTGCTGATCTGCATGGTAGCTAGAGCGAACTAGAGCGCCAACCGCTGCATGCTTAAAGCCCATTTCGTAAGCAGCTGCTTCGAACACTTTAAACTGATCAGGTGTGACATAACGCAAAACTGGCAAGTGGTGGTTCGATGGCTGTAGATATTGACCGATAGTGATCATGTCGATGTTGTGCGCACGCATGTCACGCATCACTTCAAACACCTCTTCGTCGGTCTCGCCCAAGCCCACCATGATGCCAGATTTGGTTGGCAGATCAGGGAAACGGTCTTTGAACTCTTTCAGCAAAGTAAGAGAATGCTGGTAATCCGAACCTGGGCGCGCTTGTTTGTATAGACGCGGGGCGGTTTCCAGGTTGTGGTTCATCACGTCTGGCGTACCGCGAGACAATACATCTAGCGCAATATCCATCCGGCCACGGAAGTCTGGCACTAGCACTTCGATGCGGGTTTCTGGTGACTGCTTACGGATTTCGGTAATACAGTCGACAAAGTGCTGGGCACCGCCGTCACGAAGATCATCACGGTCTACACTCGTGATCACCACGTATTTTAGCTTTAGCTTGGCAATGGTTTCTGCCAAGTGGATTGGCTCGTTCGGGTCCAACGGATTCGGGCGGCCGTGGCCCACATCACAGAATGGGCAACGACGTGTACAGATATCGCCCATGATCATGAAGGTTGCCGTACCGCCACCGAAACATTCGCCGATGTTAGGACAGCTAGCTTCTTCACAGACGGTGTGCAGTTTTTGCTCGCGCAGGATTTGCTTGATTTCGTGGAAGCGCGCGCTATTATGCGAGCGAACACGGATCCAATCAGGCTTTTTCAGAGGTGTATCTAGCGGCACAATTTTGATAGGGATACGTGCCGTTTTGTCTTCCCCTTTTAACTTTACGCCAACTTCTTTTTTAGCTGGCTTGTCCTGATTGACATCGCTTGTCATGATGCATTTCCTTGTGCGATTACTGGCCATTCGGCCGGTGCATCTGCCCATTGGGTAGCGGGCAAAATTTCTTGGTGAATGGCTTCGAGCAATTCCGCTGCAATGTTGTCTAGCGGGGCAAGAATGCCTTCCTGTTTGGTTTGAGTGACTTGCAGCCCTTGGTAACCACATGGGTTAATCCAACTAAACGGCGCTAAATCCATATCCACATTTAACGATAAACCATGGTACGTACAGCCACGGCGAACACGTAAACCAAGCGCCGCAATTTTGGCGCCTGATTCGACATAAACCCCGGGGGCTGCTTCGTCCCCTTTGGCAACAACTTGATGCTTCGCTAGGACAGAGATAATGCTATTTTCCATTTTCCGCACTAACTCTCTGACCCCTAAACCATGTCGTTTTAGGTCTAGCATCAGGTAAACCACAATTTGGCCAGGTCCGTGATAGGTAATTTGCCCACCTCGGTCAATTTTGACCAAAGGGATGTCTGTGGCTTGCAGGAGATGCTCTGGCTTACCCGCTAATCCAAGGGTATAGACGGGTGGATGTTGTAACAACCAGATTTCATCTGGCGTGTCTTCCGTTCTGGCGTTATTGAAAGCTTGCATCGCTTCAAAGGCAGATTGGTAATCTACCACGCCAAACTGACGGACTTGAACAGTCATCATTACAACACCACTTTTACCAGCGGATGCCCGCTAAGTGCGCGATAGAGATTATCTAACTGATCTTTTGAGTTCGCCATCACCGTACATGTCAGCGACAGGTACTTACCCGTACCTGAGGCGCGCATTTCTACTGTGGTTGCATCAAAATCTGGTGCGTGAATTCTTACCACGTCCACAATTACTTGAGCAAAATCATCCGTTCTTTCCCCCATAATTTTCAGAGGAAAAGCACATGGAAACTCGATTAACGTTTCCTGATTGCCTGTTTGCGTCATTCCATTACTACCTTATTCAAACCACAACTTAACTGAGTCCTTCATTCTACCCCATACACCCGCTTGGCTCACTTGCTTAAGTGCTACTACGGGGTAGGTTCCTAGTGCCTTGCCATCTAGTGAGAAGGTAATTTGACCCACTTTTTGACCGCCCACTACCGGCGCAATCAACGGCTGTTGCGTGACTAGCTTCACTTTCACGCGACTTGCCGCCCCTTTCGGAAGGGTCATATAGAAGTCTTGTAAAAATCCAACACCTAGTGATTCTTCACTACCTTTCCAGACTTTTACCTGCTGGATGGCCTGTCCTTTTGCATACAACTTAGGTGTATCGAAGAATTGAATGCCATAGTTAAGTAGTTTTAAGCTTTCTGTCGCACGTGCTTCTTCATTTGCTGTGCCTAACACAACAGAAACCACACGACGACCATCGCGCTTCATCGTACCTACCAAGCAGAAACCTGCACTATTGGTATGGCCTGTTTTCATACCATCTACGTTTGGATCACGCCATAGCAGCAAATTACGGTTTGGTTGTTTAACCCCATTGTAGGTAAAGTCTTTCATCGAGTAGATCGGGAAAAACTCTGGGAAATCACGAATAATCCGTGCAGCCAAAATAGAAAGATCACGTGCGGTGGTGTAATGATCGGCGTTTGGTAAACCGGTTGCGTTCATGAAGTGAGTGTTTTTCATGCCCAGTTTCTTCGCCATGTCATTCATCATGTGGGCGAAGGTTTCTTCTGATCCGGCAATCGCTTCTGCTAGGGTGATACACGCATCATTACCACTTTGGACAATCATCCCTTTAATCAGGTCATCTACTCGTACTGGTTTGTTAGGTTCAACAAACATCCGAGAGCCTTCGATTTTCCAGGCTTTTACAGAGGGCACTAATGCCTGATCTAGTTTGATTTTTCCCTCTTTCACCGCTTTGAAAGTGAGATAGGCAGTCATTAGCTTCGTTAGCGAAGCTGGTTCTACACGTTTATCCGCATCCACACTTGCTAGCGTTGTATTGCTGTAAAAATCATTCACAATATAAGCACGCCCAGCAATAGCAGGAGCAGGCGGCACAAAATCAGGGGCTGCAATAGCGGTTAATGAACTAAGACCAGCAAAGGCCAAAACCGATAATTTGAACAGTTGTCTACGGGAAAAAGAAAACACAGAATTCGCAACAGAGTTATTCATAAGATGGTTGATTCCAGATTGCAGAGGACAAAAGACGCCGCCTTTTCAAGATAAGGGCGGTTTTGTTTTTTTCGAGTCTTACACTGCAGAAAAATTCCCTAGGTCAGTTGAATTGGCAGGTAAGTACGCATAATTGCATCTCTACCTGCCCTTCACCACTCATTAGTTGGTTTGCTTAACGCAAGAATAGTTGGTAAGCCGGATTATCGGTTTCATCTACATAATCGTAGCCCAAACGCTCTAGGAACGATTCGAACTCGACATGATCAGCAGACGGCACCTGAAGGCCGATCAATACACGCCCATAATCTGCACCATGATTACGGTAATGGAACAAGGTAATATTCCAGCCTTGGCTCATGTTAGTTAGGAAGCCCATCAACGCACCCGGGCGCTCTGGGAATTCGAAACGGAATAGACGCTCGTCCGTTGCATTCGCATGGCCACCCACCAAATGGCGAACATGCAGCTTGGCTAATTCGTTATCGGTCAGATCAATCGTGGCATGGCCTTGGTCAGAAAGTTGCTGAACAATATCCGCTGCTTCACGACGGTTTTGCACTTGCACGCCCACAAAAATATGCGCTTGCTTGTTATCTGAGTAACGGTAGTTGAATTCTGTAATCGAACGGTTGCCGATTTGCGTTAAGAAGGTCTTAAACGCGCCCGGTTGCTCAGGAATCGTCACCGCAAATACCGCCTCGCGCTGCTCACCAATCTCTGAGCGTTCAGCCACATGGCGCAGACGGTCAAAGTTCATATTGGCGCCAGAGGCAATTGCAACCAGTGTTTGGCCAGTAACACCATTATCTTGCACAAAGCGTTTCGCACCGGCGATGGCCAATGCACCCGCTGGCTCTAAGATAGAACGCGTATCTTCGAAGACATCTTTGATTGCCGCACACATCTCATCATTCGTCACCCGGATGATGCCATCTAAGTGTTCGCGACAAAGGTTAAAGGTATGCTCACCAACAAACTTCACCGCAACGCCATCAGCAAACAAACCAACATGTGGAAGTTTGACACGTTCACCAGCCAAGATAGACTGGTACATAGAATCTGCTTCGTATGGCTCTACGCCATACACTTTAATACCTGGCTTTAGACGCTTCACATAAACGGCGATACCCGCGGCTAGTCCACCACCACCAATGGGTACAAAAATCGCGTCGATGTTTTTACGTTGGCGAAGAATCTCCATACCAACCGTACCCTGCCCGGCAATCACATACGGATCATCATACGGAGGGACAAAGGTTGCACCACGTTCTTTGGCTAGTTCTTGCGCGTAAATATTGGTCGCATCGAAATTCTCGCCCTGCAAAATCACATCGGCGCCGCGCGCCTTTACCGAATTCACTTTAATCTGTGGGGCAATCGCAGGCATACAGATAGTTGCCTTGCAACCTAGCGCTTTGGCTGCTAGTGCGACACCTTGAGCGTGGTTGCCAGCAGAAGCGGTAATCACACCACGTGCGCGCTCTTCATCGGTAAGCGCAGCCATACGAGCGTACGCGCCACGAATCTTAAAAGAGAATACTGGCTGAATATCTTCCCGCTTGAGTAGCAAGGTATTTTGAATTCGTCCGGACAATGCTTTTGCTTCTTCAAGAGGAGACTCTACAGCAACATCGTAGACCGGGGCGGTAAGGATATTTTCCAGGTAATCGAACTTCATCGGGTAATTGTGCCAGGCTAAAAATTAGTGAATGAGATCAAACCGTTAGAATAACAGCCCATTGCGCTTGGCGAAACCGGCAAAGGGAAATAAATTGCATTCTTTTGGAAACATTATTACATGTTATTAGCTGGCGAAGTATTGTTTGTTGTCTTCTCTCCACAGTGCGGGTAACAAACATGGGGAGAACGAGGAGTTTAGGGTAAAATGCAGGGTATGTGATGAGTGGGTTTTGCCACCTAACTCGCCCCCCTTCTAATTTGTTTATCAGGAAGCCAAACATGTCTTTGACTGTCGACCAACAAAAACAAGCTGCTGCCCGTGCTGCGATTGATTACATTGAAAATGACTGGGTGGTAGGTGTTGGCACCGGTTCTACGGCCAATCATTTTATTGATGCATTAGCGACAATTAAAGACCGCATTGATGGCGCGGTAGCGAGTTCTGAAGCGTCTGCTCAGCGTTTGAAAGCGCACGGTATCCGCGTGTTCGAACTCACTGCGGTTGGCGAACTACCGATTTATGTAGACGGTGCAGACGAAATCAATGCGAATTTGCAAATGATTAAAGGGGGCGGCGCCGCACTAACGCGTGAAAAAATTGTGGCGCAGTGTGCTGACAAATTCATTTGTATCGCTGATGAAAGTAAGTTGGTTCGCGTGTTGGGTCAGTTTCCACTCCCCGTTGAAGTGATTCCGATGGCGCGCAGTTTGGTTGGACGTGCTATGGTTAAGCTAGGTGGACATCCTGCATGGCGTGAAGACTGCGTGACCGACAATGGTAATTGGATTATTGATGTGCACGGCTTGACGATTGACGAACCAATCAAGCTAGAAACAGCAATTAATCAAATTCCTGGCGTGGTAACGAATGGTATTTTTGCTTTACGTCCTGCAGACGTATTGCTACTAGGCAAGACTAGCGGCGTTGAGGTGTTTAAAAACCCTGCTTCGGCTCGCTAATCTGCCCTATGCAAGACAAAAACGGTCGACTAGTTCGGCCGTTTTTTATTTCTGCCATTAAAATGGTAACCATCAAAACATTTATGACAAATGAGTTGTCACACTTTTGTCACATTCCATCTATAACATAAGCAGGTTATTTGTATAAATTGAAGGAGAGCGTGATGTCAGACCATACATCTCGCCAATTTGATCAAGAATTGGAAAGTGTGCGTGCCCGTGTATTAGAAATGGGTGGCATGGTTGAACAACAGATTCGCAATGCGATTGATGGCTTGGCTCGCGCTGATCGTGAAATCTTGCTTAACGTAATGAATACCGATCACCGTGTAAATACTCTTGAAGTGCAAGTAGACGAAGAGTGCCAGCATATTATTGCTCGCCGCCAACCGGCTGCTGTTGATATGCGCATGGTGTTTACCGTGATTAAAACCATCACAGACTTAGAGCGTATTGGTGATGAAGCGGTAAAAATTGCACGTATGGCGAACAATCTACTAGATGCAAACCGCATTCAAGTTCCACGTTTTAACGAAATTAAGCATGCAGCAGAAGTCGCCATTGATATGCTGACCAAAGCATTGGACTCATTTGCTCGTCTAGATGCCGTATTGGCTGCTAGCGTTGTGAAAGAAGACATCCAGCTAGATGCAGAATACCAAAGCGTTGTTCGCCAGCTGATCACTTACATGATGGAAGATCCACGTACGATTTCTAGCTCACTAGAAACCATCACCATCATCAAATCGATCGAGCGTATTGGTGACCACGCGAAGAACATGTCTGAATATGTTGTCTTCATGGTAAAAGGTAAAGATATCCGCCACCTATCTATTGCTGACGTTGAGCGTGCAGCACTAGGTGAAGATAGCTAAAAATACCTGCCATCTTGCTTAGTTTTCACGCTAAGCATGACAAAAGTACTTGTGTACCCCTTTATTTTGCGTCTAAATAAAGGGGTATATTCTTTTTCGTCTCGGAGTTTGTGTGAGTTTCGATACCATTGCCGCCGTTGATTTAGGTTCTAATAGTTTCCGTCTACAAGTTGCTCGTGTAGTGGATGATCAGATTTATCCGCTAGATAGCTTGAAAGAGACGGTTCGATTGGGCGCAGGGTTGCGCGCTGATGGACTTTTAGACGAAGACACCACCGAAAGAGCCATTAGTTGCTTAAAGCGTTTTGGTGAAAGACTAAGAGACCTGCCACCTGAAGCGATCCGCGCGGTGGGTACGAACACCTTGCGTGTGGCAAAAAACGCGGCAGACATTATTCCCAGGGCCGAAGCAGCACTAGGTGTACCGATTGAAATTATTGCCGGACGTGAAGAAGCACGCCTGATTTATTTAGGCGCATCGCACTCCCTTCCTGCGAGCAAAGAACGCCGCTTGGTTGTTGATATTGGCGGCGGCTCTACCGAATTTATTATTGGATCGCAATACAAAGCCTTAAAGCTAGAAAGCTTGTTTATGGGCTGTGTTAGCTGGACGATGAAGTATTTCCCAGAAGGCCGGATCACCAAAAACAACTTACAACTAGCGATTTTGGCAGCACGAACTGAGCTACAAAGCATAGTCACCGAATTTAGCCCAGACGAATGGCAAATTGCGATTGGTACATCCGGCACGGCTCGCTCTTTATCTGACATTATGGAACTGAATGATCTCTCCCCATCTGGCATTACCGCAGAAGGCATGGAGAAATTAAAAACCATTTTATTAAAAGCGGGCAGCATCGATGCCCTGCAGTTAAATGGTTTGAGACCTGACCGCGCACCAGTATTACCAGGTGGCTTTGCGATTATGTCAGCCATTTTTGCAGAACTTGGCATTCGCCAAATGCAAATTACCTTAGGCGCATTACGCGATGGCGTGATGTATGACCTGATTGGGCGTCATCTACATAAAGATATGCGCGACAGCACCGTGACGCAATTTAAACGTCGCTACCATGTAGATGCGAAGCAAGTAGAACGCGTTAGTCATTTGGCAACGCATTTCTTCAAGCAGCTAAAAACTAGTATGTCTTTGACCGATGAACAAGCGGAACAAACGTTAAATTGGGCCGCAAAACTGCACGAAATTGGTTTGTCGGTGTCACATACTGGTTACCACAAGCACAGCGCGTATATTCTGGAACATGCAGACATGCCTGGCTTTTCAAAACCTGAGCAATTGGTATTGTCGCAATTAGCCCTTGCGCACCGTGGCAAACTCGGTAAATTAGCACCGATTTTGACCCTGCCAGCAAGACGCGCGCAGATTTTGGCCTTGCGTTTAGGCGCGCTATTTAATCGTAGCCGTCGCGAAATGGATTTGCCTGAAACCAACATTGAAGCCACCAAAACCGGCTTTAAATTGGCAATCAATGCAAATTGGTTAGAAGAACACCCGCTAACCGAAACCGCTTTACAGCAAGAAAGTGCAATGTGGTCAGATACAGGTTTTAAACTGGATATTCTGCGAACATAGGTTAATGACAAAAAGACACCGCACCAGCCGTCAGAAAAAACAAGGTCTTCCACCAGGCACTCTGGTGCATATTGGAAAAGTACACACCCAAACACCGGAATTGGATTGGGTGTGTTACTCGGCCGATACGGTCGCGCGGCAATCTCCTACCCCCAAGAGTCTCCCACCGAAAACTGTCCCATCGCAAACCACTTGGTTAAATGTATACGGACTGCAAGATAGCGATTTACTTCGCAAAATTGGTGAAACATATGGCTTGCACCCTCTCGTGCAAGAAGACATTCTCAATACCGAGCAACGCCCCAAGGTCGAAATTTACGATCAATATTTGTATGTCGTTGCGCACCTGTTTCACCCAGATGAAGAAGGCCAACTGCAAGCAGAACAAATTAGCTTTGTCTTAGGTGACCATTGGTTACTGACGGTCCAAGAACGCAGTACGGGGTTATTTGCCCAAGTACGCAACCGCCTACTGGCAAACCATAGTCAACAACGAAAAGGCGGAGCAGACTATTTGCTATATGCCTTGCTAGACGCGTTGGTCGACCATCATTTCGCCCTTATCGAAAAACTATCTGAACGCATTGAAGATTTAGAAGATCGGCTAATGGAAGAGCGCCCTTCGACTGAACAACTCGCGGCGATTTACCGCGAAAAACGCCAATTAGCCGCTTTGCGCAAAGTGCTTTGGCCACTGCGGGAATGCCTTAATAGCCTAACGCGGGATGATGCAGATTTTTTCACGGCGGAAACACAATTGTATCTGCGAGATGTGTATGACCATGCGGTGCATGCGTTAGAGTCGCTAGAAGCATTGCGCGATCAAATCGCGGGGATGTTAGATATCTTTGTCTCCACAACGAGTAATTTGTTAAATAAAGACATGCGGGTGTTAACCGTGATTGCGACCATCTTTATGCCGCTAACACTGATTACATCGCTTTATGGCATGAACTTCAAATACATGCCTGAACTAGACTGGCACTGGGGATACTTTGCCGTGCTGGGGGTAATGGCTGCGATGGCCATTGGAATGGGCGTATTTTTCTGGAAACGCCGCTGGATTTAACGTTGCAAACTAGCCAACTAAAGACTTCCCGTTTCTTTAGTTGGCTTTTAGCCTAATCGCTTACTGCTTCGATTATTAAGCAAACCCTAGTTTTTGCAACCAGTCGCTCACTTCATCCCCACTACTCATATCTGCGATCACAATCCCGTCCAACATAAAGGTTGGCGATACATGAATGCCATTTTGTCTGGCATAGCGTGCATGCCATTTCTGTAGCGTGGTCACATGATCTTCAAAAAAAGCAGACTTTAATTGCACGCCGCTCAGTGATTCAATTTTGCCCAGAATTTGCGCGGCGGATGCATTAAGTAATTCACCTTTGCAGTGATCTTGCGGTTCGAACGCATCTCGGTGATTAAAGATGGCAGACAGCACGTGCATGACCGCGTCACGACCATGTGGCAAGGTGCTAGCAGCAAGCACTGCTCGTGTAGTGATTGGAGAAAACATATGCCATGGCTGAGACTGAATTCGAAGACGGATGGTCAGTTTATTTTCACCTGCGGCGGTCAGTAAGGCGGGTAACTTAGCGTAGGCTTTTCCAGAAAATGGGCAGGTAGGTTCTAGAAATACATCGAGAACTTTTGGACCGTGACCCCAGGTTAGTGCTTGGTTTGCGTTAGTAACTGGCATGCTGCTTCTCCTGCTAATTATTGTGTTGTGACTGGAAAAACGATTTATTTCCCACGGTAAGCGATTCTTGCTGTCATTTCCGACACAGCCATAGCAAGTGCCGCAGAGGCACCTAATTCTCCAGCCAAGTCTTCAAATAGCGTCCACTCGCCATAGCGTAACTGCCAGCCATGGGTGGCCCCTTCATCAATTCGCTCAATTAGTACGGGCACTTGAAAGCGCCCCACTCCAGGTAAGGTCAACTCGCGTACTTCAGGAAGCTCATTTTCTTCGAACCACATGTCATCACCATTCGTTGACAAAGTCAATTAATAGACTGATTAGCAGGATAAATAGTTCCGATCTTTTCTATCCATTTTTCAACTATTTTAACACTCCATCTTTGAAAGTTATTGATGAAACACACTTGCATATTTTGGATGACATTGAATTTTTTTCTAAATATCGATGTCATCTCTCACACTATTTATTTGGGTAATGGTTTCTTATAAGTAAATTCGATAGTAATTGACGGCTATACCCCGAAATTCCTAAGCTCGTACCACTTTCCAACACAACCCGTTGGAATAAAGCCTTACATTTTTGATGTTAACCATTGTTGAAATTAGTGACTAAAGGATTCGCGGATGAAGCACTTTACAAAAAATGCGATCGCTATTGCATTGTTTGCTACTAGCAGTTTGTCTTTTGCAGATGTCGTTGTAAAAGTTGGTCAAGTTAGCCCGATGTCTGGCCCGATTGCTCACTTGGGTAAAGATAACGAAGCAGGTGCAATCCTTGCGATTGAAGATGCGAATGCGAAAAAAATCAAAATCGCTGGTCAAGTAGTTAAATTTGAACTGGTTTCAGAAGATGATGCTGGTGATCCTAAAACCGCGACCGTGGTCGCTCAAAAATTGGTCGATGCCAAAGTCGTGGGCGTCGTTGGTCACTTAAACTCTGGTACATCTATCCCGGCATCTCGCTTATATAGCGATGCTGGCATTCCGCAGATCACCCCTTCTGCGACTAACCCAAAATACACCCAGCAAGGTTTTAAAACCACTTTCCGCGTGGTAGCCAATGACGTGCAGCAAGGTGGCGCCATGGGCCAGTTTGCGATGAAGAACTTGAAGGGCAAAAACATTGCAATCGTGGATGACCGTACCGCTTATGGCCAAGGCTTGGCTGATCAGGTAGAAGCGCGTGTAAAAGCGCTAGGCGGCAAGGTGGTATCTCGCGAATATGGTACAGACAAAACCACCGACTGGATGTCGGTACTGACCTCTATCAAATCGCGTGCACCAGATGTCGTACTTTACGGCGGTATGGATGCAACTGCAGGTCCATTACTACAACAAATGCGCCGCTTGGGCATGAAGACTCCATTGGTAGCGGGTGATGGTGCATGTTCGCCAGAGATGATCAAACTAGCAGGGAACGGCATCGATGCCAACACCTACTGTACGATCGCTGGTGTACCGCGCGACAAGATGCCAAAAGGAAAAGAATTCTACGCTCGCTTTAAGAAGCGTTTTGGCATGGACGTACAGACCTACTCTCCATACGAATACGATGCGATGACTGCATTGATTACCGCCATGCAGCAGGCAAACTCTACTGATCCAAAAGTATTCTTGCCTAAACTAGCTAGCATCAAAATGCCTGGCGTAACTGGTGTTATCCAGTTCACTCCAAACGGTGACATCAGCAATGGTTCGGTTACCGTTCACCAATTTGAGAATAACGGCTGGAAACCAGTCGCTGTTGTCAAATAACGCATCTCGGCACATGGTGGTGCCGAATGTGAACATACTCACTCACCCCGGTTCGCCGGGGTCTTTTTTTATTCACCGCGCCAATCGCCAATAAAAAAGGCCGGTTAGTACCGACCTTTTTAGCAGACTACGGTTGGCAATTAGCCCACGCGAATCAACTCTACTTCAAATACCAACGTAGCATTTGGAGGAATAACGCCACCCGCGCCACGTGCGCCGTAGCCTAATTCAGCAGGGATAGTCAGCTTACGAACGCCGCCCTCTTTCATCCCTTGCACGCCTTGATCCCAACCACGAATCACATGACCAGCGCCCAATGGGAAGCTAAATGGCTGACTACGATCTTTACTAGAATCGAACTTCTTGCCATCGGTTAACCAACCAGTGTAATGCACGGTAACGTGTTGACCAGCCACTGCTTCTTTGCCTTCGCCGGTGGTGATATCTTCAATAATTAGTTCTGACACAATGTTTTCCTTATCGAGCGAGTGTGATTGCTTGGTTAGCCATCACAGAAGCACGCATACTAGCATTAGGTATGCCGGTTGATCTATGCAGGGACACAGATTAGTCTTCTGGTGTTGGGCGTAAGTCAATGCCTTCTATCCGTTGGACAATTTCTTTTTTCGGATCACACGTAACGGTGGCCAGGGTTTTTCCATTCGCTAATACGGCAACGCCACCTTCCGGTTCTGGTTCATCATTCTCTTCCATTGGTTTTTCAAATGCCCAATAAACGCTATAGGTGGTTTTACCATTGGGCACGTCTACCGCATAAGAAATGGTTCGTCCGATGCCTTGCCATTGATAGGTTGAAGCCGATTGTCTTGGGGCCTTTACGATAATTTCTGGCGCGACATCAGGTTTTCCAAAGGCGTAATCGATAGTTTTCCCGCTATCACATACCTCAATGATTTTCCCCTTGGTCGTCGTGCAATGAAACACGGTTTGGCTAGGTTTGGCACATTGAGGGAAGGCGAAGCTAACCGTACTGACGAATAATGCAGCAAAAGGAAGGATGTAAGACTTCATTATTAGCTCTCATAGATAAGACATTACTTCAAATAGCAATTCACTTGGGAAATTGCCAAGGTTGATTTAGCTTAGATGGTAGAAGCGCTTTTTGCTGAAATATGCAAAACAAGCTTGATGTAGTCATCAAGATAGAACAACCCAACCATCAAGACACCGATTCAGCCAGTAGCCAATCCGCAAACGCTTTTAACGCAGTTGATTGGGGTTTGTTCGTGTTCACCGTGAAATAATACCCATCACCTGTCGCTATTTGATGAGGATGCGGAATCCTCAACAGCCCAGATTGAACATCGCCCGCGACTAGGGTTGCGTCCCCCACCGCAATGCCAAACCCTTGAATGGCCGCGCTAATGGCTAAATCCATGGTATCAAATTGCTGATTTCGATTCGCTTGCGTAGTTTGGCTGCCAACGGTAGTCAGCCACAAATACCAATCTCGCTGGTCTCTGGTTGGGTGCAATAAGGTATAGCGGAGAATTTCTGTTGGATTTAGTTCGGTTTGGGTGGTTAACGAAGGCGCACAAATGGGCACCAATACTTCATCAAAGAGTTTATGGCATTGTGCGTAACGTGATGTATCTCTGCCAAACAAAACGGCAGCATCAAAGGGTTCATGCAGGAAGTCGACATCATGCGCACTAGTCGTGGTGAGTTCTACGGGTATGTCAGGTTGTGATTTTTCCCAGATCATCAACTTCGGTAATAACCAACGCATGGCACACGTTGGCGCTTTTAGGCGAATCACATGGTGTGATTTTGCTGCTTTATCTGCGGCCTTCTGGATCAGATCAAACGCAGCGCGCAATTCTGGCAGCAATGACTCCCCTTGTACGGTAAGTTTTAGCCCCCTTGCCTCCCGATAAAACAATTTCATCCCAATATGTTGTTCTAAAGAAGCAATCTGCCGACTCACCGCGCCTTGCGTTACACAAAGCTCATCTGCCGCGCGGGTGAGGTTAAGGTGCCTCGCCGCAACGACAAAAGCGTGAAGCGCATTCAGTGGAGGGAGTCTCACAGACATGAGGGATTATTCCTATTTGTCATTCTTACGTTTAGGTATGCATTTTTCTCATGGCTAGTATGACAACAATTCCCTTGTGGGGGCAAGTGTAGATGCTTACAGTTTGTGCAAATCTTAATCACAAGAAGCGTCATTAAAACGCTGACTAAAGAGGACTGCGAATGAATTTCCCTACCCCTGCCATTAGCTCTAAATTACCGGATGTAGGCACCAACATTTTTACGGTGATCGGTCAGTTAAGTAGTGAATATCAAGCCATTAATCTTTCGCAAGGCGCGCCGAATTTTCCTTGTGACCCAGCGTTGATCGAACTCACCCATGAGGCAATGTTAAGTGGGCTAAACCAATACGCGCCAATGGCAGGTGTGCTTAGCCTACGCGAAACACTCGCTGAAAAAGTACACACACTTTATGGACAATCGTTTGATCCGCAAGATGAAATCACGATTACAGCAAGTGCCAGCGAGGCACTTTACTCGGCAATTAGCGCGCTAGTGCATGCAGGGGATGAAGTCATCTATTTCGAACCATCATTCGATAGTTACGCACCAATTGTTCGCTTGCAAGGTGCAACCCCTGTAGCCATTAAACTCAAACAACCAGATTTTCATGTGGATTGGGCAGAAGTAAAAAGCAAGATTACTGCTAAAACCAAAATGATCATCGTTAATACCCCGCACAACCCAAGTGCATCGGTCTTTTCTAAAGCCGATTTAGATTCGCTCGCCGAAGTCACTAGAGACACCAATATTGTGGTGCTATCGGATGAGGTATACGAACACATTGTGTTTGATGGGGCGGTTCACCATAGCGTGGTCTCCCATCCTGAATTAGCCGCGCGTAGCGTGATGGTGTCTTCATTTGGGAAATCTTTTCATGTGACCGGCTGGCGAATTGGCTATTGCTTGGCACCCGCGGCGATTACAGCAGAGCTTCGTAAAGTGCACCAGTTCATGATGTTTTCTGCGGACACCCCGATGCAGCACGCACTGGCAGCCTATATGAAAACCCCATCAACCTATCTATCGCTTGGGCAGTTGTATCAAGAGAAACGCGATCTATTGGTGAATCTCTTAAAAGACTCGCCTTTTGAGTTATTACCCAGCCATGGCTCATTTTTCTTGTTGGCTAAATATGGGCATTTTAGTCAGTTATCCGATAGCGAATTTGTTCTGCAATTGATTAAAGAACATCGTGTTTCTGCAATTCCACTATCTGCCTTTTATACTGATGGTACGGATGATCGAATTATTCGTTTCTCTTTCTCTAAAGACGAAGCCACGTTAAGAAAAGCCGCCGCTGCGCTTTGCCAAGTAGGAGCGGCAAAATGATGACCGAACGCATGTTAGTAGCTGCCGTGCAAATGAATAGCGGCGAAATGCTGGGAGAAAACCTTAGCCTAGCCCGCCAGCTCGTCAAAGAGGCGTCTGAAAAAGGCGCGCAATTAGTGGTTCTGCCTGAGTATTTTTATTTGATGGGTAAAACCGATGAGGCACGTTTGTCCCTAGGTGAGCCGTTTGGCGATGGACCCATCCAACGGTTCTTATCAGACTTAGCCAGAGAAAATGGTATCTGGTTGCAATGCGGCACCGTGCCACTGTCAGGCCCAGACAAACAGCATGTGTTTAATAGCTGCTTAACTTTTAATCCAGAAGGCGAATGTGTAGGTCGCTACGACAAAATCCATTTGTTTGGTTTCCAAGATAGCAAAGACACTTACCAAGAATCGGATACCTTAAGTGCTGGTGATGTGGTCACGACACTCATCACCCCATTTGGTCGTTTACGCCCTTCTATTTGTTATGACCTACGCTTCCCAGAGCTATTTAGAACCGCACCAGCACCAGAACTGATCACCGTGCCGGCGGCCTTTACCCATACAACGGGTTTAGCGCATTGGGAGGTTCTGCTACGGGCAAGAGCAATCGAAAACCAATGTTATGTGATTGCTGCGGCGCAAACCGGTTGGCACCCGAATGGCCGCCAAACCTTTGGGCACAGCATGATTATTGACCCGTGGGGCAAAGTGCTAAGCGTACTACCCGAAGGGAATGGGGTTGTTATTGCTGAACTAGATCCAAGTGTATTAGCCGAAATCCGTCAGAAGTTACCCGCTTTGCAACATCGCCGTTTAGATAAACATTGATTAAGGATCGTGACAACAAGGAAGACAACGATTAGCATTGCGCCCTTTTTTGTTCCCTTGTCGAATAGATCCCCCGTTTTTACAGGAGAGAAAGCATGAAATTTACATTCCGTTTAGCCGCATTCGCCCTAGCAGCAACCGCTGGAATTGCCAGCGCAGACAATAGCTTACGTTTTGGTATTGAAGCGGAATACCCTCCGTTTGAATCCAAAAATGCAGCTGGCCAACTAGAAGGCTTTGATGTTGATCTAGGCAATGCGATTTGTGCAAAAGCAAAATTGAAATGCACTTGGGTTGAGAATGCATTTGATAGCCTGATCCCTGCGCTACAAGCAAAAAAATTCGATGCGATTAACTCTGCCATGAACGCGACCGACAAGCGTCGTGAAGCCATTGATTTTACCGATACCATCTACCGCATCCCAACGCAGCTAATTGGTAAAGCGGGCAGCAAAATGGCACCTACAGCAGAAGGCCTAAAAGGCAAAAACGTGGGTGTATTGCAAGGTTCTATTCAAGAAACATTTGCGAAAACCCATTGGGAACCACATGGCGTCACCGTGACCGCATACAAAGACCAAAACATGGTTTATGCTGACCTAGCGTCTGGCCGTTTAGATGCTACCTTGGTGATGGCTGCAGCAGGGCAAGCAGGCTTTTTAAGTAAGCCTGAAGGCAAAGGCTATGCATTTATTGGCGCTGCAGTGAAAGACGACAAAATCTTAGGTAGTGGGATTGCATTCGGTTTACGCAAGGGTGACGACGCCCACAAAAAGCAATTGAATGCAGCGATTGCTGAAGTGAAGAAAGATGGTACCGTTGCAAAACTAGCGAAAAAATACTTCTCTGGTTTTGATGTAACCGTGAAGTAATTTTCCAAGTAGGGATAGCCACACGGCTATCCCGCATCTGCTGTTTCTCCTCCACAGGTCTGTGCCATGAACCTGCTTGCTGAACTTTCCGCTCTACTCACTCCGAATGAACTTTTGCAAGGTAAGGATATCCCCGAGCGATACTACACGCCGTATGCGGAGTCTCCACTGGCCGCACCATTGGCGGTTGCACGGCCAGATACGCTAGAGAAACTCGTTAGTACACTTGCGATTGCACATCAATCTGCCTGCCCCGTCATTCCACAAGGTGGATTCACAGGGCTTGCTGGTGGGGCGAACCCTTCTCCCAATAGCCTCGTCGTCGCGATGGAACGCTATTGTGGCATAGAAGAAATCGATACAGCAGGCGCAACTGTCACCGTTCGGGCCGGAACGCCCCTCTCCATTGTGCAAGCGGCAGTTGCCGAACAAGGTTTTACCCTAGGCATTGATCTGGGTGCACGCGATAGCTGCCAGATTGGCGGCTTAATTGCCACCAACGCCGGCGGCAACCGTGCCATCCGCTATGGCGTGATGCGTGATCAGGTACTAGGCCTAGAAGTCATTCTGCCGGATGGTACATTGGTCAGTAGCCTAAATCGCATGCTGAAAAACAATGCAGGCCTAGATATCAAACAACTTTTTATCGGCAGTGAAGGGACACTGGGGCTAATTACTCGCGCCGTGATCAAACTTTATCCGGCACTGCACACGCCCGTCACTTGCTTACTCTCCGTCGCAAATGCTGAGAACGTCACAGCACTTTGGCGAGCTGCTCGTACTCATTTACCCGATTTACTCAGTTTCGAAGTCATGTGGCCCGATTTTTATCAGTTTATGTCTAGCCGGATGCCTGACACACCCTTTCCGCTTCCCGCAGAAGATAGCTTCAAAGTCTTACTAGAATACGCCAGCCCTATTCAAACAGCAGAGGATCTACAGTCGGCACTCACTGACACACTCGGGGCATGGTTGG
Source organism: Leeia speluncae (assembly GCF_020564625.1). Lineage (NCBI taxonomy): Bacteria > Pseudomonadati > Pseudomonadota > Betaproteobacteria > Neisseriales > Leeiaceae > Leeia > Leeia speluncae. Next base: position 232,214 of record NZ_JAJBZT010000005.1, read on the forward strand.
AAAGCGGCTTAATTAACGATGCAACGATAGCTAGTAATCTGGATCAGGCTAGGCAGCTATGGCATATCCGGGAAGGATTGCCAATGGACAACCTACCTGCTTTGCTGAATTTTGATGTTAGTTTGCCAATTGCCGATATTGACCCGTTTGTCCAACGCTGCACCAGCCAACTACTCAATACTTGGCCAAGCGTCATTTGTTTACCCTTTGGGCATTTGGGAGATAGCAATCTCCATTTAGGGATTTCACTCAACCAAGAAACACCGAATGAAGCAGCGCAGATGGCAGTCTGTGAATTGGTCTACCGACTCATCGGTGAAATGGGCGGTACCATCTCTGCCGAGCATGGGATTGGTCGCTATAAAAAGGCTTACCTCCATCATAGTCGCCATGCGCCAGAGATTTCGCTCATGCAACAATTCAAACAACTGCTTGACCCTTCCGGGCGGATGAACCCGGGCTGCGTGCTATGAAACGACAACTCTACCAAGGGAGAAATGTTGCATATGCAGCTTCTATCGCTGATTTAGCGGCGATGGCAAAAAAACGGCTGCCAAACTTTGCCTGGGAATATCTGGAAGGGGGAGCAGAAGATGAGCTTGCCATGCAACGCAACCGTCGATCCTTTGACGACTTCACACTCACACCACGTACTCTGGTAGATGTTAGCCAGCGAGATCAATCTGTCTCGCTATGGGATCAGTCTCTTTCCAGCCCCATGTTGATTGGGCCAACCGGTTTTAACGGTATGCTCTGGCCAGATGCCGATCGCTTACTCTCCAGTGCGGCAGCTCAATTTGGCATCCCTTTTTGCCTAGCAACCCTATCCAATAGCCGCCTAGAATCTGTCGCCCAAGCAATGCAACGCTACCCGAACCCCAACTTGTGGTTACAGTTGTATCTCTTTAAAGACCGCAGTTGCACAACCGATTTATTGAACCGTGCAAAGCATGCGGGTGTCAGTACCATCGTACTCACCACAGATGCGACCGTTTATGGCAATCGGAATTGGGAAGCCCGAAATTATCGCGGTTTTAAACAACCAAACTGGCGGAACCGGCTGCAGTTGATCGCCCGCCCGCACTGGGTATGGCAAATCCTAATAAATGGCTTACCACGCTTTAGTAATCTAGATGAATTTATAGGCAAACAAGCGGATGCATTGCAGGTAGCAGCGTGGATTGAATCTCAAATGGATACCCGCATTAATTGGCATACCTTGTCTTGGCTAAGAGACCAGTGGCAGGGCAAACTATTGATCAAAGGGGTGTTGCATCCTGATGATGCCAAACAAGCCGCATCAATCGGTGTGGACGGAATCGTTGTTAGTAACCACGGTGGTCGCCAGCTAGATGTTGCACCCGCCGCATTTGAATGCCTGCCAGCCATTACAGAAGCCATTCAGGGACGCTGCAAAATCTTGTTGGACTCAGGCATCCGCAGAGGCACAGACATCCTCAAAGCGAAAGCAAATGGGGCAGATGCCGTCATGCTAGGGCGTGCCACGCTGTATGGCGTCGCGGCCGACGGCGCTAATGGAGTGACCCGCGCACTCACGATATTACACACTGAAATCGACAATGCCATGGCTCAGTTAGGTATGACGAATCTTCATCATAACGGCAGGCGAGAAGTCGACTTAATTTCCCGAATGGATAATCCAGAGTGAATTAAGCTAACCCCTGGTAAATGGCGCAATACATTTTCAACAAAATCACCATAAGCATCCAGATTTTCGACCACCACTTGCAACATGTAATCCGCACTGCCCGTAATTTTATGGCAACTCAAAATTTCGGGAATCTTTTGCACCGCCTCTTCAAAGGCTTCAATCGGCTCGGGGTTACCGACGTTGCCAAAGGTAATCTGCACAAATGCAAAAATCCCCAGACCAATTTTGCGGCGATCTAAATTAGCCTGATAATCCCGAATATATCCCGCCTCTTCTAATCGCTTTAATCGCCGCCAGCATGGCGTCACACTGAGCGATACTTTTTCCGCTAGTAATGGCGTCGTTAGGCTGCCATCAGCCTGCAGTAATCGTAAAATTTCTTTATCAATTTCGTCTAACTGACTATCGCTTTGCTTTTGCCCCATTATTAGCCCCTTTGATTACTTTAAAAAGAATACGCTAAATAAATTAATTTATTAATCGTTTCTTTCTAATTTACAAAGCAATGACGCACAAAAAAGCAAAACACATCCTAGCAACACACCCTACAATTTATGTCAGCCCAATCATGAAAGACACCCGATGCTGACCATATATAGTGACAAACACCACCTCCATCACGGCACAGAATTAAAAGACGGCAAACTCAAGCCCTGCTTCGAAATGCCAGGCCGTGCCGACACGATTTTGGCGCGGGTGCAAAAAGAAGCGCTAGGTGAAATTATCGCCCCCAATGCCTACCCTGTGTCTGTGTATACCCGTGTTCATAGTGAGCGCTATGTGCGTTTCTTGGAAAGTGCGTGGTCGCAATGGCAAGCAATGGGCAGACAACACGACGCGCTACCACTCACTTGGCCGGTACGAGACATGCGCACCGACATCGAGCCGATTCATATCGATGGTAAGTTAGGTTTCTACGCCATGGATGCTGGTGTGCCGATTACCGCAGGGACTTGGGAAGCAGTGAAAAGCAGTGCCGATCTAGCACTCACCGGAGCAGACAAAATTGCAGGTGGCTTACCAGCTGCATTTGCCCTCTGTCGTCCTCCGGGTCATCATGCAGCAAGTGAATACATGGGGGGTTATTGCTACCTCAATAATGCGGCCATTGCAGCACAATCGCTGGTTGATCAAGGCGCGAAAAAGGTGGTGGTGCTAGATGTCGATTATCACCATGGCAATGGCACGCAAACGATTTTCTACGATCGCCCAGACGTAATGTTTGTCTCCTTACACGGAGACCCGCTGCATTCATACCCATACTATCTAGGTCACAAAGACGAAGCGGGTAAAGGCGAAGGGCTGGGGTTCAACCATAACTACCCGCTACCACACGGCACCGATTGGGCACACTACCAAATTGCCTTGGCAGATGCCTTACAAAAAATCCAAGCCTACAACCCAGATGCAGTCGTGATTTCACTTGGTGTCGATACCTTCGAACATGACCCGATTAGTCAATTCAAACTTAAAAATAGCGACTATCTCTCGCTTGGCCAACAGATCGCTAGCCTGAAGAAACCCACGCTATTTGTGATGGAAGGCGGCTATATGGTCGACGATATCGGCATTAATGCAGTCAATGTCTTAAAAGGTTTCGAGAACGCATAAGGTTTCTTTTCCGCCCTCCGTTTGGAGGGCTTTCATAGTGTCAATTGTCTCAATGAGGAGTGAGTAAATGAACGCTACTGTTAAACCCGTGTTGTTGGCGATGCTGTTAGCCATCGGGAGTGCGCACGCAGACGTAGAAATCAAAGTAGGGCAAGTAGGCCCATTGTCTGGCCCAATCGGGCATTTGGGTAAAGACGATGAAGCCGGCGTGATTTTGGCGATCGAAGACGCGAATGCAAAAAAGATCAAAATTGGCGGCCAAGTAGCTAAGTTTGTGTTGGTATCGGAAGATGATGCGGCCGATCCAAAAACCGCCAACATCGTTGCACAAAAACTAATTGATGCCGGCGTAAAAGGCGTGGTTGGTCATTTAAACTCTGGCACCACCATCCCAGCGTCTCGCCTCTATAGCGAAGCAGGCATTCCACAAATCACTCCATCTGCTACCAATCCAAAATACACCGCCCAAGGTTTCAAGACGACCTTCCGTATGGTCGCGAATGATATTCAGCAAGGCGGTGCAATGGGTCAATTTGCGGTAAAAAACCTCAAAGGGAAAAGCATTGCGATTATTGATGACCGTACCGCTTACGGACAAGGCTTAGCAGACCAAGTCGAATCACGCGTCAAAGCGTTGGGCAGCAAAGTGGTGGCAAGAGAATACGGCACCGATAAAACCACCGATTGGATGTCGATTTTAACGTCGATCAAAGCTAAATCACCAGACGTAGTCATTTATGGCGGCATGGATGCCACTGCTGGCCCATTGCTGCAACAGATGCGCCGCTTAGGCATTAAATCTGCCTTTGTGACGGGTGATGGCGCGTGCGATCCAGAGTTAATCAAACTCGCTGGCGACGGCATCGATAGCGGTGCGTATTGTACGATTGCCGGCATGCCAAAAGATCAAATGCCTAAAGGCAAGCAATTCTACGCTCGTTTCCAAAAACGCTTTGGCATGGAAGTGCAGACCTATGCGCCATACGCTTATGACGGGATGACCGCCATTATCAATGCCATGGCAGCGGCAAACTCTTCTGATCCAAAAGTGTATTTGCCTAAACTAGCCAGCATTAAATTCCAAGGTGTCACAGGCAATGTCCAATTTACACCTGCAGGCGATATCAAAGATGGTTCGGTAACTGTACACCAATTTACACAGGGTACATGGAAAGCGATCACGGTCGTTCACTAAGCGATTGATCACCTAGATGCTTGCTAATTCACTTAGCAAGCATCTTCAATATTGACATTGTCATTATCGCTGTTATGCTGCCAAGTATCGCCTTCACAGATAATTGGTTATGAAACGCCTTCTCGCTAGCCTCTTTATTTTTCCGCTGACTGCATTTGCCGCCTTCCCAACCGCCCCTTATACAACACCCGATGCACAACTCCCTGACGGGGGTAAATATTACGGCCATTTAGAAAATGGCGTTTTATCCGGTGAAGGGCTCATCCTCTATCCGAATGGAAAAGCTTACAAAGGGGTCTTCAAGGATGGCGTACTAGAAGGTCAAGGCGAAACTTATGCTCAACATCAATTAGTGTATAAAGGGACTTTTCATCAAGGCGATTGGGATGGACTAGGCACGTTAACTGCATTAGATGGAAGTACCTATGTGGGTGAATTTAAAGATGGTTTAGTGAATGGCAAAGGCACACTCACCCAGCCTGACAAATTTGTTTACACCGGCGACTTTAAAAATAAAACGCTCCAAGGCAAGGGACGCTACGAGTCTGCGGATGGCAAAATCTACGAGGGCGACTTCGTTAACAATGAGTTCACTGGTCAAGGCAAACTCACGCTAAAAGATGAATACTTTGAAGGCTCATTCACCAACTTCCGCCCAAATGGCGTTGGTAAATATCACAGCGATGCTTATGAACTAGAAGGCAATTTCAACAACTCCCGATTAAATGGCCAAGGGAAGTTTCACGATCTAAAAACAAACGATCGTTACGAAGGCAGTTTTACCGATAGTAAGTTTGAAGGCTACGGCAAACTGTATTATGGCAATGGCGATATCTACGAAGGCAATTTTTACTATGGCGAACGACACGGCAAAGGAAAGTTAATCCTAGCCAAACCCAACGCGAAAGGCCAAACCACGATTGCTGGCGAATGGGTTTACGGAGAATACAGCGATCCTGCAGAAGAGAAACGCCAACTTACCCAACTAGAAACTGCCATTTACCAACAGCAACACTTACTTGATCAATCCCTAAATGCGGTCAAACCCTCTATAGGTAAAGGGATTCAACTATTCTGGTTAGGTATTGCGGGTGATGGTAAGCAAGAAGTGTTTCATCGTGAGGTCGACTTTGTCAGACAGCAATTTGAAAAATACTTTGGCGTGAAAGACCACGCGATTAGTCTGATCAATAGTCGAAACACCTTTAGTGACGCCCCCTTTGCCACCAAAACCAGCATCTCCGCTAGCTTAAAAGCTATCCGCAATAAAATGGACCCACAAAAAGATATTCTCTTTTTATTCATGACTAGCCACGGCTCCCAAGACCATTTCTTTAGCCTCGCACAAGAAGACCTGCGTATCAACGATTTATCGAGCAAAGACTTAGCCAGCGTACTAAAACAATCCGGCATTCAGTGGAAAGTATTAGTGATTTCAGCGTGTTATTCAGGCGGGTTTATTAACGATCTAAAAGACGATCACACACTCATCCTAACCGCAGCCCGAGCAGACAGAACCTCATTTGGTTGCTCCGACACCAACGACTTCACTTATTTTGGCAAAGCCTTTTTTAAAGAGTCCCTAACCCCTAAAGGGGACTTCATCGCCGCCTTTCAAAAAGCAAAAGGTCTAATTCGCAGCTGGGAAACCACAGACAACAATGAAGCGACCAGCGCAGAAGAAAAAGCCGCTTACGCGCCCTCTGAACCGCAACTCTTTATAGGCAAAGCCATTGCACCTTACTTAAAAAAATGGGCGACTCAGTTACCTAGCAATCAGTAATTCGAGAAAATCATAATGCCTGTTTCTTTTGCTCTTCAGTGAGTTCAGAGATAAATTGGCTAAACAAATCGGTATGGCTTGATATACCCAGTTTGGTATACAACTTTCGTTTGTGCGTTTTTACAGTTTCAGGTGAGATCGCTAATTGCTGAGCAACGGCCTTACTTGAATAGCCTTGTAAGGTCAGACGGGCAATCTCGGCTTCTCGTTCCGAGAGCTTTGCACCGCCAAAATGTGCTAGTGCTTGCCCAATTTGATCTTCTATCTGAGGGGAAGGAACCGCACTCAGTCCTTTAACTTGAGAACTCTGCCAGTGTTTTTTCATTGCCGCAAACACCCAACAGGCAACGGTTTGTAAACGACCAATCGCTAAGTGATCAAAGCGAGACAATATCCCTAATGAAAGGGATAGATAGCTCCCATCCCCCAAAGGGAGGATGAACTGCAACTCATCTTGCCCCACTTCTTTACTAAAATAGCTCAGATAATATTCACTACTTCGAAACATATCAGGCGCAATTTGTTCAAGCTGATAAAGCCCTTGGCTCGCCCCCTCTTTCACTAACTGGTAAAAAGGATCTAGGAGATACATACCCTGGCAATAATGAAAAACTGGGGAATCTGCTTGTACGGGCCCACCAAATGTACACTCTTCCAGCACCACAGGCGCGGCATCTGGCCACATTCTCACGGCGAGTGCGTTATCAAGCGGGGCAACTTGTCTCAAGGCCATCACTAACGACCGCCAAAACCGAGGCGTTCCTAATTGCTCAAACACATTCGCTAATGCATTGTGCAGCATCATTTCTTTCAGTAAAGCTTCCACAGCCATCCCCCAAATGGGTACCCCATCACGGTGATTAGTTTGACGTATTTTTTACCTTACACTAAGACCCACAACTCTGGCCAGAGTACTTTCATCGACACATTTCAGGAGAGAGAATCATGTCGAATCAGTCAAATGCGGGCCAGTTAAAAGGTTCGCTAGGGATCATGGATGTGGTCATGATCACTGTTTCAGGCGTTACCCCCGCAAGTAGCATTTTTGTGATTGCCCCATTCGCGATTCAAAGCGCGGGCAGTGGTTCATTTTTATCGTTCATTTTCGCAGGGCTAATTGCAGTAGCACTGGCACTTTGCTATGCAGAACTCGGCGCGGCCCACCCAAGTGCAGGCGGCGAATACACAATTGTGCAGCGTTTATTTGGTCAAGCAGCAGGCTTGCAAATGTACCTATTTGTTCTCTGCATGTTGCTGTTCATTCCAGCAGTATTAGCAACCGGCGCAGCCACTTATCTCAATAGTGCGTTAGGAACGAACTTTGATAGTGCAACAGTTGCCTTAGTCGTCGTGGTTTTAAGTTACGCGATTGGGATTCTCGATATTAAAACCAATGCGTTAGTCACAGGGGCTTTTTTAGCACTAGAAGTATTGGTGTTACTGATTGTAGTCTGGTTGGGATTTAGTCACCCACATCAATCGGTTGATGTGCTAACCCATCCTCAAATGTTAGATGCACAAGGTGGCTTAGCGGATGTTCCATTTGGCATCATCGTTGCCATGGTGGGTACTGCCTTGTTTTCATATAATGGGTATGGCGCTGCCATCTATTTAGCTGAAGACATGCATAAAACAGGCCGACCATTAGCCATTGCAATTTTGCTTACCCTCATCATTGTTGTATTGATGGAGCTGGTACCCCTCACCGCGCTATTATTAGGGTCTCCTTCGCTAACAGAACTAGCAAAATCAAGTGATCCAATTAGCTATGTCATCACTCAATTAGGCAATCCAACGCTAGCGCGCATTATTTCGGCAGGTATCTTTTTATCTGTATTTAACGCGATTATCGCGATCGTCGTTCAAAATGCTCGCTTTCTATACGCGAGTGGTCGGGATGGCTTGTGGAATAAAGGACTAAACCAAGCGTTGGTTAAGCTGCACCCCAAATTTGGTACACCGTGGGTAGCGACGCTATTATTTGCAATTCCTTCTGCATTGCTAACCTTTAATTCCAATCTAGGTGAACTGACCTCCTTTACGGTCATCATCTTGTTGCTCGCCTATATGAGCATGGCAATTTCTGCACTATTTAGTCGCCATACGAGTACACACCATCCATACCACATGCCACTTTGGCCTATTCCTTCTTTAGTCGTTTTACTTGGCGGCGGATATACCCTTTTCACGATTCTAAAATCTAGCAGTGCCAAGGACTTAATGATCGTTGCGGGGATTATTGCTTTTGGATTGTTAATGTTTGTGTTTAAGCGCCAGGTCAACAAAACAGCGGATGCATCTGCATGAATCAATTTAATAAAAAAATGGAGAACCTCATGTCACCTCGCGCCAGAGATCTAGGTATTCGCATAGGAAATGGCCAACCAGGGCCACTAAATGCCATTACCGATGTAATAGGGATTCGTGTTGGTCACCATACCGTCATCCATGATCTTGCAGACGGCAGGAAAGTAAGAACCGGTGTGACGGTCATCGAACCCCGTGCCGGTCATGCGCGGTTATCTCCCTGCTTTGCAGGTGTACATGTGCTAAATGGTAATGGCGATGCAACGGGCCTAGAGTGGATTAGAGAGGCCGGCCTACTCACAACGCCCATTGCATTTACCAATACTCACAGTGTTGGTATTGTGAGAGACACCCTCATCGCTTTAGAGCGTGAATCACTGCGAGACGAAGATAGTGTTTACTGGACCATGCCTGTAGTAATGGAAACATTCGATGGCTTACTCAATGACATCAATGGATTTCATATCACGGCAGAACATGTAAAAGCCGCGCAAACCGATGCAAGTGACGGATCAATTCAAGAAGGGGCTGTTGGCGGTGGGACAGGCATGATTTGTCATGAGTTCAAAGGAGGTATTGGTACTGCATCGCGCCAATTAGCTGCATCCCAAGGAGGTTGGACTGTAGGGGCAATTGTCCAAGCAAACCATGGCATGAGGGATACCTTAAGGGTAGCAGGCTATCCAGTCGGCGATATACTCACCACTAAAGCCATTGCCTCACCCTTTGCTGAGCAATCTCTGCCACATCCGGGCATGGGGTCGATTGTAGTGACCATTGCTACCGATGCCCCTCTATTACCCCATCAATGCAAGCGTTTAGCACAAAGAGCATCGATTGGTATTGCACGGACAGGCGGAGGAACCGAAGACTCCAGTGGCGATATTTTCCTAGCATTTTCTACAGGCAATCAGCAACTACCTGTCGCAGATTATGGGAAGAAAGGAAACTTCACTACCCCAATCCAAATGGTCAACAACGATCATTTATCGCCGTTGTTAGCAGCGGCAGCAGAGGCGGTTGAAGAAGCGATCATCAATGTGCTACTTGCAGCCGAAACCACAGAGGGAAATAAACATAGTCGTGCGCATGGCCTTGCACCGGGACAACTACTGAATGCTCTTGAGCAGTGTGGTTGGTCACCTCAATAATTACAGTATTACTCACCCCCACCAGCAGGTCATATCGCCTGCATTTTGCGAGGTAGGTTGTCTACTCTACCTCGCTATTTTTATCAGTCGTCAGCGCAATACAGTCTCAACACATATAACCCTCATTGAGACTAAAAAGACCAGACACCCAACCAACTTACTTAGCAAGCAAATATTTATCCTATTTTTTTCAGTTTTTCGATATTTTGTGGCGGAATACTATAGACGCTAGAGAAAGTTAGGGAGCAAAATTCCTGCTTTCAAAACGCCCCCGCCCAAAGGAAGTGCATCATGATTGTTCGCCCAAAACTCAGCTGGATTCAACTGCTGTTCGTTTGGCGTGGCTCGGTCATGATTACCATTTGGCCAAGATTACTGCTGTTCTTTGGGATTGCCGTCTTAGCCATTATTCAAGATAACTGGCTATTTAAAGAACCCATCCCCCTCAATATTGTTCCATTCAGTTTGTTAGGCGTTGCATTGGCAATTTTTGTGTCATTTCGCAATAACGCCTGTTACGACCGCTACTGGGAAAGCCGCAAATTATGGGGGAGCGTCTTGAATCGTGGTCGTAGCCTCATCCGACAATTAAAAACAATGACGGATATGAGCCCAGAAGCACAAGATGAAATGGTGGAATTACTCATGGCGTTCTTCTACACCATGAAACATCAACTCAGAAAAACCGATGCCACTGAAGATGTAAACCGTTTTGTACCGCTACGCTGGAGACAACGCGTGCAGGACTGTCGCTTCAAACCAGCCCAAATCATCCAAATCATGGGCGAATGTGTGCAAGAAGCGAAGCGTGCTGGGCTAATTGACCCAATGAACAACCTCGCCATTGATGAAAGCATTTCTGGCTTGTCTGATTCACTCGGCGGAAATGAGCGGATTTCTAATACGCCAATTCCTTTTGCCTACAGCATTTTGCTACACCGCACCGTCTATATCTATTGCTCTTTACTTCCGTATGGGCTCGTCAGTTCAATTGGTTTTATGACCCCAGTCATTAGCGTTTTTGTTGCCTACACCTTTCTTGCGCTAGAAGCGATTGCGGAAGAATTAGAAGACCCATTTGGCTTCGCTTCAAATGATTTAGCACTCGACTTTATGTGCCAATTAATGGAATCCACACTGCGCGAACAGGCTGGCCAACCGGCACTACCAGATAGACAACCAAACGAAAACTATCAATTAACCTAAGCCACAGCCAAAACCGGCCTGTCGCAAATAGAACAGACGTTCGATTTAAAATCCGGTTACAATACGCACATTTGTGATTACCTCAGCAGAGTTGTGATGCGTACCGAATACCTGACAGGCCTCAATCCAGAACAATTGGCAGCAGTCACCCTGCCTCATGCTTCCGCGCTTATTTTAGCCGGGGCAGGCAGCGGAAAAACGCGTGTTCTCACGACTCGTATCGCTTGGTTAATCGACAATAACCACATCAGCCCATTTGGCGTCATGGCAGTAACCTTTACCAATAAAGCGGCAAAAGAAATGCTCACCCGCTTATCCGCCATGCTTCCGATTAATGTGCGTGGCATGTGGATTGGCACTTTCCACGGATTATGTAATCGTCTATTACGCGCCCACCATCGTGAAGCAGGGCTTCCTTCCACCTTCAGTATTCTGGATATGCAAGATCAACTCTCCTTGCTCAAGCGCGTGATGCGCGCGATGAATATTGATGAAGAGCGTACCCCGCCAAAGCAAGTCCAGCACTATATTAATGGTCGTAAAGAGGCTGGCATGCGCGCGCATGAATGTGAAAGCTACGATCCAGGTAGCCGTCGCATGACCGAAATTTACGCCGAATACGATGCGCAATGTAACCGTGAAGGCGTGGTCGATTTTGCAGAATTACTGCTTCGCGCCTACGAATTACTCTCTCGTAACGCCCTACTACGCGAACACTATCAACACCGCTTTCAACACATCTTGGTCGATGAATTCCAAGATACCAACCGCTTGCAATATCAGTGGTTAAAGCTCCTAGCTGGTAACGGTAGTGCTATGTTTGCCGTTGGCGATGACGATCAGTCGATTTATGCCTTCCGTGGCGCAAACGTCGGCAATATGCGCGATTTCGAGCGTGAATTTAAGATCCAACACTTCATTCGCCTTGAACAAAACTACCGCTCATTTGGCAATATTTTGGATGCAGCTAACGCCTTAATTGAACATAACGATGGCCGTCTAGGTAAAAACCTGTGGACAGCAGCTGGCCCTGGCGAACCCATTCGCGCGTTTGAAGCCCTAACCGATCACGATGAAGCAGCCTTTATCGTGGACGAAGTAAAGCAACTGCATCGGGAAGGTACAGCACTAGCAGATATCGCTATTTTGTATCGTTCCAATGCGCAATCACGCTTACTAGAGCACCAATTATTTGCCAATAACGTCCCCTATCGGGTGTATGGTGGCTTACGCTTCTTCGAGCGACAAGAGATCAAACATGCACTCGCCTACCTTCGACTAACCGCCAACCGCGATGACGATAACGCATGGCTGCGTGTAGTTAATTTCCCGGCAAGGGGCATTGGAGCACGCACCATGGAAACCGTTCAAGTGACGGCAAGAGAGGCTGGCCTTTCGCTTTGGAATGCAAGTTGCAGCCATCCGCCTAGCGGCGCCGCGGGCAAGAAAATCGGTGAGTTTGTAAAAATCATTGAAACCCTTAGCCAAGAAATCGCCCCACTACCGCTGATGGAAAAAATCGACGTTCTGCTAGATCGCTCTGGATTACGTGATTACTACCGCGCAGAAAAAGACGGCGAAGATCGTCTAGAAAACTTGGAAGAATTGCTTAACGCCGCACAAAACTTCATGCATGAAGTCCCGGAAGGTGGCGTAGAAGACTTCTTGGCACACGCCTCGTTAGAAGCCGGTGAACACCAAGCAGAAGTGGCAAGCGATGCCTTGCAGATGATGACCGTTCACGCCGCAAAAGGGTTGGAATTTAACGTTGTTTTCGTCTGTGGCCTAGAAGAAGGCCTATTCCCGCATGAAAACAGCATCATGGCCGAAGATGGCGTAGGTGAAGAACGTCGTCTAATGTACGTGGCCATTACCCGTGCGCGTCAACGCTTATACCTAACACTTGCTTCACAGCGCCAACTATTTGGACAAACAAGGTACAACTTGCCTAGCCGTTTTATGCGCGAAATTCCCGAAGCACTGCTACAGTGGATTAATAAACGGGCATCAGCGGCTATTCCAACATCGACCACCAACCCTACATTTGCAGATAAACGCGACTTACATGGTTTTAAAGTTGGCCAAAGTGTCGCGCATCCCAAATTTGGCTCGGGCGTAATTACCGCTGCAGAAGGGAGTGGAGAAGATGCTCGCGTGCAGGTGAATTTTGATGGTGCCGGTAGCAAATGGCTAATGCTAAGTTACGCGCGCCTAGCACCTGCGGCACGCTAAATAATTCCCTGCTATGTGAAGTACATCGCAGGGAATATTGCTTTACTGAAGTCTGTTAGCAGTTGGAGTAGTGGTTGGTAACGACCCTTCTTCCACCATCTCACGAATTAACTTCACCATTTCAATATCGTGTTGCTGATACGCCTGCTTTACATAACTCGCCACATTGACCCCATTGTGGGTCTCTGTTTCGCTTAGCCCTGTTTCATACGCAAAACGCACAAATAAGCGGTTCGATTCTGGCATCTCAATTTGCATCGACATCGTGCCGCCTTGATGCTGCTCATTGGGTTCGGTGACAAACTCAATACGCACCATTGGGTCCATACGGATATGATCTCTTACCCGCATACTGCCAAATACCACTTCTCTTTCTAACCAATTATCTCCTCTGGCCAAAAAAAGGACTTCGTCCATATGTGGCAAAAATAATTGCGGCGACTCTACACGCAGCATCAACCCTTGCCATAGTTGCTCTACGGATAATGGCGTCACCATTGGGTTTGCAAGGTCATTAATCTCAATAATATGCTCAAATTTCATTACACTTTACTCTAGCTAGTACTGTTCGGTGCGTACAACAATTGCCTGACCTTTTGATCAGCATCATAGATTAATTTGAAGAATTTCTGTAATATCAAACTGTTACATTATGTAGCAAAGCATGTCGTCATCCGGATGACATGGGCCGGAACGGAGCGATTTAGTTGCTGTGCAAACCGTGGCCGGTGGTTGACATGACAATTTGGCAAGGGTTGCAACCGCCCGCGTACAGCGTCATCCGATTCAGTTTCCATGATCTGGAAAACTGGTTGGGGATGAGTATCGCTCACAAAGCGATACAGCGCCAGTAGTAGAAAGGAGCAAATCATGGGCTGGGCTCTATTTATCTTTAAACGCTAAGCACATGCACTAGCTATAAGCCGCTTTCATTTGAATGCGGCTTTTTTATTATGTATAGCCCGCCCCATCGATTCAACCACTCTCAAAAAAATAGGCAGTGCATTCGCACTACCTATTTTTGCCAATTAAATCAACCTAAAACGAGTAAAGCATGCGATTAGTTATATGTCACAACTTCTTCTCTCTGACGCACTTCAATAGAATTATAACTTCCACTTTGTGAACGAGAAGAACGACTTCTTGTACCGCCAGGAATAAACTGTTCTTCCAATTGACGAGCGACATCTTTGCCTAGCGACTCTGATACCTCTTTCATTACTCGCGCTTTAGATAACTGCACTTTTTGACCAACCATATTGACTAAACGACTGTCAGAACCTTCGCCCATTGCAGAAAAAGCAGCCTTGACTTCATAAGTCTTGGTATTAATTAGGCTGCTTTCAACAACTAGTTCAAGACTTAAAGAATGGTTAACTGCATTAGAACCTTGAATAGGGTTCTCTTCTGAACGAGGATCAATGGAAGTAATTGTGTTAAACAATACGTAATCAGCATTTGGGAAATAGCCCTTTTTAATGCGATCAATCACATCATAAAGTTTCTCATTCTCTTTTGCTGTATAGGGCCTAGCTTGCACCAAGCGATATACGCCACTTTTTAACATCTCGCCTTTAATATCGCCTGTGAACTTCCTCAACTCACCTCGCTCGATTGTCTCAAAGTCACCGGAAGCTTCAAAGTACTCAGTATCGCTACTCGCAGAGACACGTTCCGAACCAGATGCTCCATAAGCACTCTCTTGACCACGAGAAGAAGCATTTAAGCGCTCTTTGTTCTTATAACTAGTCACATGAAAGTAATGTGAGACCTTTTCCTCGTAAGCCAAATCTGTCACCGCAATTTTGGGGATAGACTCGGCCTGCACCAGCGTAGGCAAGAAACAAGCACATGCCATTAACAGTTTTTTTAACATACTAACCCCCTTCTATTGAGCGCCTAATTAACGCTTAGAAGTTTTGCGAATTTCTTTCTCGTCTGCCCATTCGATCGTACCAGCCTCGTTATTGGTCAAAATCAATGAGAACTTGTAGTACACATCTTTCACGTCAGAATTACGCTTCACAATAGAGGTAATTTCACCCTCAAGACGATATTGGGCACCTTCCATTTTACCCACTTTAGCTTGAGTACTCTTTTTGTACATACCGCTATTATTTTGACGAGCTAGTTCATCTGTTTGACTCTGCATACCGCTAATATCAGTTGCAAAGCGAACTTGACCACTCTTCAACAATTGAGTACGAATTGAATCAGTAATCGATTTAGTATCGATGTATTCACTAGTTTTGTTCTTCACGTCAGCAATTGTAATTAGTGGGCGACCACGAACAACTTGGGACTGAACCAAAGAACGCGCCATACTTTCTGCAATGGTCTGTAAGTCAGTTGAACCGAACTCATTAGAAACGGTTTCAACGGCTTTGGCATCACCGTATGACACATCACCTTTTTTCATTGGACCTTGTGCTGCACATGCGCTCAGCAAAGCAGCTAAACTAATTACCGAGCATGTCATGAGCTTATTCATTACTATCTATCCTTATACTTTTATAAATTATCTGTGTAGTTTTGCGTATCATAAAACTACACCCAACATCGAATGCATTACAAAGATGGTGAAGTTTTACTTAATTCTTTGACGGTTCATTCGCCCCATTTGCATAGTTTTCTGGGCTATACAGTTCCACTTTAAAATCTGTCGCCTGTGGGCTAGGTGCTACAGTAGACAATACTTTTTTCTGCTTACCGTAAATAACTTCCGGCTTCCAGACTTCTTCGCTTCCAACTTGGAACCCAGAATCATCTAACCAGCGTATGCGCCAAGTGAATTGTTGAATTTCGTTATCAGCATTGCTCAGTTCTATCTGAAGCCTCACCAAGCCATCGCGTACAACTTTCTTAATTCCAACAACAGAAACCTCATCCATTTTGCCGAGTTGTTCAATCTTAGAAGCAATTGACTCCGCCATCACCGGCGGCGCACTCAGAATCAGGGTAAAGCAAATTAAACCAACCAACTTAGTAAACTTCATATCTCATGCTTTCATTATTAAAAATTATTTAATTACGGGTGCATCCGCCACCTCAACAGGGATATCGGTTCTAACCGTCAAGCCATTAGGGAAGCTTACAAAAGTTTTTCCTTGAAATGTTCGCATCGAAATTGCAGCATACTTCCCTGCAACTTCGAAAGGAAAGCTCAAACCATCAACCTGCAATATATGCTTTCCTACTGTAAGTTTTGTTCTAGCAATTCCTACTTTTGCAGGCAATGCTCGCCACATGCGGTCATCAGCCATTTCAGTTGCCATCGCAACAATATTGACAAACAAGCCTGCCAAACTGTCTTGACGCTGCGCCTCTTTAATCGCAATTCCTTTAGTTATCGCACGGATAGTACTGCGCAGAATAATCGCAGGCATCTCATCCTTGAGTGAACGACGTGACATCGCCTCATAATTGGTAACCCCATCCACATTGAATGCTTGGCCATCAATGATAATCGATCGAGGTAGAAGCGCCTCTATTTGGTCAGGGATAATGGGGAATGACATTGGCACAGCAATAAAACCATTTGGCGTATTCACCGGAATTGGGATCGTCTGAGATTTAATAGGAGTAACCTCCCCTGCTTCCACAATAAATAAGGTATCGGTGGCTTTAGGATCAGACCTCTTAACTCGCTGATCCAAGCCTTGCAATGCATTTTTGAGACTTTTTACATCAGGACGTAATTCAATTGCTTGCCGATAGCCAGCAGCTGCCAATGACGAATCTCCTGACTGCTCGTAAACAAAGCCTGCCAAATAATGTCCAATTGCACTTTGATATCCGTTCCGTAATGAAATTACCTCTGGATTATTCAGCGTATGGACTGGATAGCCATTTAAGACCATTACATCAGTATTAATATTGTCTGAATTCGATTTAGACTTCAGTTTATCGACTTCTTTTTCACGAAGATCTGCAATCACGCTTTCTCTTTCGTGTAGTTTCGTTACCTCCGTTCTGGCGCGGTCCCAATCCCCTTGCGCAAGATAGCTCATAGCTAAGCGAGAGGCTAACGCCACTCGTTCAAAGTCCTTGCCATCGTAAGATCTCACTTTGTCATTAACTAATACAGCCCCTAAGCCTTCAAGTAAGGATTCAGGAGCACTCTTGGCAACATCCTCCCATTTTCTAACTTTTTCATCAGCACTTAGCCAAGCCAAATTGGCACCTGCTTGGTTGCCAGTAATGCGGCGAGCCTCCCCTTCTTCGAGCGAAGTCAGCAAGTCTTCTGATACGCTCATATCTTTTTCTGCACCAGGAAGACGTGTCTTCCAATCTTTGGTTGGCAGCATATTGGCACAACCCGTCAAGCCCAGCACGAGAGCTAAAGCTATTGTTGCTTTAATCATTTTTAATATCCACCCTGATACGATTTTAACTGTTTGTTTTCCGTCGATTATTTGCAATAAATAATGAATTGTTTTTAATCTTGGTCAAATTTTGTATTCTTTTACAAACAATCTCATCAATGCCATTGTACTTAACGCCTATATATGTCGCAAGCATTAACAATTAGGCAACACATATCACACAGACCGTATGCTAAAATAGTTAGCATGAAAACTATCACGCATTTATGTTTGATTCGGCATGGTGAAACGCCATGGAATGTAGAACGTCGATTGCAAGGGCATTTAGATATACCCTTGAATGAGACAGGGCTTTCGCAAGCAGAACAGGTCGCCGAACACCTGCCAGATCTTCCCTACACTGCGCTTTACGCGAGTGACCTGACCCGCACACGCCAAACGGCTGCACCTTTAGCAAAGAAAACCGGGTTGTTACCTATCGTGACTTCGCGCTTACGGGAAAGGCACTACGGCATTTTACAGGGGCTAAACCCCGAAGAAATGCTGTCTCAGTACCCGGAAGAAACCGCGCATTACGATGCAAGAACGCCATCGTTTGATGCTGTTAATGGTGAGTCTTTACAATCGTTGCATGATCGAATCACGGTATTAATGGATCGACTTGCCAAGCAGCATCGAGGCGAATACATTATTCTAGTGACACATGGGGGCGTATTGGATATTGTGCATCGCTGGATTAATCAGCAGCCACTTGATACCCAACGTGAGTTTCCTATCCCCAATGCCGCCTATAATTGGATTAGCCATAATGATGAAGATGGCTGGAAAATTGAAGCTTGGGCAGATCGATCTCACTTAGCCAATACATTAGACGAACTATGAATCCATTAGACAATCTTCCACCTGAAGCGCCCGAACCACCAGCAGAGGGAGAATGTTGCGATAGCGGCTGTGAAGATTGTGTGTTGGATCGATATCAGGCGGCTTTACGGCAATACAGAGAAGAACTAGCCATGTGGCAAGCACTTCAAGAAGAAGATAACCCTCCTAACACTTAGTTGATCATTGTGACCGCTACCCCTCGCATGAATTGGCAGCAACTGCTGTCTACTACCCGATTTCGCATAGCAGATGGCAAAGCCGTGCCAACCGTCTCTCCTGCAACCGCAGAAGGGGCTTCCGGGTTACGCTCGGACTTTCACATTGATCATGATCGTGTAGTCTTTAGTAGCGCTTTTAGACGCTTGGGGCGAAAAACCCAGGTTCATCCTTTGGCTTCTCATGATCATACGCACAACCGCCTGACGCACAGTGTTGAAGTATCGTCTGTTGGCCGATCGTTAGGAAACCGCGTGGGCGCAGCGCTTGATCAGCATGGCTTGCTTCCTGCAGGATTCACCCCATTTGATATTGGCGCCATTGTGCAAGTCGCTTGCCTCGCGCACGATATTGGCAACCCTCCTTTTGGCCATACTGGCGAAGATGCTTTACGTGTCTGGTTTAGAGATCCGGCACAAGCGCATTTTCTAGCAGGACTAACCCCTGCCGAAACCTTGGATGTGCAAACCTATGAAGGCAATGCACATGGCTTCCGAATGGTTGCGGCGCTGGAAATGTATGAAAAAGATGGCGGCATGCGTTTAACTGCCGCCGCATTGGGTGCGTTAATGAAATATCCGTGGACGGTAGATGTTTCGCCGAAACCGGGAAAGTTTAATTTATACCAGTCAGAACTCCCCTACTTTGAGGCGGTTGCAGAATCACTTGGCTTACCTGAACTGTCAACTAATCGCTGGGCAAGACATCCCTTGTCTTATCTGATGGAAGCAGCAGACGATATTTGTTATGCCATCCTCGATTTAGAAGATGCAGTGGAAATTGGCATCCTGGATGTGCATGAGTTTGAGCGTTTGCTAACCCCGTTAGCGGGCTTGGATGATCGTGTTTGGCGAACCACAGACCCTCGGCAAAAATGCGCCTTATTGCGCGGTACAGTGGTGGGTAAATGCGTAACGGCGTTGGCAGACCGCTTTATGGCACATCATGATTCTCTAATGCATGGCCAATTTGCAGGTAAAGATTTATTGGCTGTCTGCCCTGAAGAAATCAACCACCCGCTATTGGCGGCAAAAGACTTGGCTAGCCGCAAAGTTTACCGTCACCGTAGCAAGGTAGTGACGGAAGTAGCTGCCTACCCATGTATGGCGACGATCTTGAATGTATTGATTCCCGGCGTGCATACATTGGTGACAAAAGGGGAACACGCTATGTCGACCAAAGAGAAGATTCAACTCTCCTTACTTGATCGACCTCTCCCCGTGCAAGAAGGCCTATATGCCTGCTATATGACAGTATTAGATTACGTTGGCAGCATGACGGATAACGCGGCCGCAGGCTTAGCCAGAGAAGTTTCTGGTGTCGGCATTATCTAGTTGCTAGCGGCACAAAGAAATGACAAAGGCGGATTAGCTCATGCGAACCCGCCTTTTTTGGTTTTATAGCACGATTTGAGACCCTAATTCGACAACTCTGTTTGGCGGTAAGCCGAAATAATCTGCCGCGCTACCAGCATTACGGAACATCCCCATAAATAGCTTGGCACGCCAACTTCTCCAGCCCATGCCGACCTGCTTCACTAGTGTTTCTCTGCCTAAGAAGAAAGACGTATCCATTTCGTCTAACATCAACTCTTTGAGCCCTGCCGTTGCTAATGCCTGTGGTAATAGTGGTTGATCCATAAACCCAAAACTGACCCTGACTTGCCAAAACTGATCATTAATACGCTTCACATGCACACATGATTCTGGTGGCACATAAGGGGCATCCACCGTGTCTACCGTCATGATGATGACTCGCTCATGTAGGCTTTTATAATGCTTTAAGCTATGCAGCAAAGCATGTGGGGTGCGATCGGGATTGCTCGTCATAAAGACAGCCGTACCTGAAACCGTTGGTGCGGCTTCACCAATGCTTTCGACAAAGCTAATTAGCGGCATGGTATCGCTCTCTCTGTGTTGGTTCAGCAACGCTCTACCTTTAAACCAGGTCGTCATCACCACAAAAATCACCAACCCAAGTGCTAGCGGGAACCATCCACCTTGAAACATTTTGGTTAAGTTAGCGCTGAAGTAAGCCATATCAACCAATAGAAAGAGCCCGGCCACTACTGCCACTTTTGCTCGCGACCATCCCCACAGTTTTCTCACCACCACAGCCGCGAGAATCGTTGTAATCGCCATCGTGCCGGTCACCGCAATACCATACGCAGCCGCCAAACTAGAAGAGGAGCGGAAACTAACCACTAGAATGGCGACCGCCACCATCAACGACCAATTAATCGCAGGGACATAGACTTGCCCCGCTTCTTGGCTAGAGGTGTGCAGAATATTCATCCTTGGCAAATAACCTAACTGTATCGCCTGTTGCGTCACCGAGTACGCACCCGAAATCACCGCCTGCGAGGCAATAATGGTCGCCATCGTTGCCAAGATCACCAAAGGTAAAACCGCCCAGTTTGGCACCATTAAATAAAATGGATTTTCAATAGCACTTGGATTGGCAATTAGCAAAGCCCCCTGCCCAAAGTAATTTAGTACCAGCCCAGGAAGGACAATGCCAAACCAGCCAATCTGAATGGGGCGACGTCCAAAATGCCCCATGTCGGCGTACAGCGCTTCACCACCAGTTAATGCCAGTACCGTTGCCGCTAGCGCAAAAAAACCGATGATTGGTTGATTCACAAAAAACTGCACCGCATAGATTGGGTTTAGCGCTTTCAGTACCACAGGGAACTGATAAATATGCCATAGCCCAAGTCCTGCTAGCGTAACAAACCACGCAATGATGATCGGCCCGAAAAACATACCCACTTTTGCCGTGCCATATTTTTGAACAACAAATAAACTCACCAAAATAACAAGTGCAATGGGGACGATGTAACGATCTAAAGACGACGAAACAATCCCTAACCCTTCTACGGCAGATAGCACCGAGATGGCAGGCGTTAAGACACTATCCCCATAAAATAATGCCGCACCGATTAAGCCCAACACCATCAGGGTGCCAGTTAGCTTTGCATTGGGAATAGCATGACGGACTTGCGCCATGAGCGCCATAATACCGCCTTCCCCATGGTTATCTGCCCGCATAATAAAGAGGACATACTTTAGGCTAACCACCACCATTAACGACCAAAAAATCAGCGATAAGATGCCAAGAATATTGTCAGCCGTCATCGGCACAGGGTGGTGGCCACCCGCAAAAATTTCTTTCATTGTATATAACGGACTGGTACCAATATCACCATAGACAACGCCGAGCGCCGCCAGCGTAAGCGCCGCTGTCCGGCCTTTCGCAGTAGACATGTTATTGCTCCTAATTTAGTAAAAGTATCGAGCGAGGAAGAAGGTAGAAATAAAATTACCCGGGGTGAAACCGGTATCCAATACCGGTTTCAGTCAAGAAATGTTTGGGCTGAGTAGGATCGACTTCTAATTTCTGGCGAAGCCGGCTTAGATAGATTCGAAGATAGTGACCGCTTTCTGCATGATTTGGCCCCCATACCGCCTGCATCAAGAAGCGGTGTGTCAGCACTTTATTTGGGTTCGCCACTAAGGTTTGCAATAAACGATATTCAATTGGGGTGAGATGGACTTCTCCACCTTGAAAAGAGACTAGTCTTAAGGCCAAATCCACTACTACCTCACCGAATTGGTGTCGAGGTGTATTTTCCCCACCGCCCACACTGCGGCGTAGCAGCGCCCTTACCCTTGCTAACAACTCACCCACACCAAATGGCTTGGTTAAATAGTCGTCTGCCCCTGCATCGAGGGCCGCAATTTTGTCTGATTCATCTGTTCGGGCAGATAACACCAGCACCGGATGTTGTGACCATCCACGAAAATCTTCAATGAGAGAAATGCCATCCCGATCAGGCAAACCCAAATCGACAATTAGCAAGTCTGGTTTTCTGGTTGCCGCCTCAATTAGCCCTCTGCTGGCCGAGTCCGCCTCTTGAACACGATAACCTTCAGACTCCAAAGAGATACGAACAAATCGTCTAATTTGTGGATCATCTTCGATCAGGACAATTAATTGTTCCATCATTTACTCCTAATCCACTTCTTCTAACAACAATTGCGGTGCATTTCCTTTTGGCAGAGTGATTGTCACTACCGCACCGGCCACTTCCTGATTGGAATCAAGGTGATTTGCAGCCTGAATATCGCCGCCATGCGCAGCCATAATTGCACTCGCAATCGCCAATCCCAACCCAATGCCAGGTGTGACGGACTCGGCATGTCCACGTTCAAAAAGGAGAAATAAACTATTTAATTTGTCTGCAGGAAACCCTGGGCCAATATCTTTTACACTTAACCAAACTCGTGCTTCATCCGCCCCAATTTGCACAGCGATACTTGCATCAGGATGTGCATATTTCACTGCATTTTCCAGTAAATTGCCCACCACACGTTCAATCATGACGGCATCAAACTCTACCAGAGGCATGTCATCTTGCATCTCGATGGTTAAGCGATTCGGCGCTAATGCGCCCCCCAGCAATTGTGCAGCGCTGTACACCACCTCATCCAAAAACTGCCATTCTTTGTGCAACGTTACCGCACCAGCCTGTAGCTTCGCCATATCTAACAAATTAGTCACCATATGGCCAATTGCACGGCTTTGTTGCTGCATAGATAAAATTAACGCTTCTTTATCTTCCGCGGTTTTCTCTTTGTGCATAGCCAATGTATCCGCGATGCCAACCAGTGCCGTCAGCGGCGTGCGTAAATCATGCGAGAGCGCTGATAGCAAAGAGCTTCTTAAACGCTCTGAATGTACAGCGACCCGAGATGCACTTTCAGATACTTCCAACTGTAAACGAGCCAAGGTAGTTGCTAATAAAGAGGTCACCGTTTGAAGTAGTGCACGATGAACTAGCGGCCAACTGCCATGCTGCTTTTCTGCCATCACTACCAGCACACCGACACTCTCTTCTCGCGTACCGATCGGCAGTAGCATTGCCGTGCCAGAAACAGAATGTAATCCACCCGTTTCCACCACAGACCCATGCTGCATGGTGGCATTTAAAATAGAGATATCTACCTGATCTGAAATATCGCTCACAGCGTTGAGGGGTAAGTAGAACTTAACTACCAGCCCAATTTGATCATTAAACCGTCTCACCTCTTGGCAAGCATCGACCACATTCGTCACCCCGGCTAACGCTTCCGCCAGAACATAGAGTTGCTTAGATTGCTGGGCACCATCGGCATTCAGTGCCACTTGGGCTTTTAGATTAGCCGTTAAGCCAGCAATGAGCCCACCGGTAATCATCATGACGAGAAAGGTAATGAGATATTGCGCATCAGCAACTGCAAAGGAAAAATGCGGCGGTACAAAAAAGAAATCAAACATGCCCACAGACAGCACCACCGAGAGAAATACGGCGAAGCGATTCACCAATGTCGCTAATACCACCACATTCAACAGATACAGCATTACGGTATTCGCCTGATCCACCCACGGGTGCAATAGGTATCCGGTAAATGTCGTGAGCGACGTTGCCAATATTGCCCAAAAGGCATGTGGCAGCTGTCTTAGTCGTAAGAGATAGGCTTGAGTATCCATGCCGATAAGATAACTCGTTCAGTGCAAAAAAGTTACTAAGATGTGATTGCCACGTATAAATAAAGTGTAAATATGATTCGACAATCATCTTAATACAAAGTATCTTTACATAAAGACACTTTTCTAATTCGCCATCATGTCCATCAAAACAAGTGATATTTTGCTCACCGCCATCGGACCTGTCATCTGGGGTAGCACCTATTTAATTACAACAGAACTGCTTCCGCCTGCGCATCCACTCACGGCAGCGGTGATTCGGGTATTACCGATTGGGATTCTGCTTGCCCTACTGAGCAGCTATACACCACCAAAAACGATGTGGCCAAAACTAGCGCTCCTTTCAATTCTTAACATCGCGATTTTCCAAGCCTTGCTATTCGTGGCAGCCTATCGCCTTCCGGGCGGCGTTGCGGCGACGTTGGGCGCCATTCAGCCGATTGTAGTAGGGTTCTTATCTTGGTTAGTCTTACAGCAAAAACCACACCCACTTCAGTGGCTAGCAGCACTTGGCGGAATCCTTGGTGTCGCGCTCATGGTATTAAAGCCCGATGCAACATTAGACAGCCTTGGGATATTGGCGGCATTAATTGGGGCGGCAACCAACGCCACGGGCACTATTTTTACGCGAAAATGGTGTAAAAATATGCCGATTCAAACCTTAACGGCATGGCAATTATGGATGGG
Source organism: Leeia speluncae (assembly GCF_020564625.1). Lineage (NCBI taxonomy): Bacteria > Pseudomonadati > Pseudomonadota > Betaproteobacteria > Neisseriales > Leeiaceae > Leeia > Leeia speluncae. The sequence goes on from NZ_JAJBZT010000005.1 coordinate 257,010, forward strand.
CGGGTTAATGCTATTACCCTTTGCCTGCCTGATGGAATATCGACTAGACCAACTCACTATCCCGAATTATCTAGGGTATGCGTATCTAGCCGTCTTTGGATCCGGGATAGCGTATACCCTCTGGTTTCGCGGCATTCAGAAGCTGACGGTAACAGGAGTAACCATGCTAGCATTGCTAAGCCCTGTCGTTGCGACAATACTAGGCTTTGCCTTCTTGCAGCAGGCAATGAACTCATGGCAATTAGTTGGTGGGGCGCTAGTTCTGGCCAGTGTTGTGCTTGGCCAGTTTGGTAAAAGATAAACCGCTTATTATTTACAATTTGCAAAGCAAGACACCGTGAAATCAGATCGTGCAGCCTACGCCGTCTCCCAATGGAAAGACGAATTTCCTAATGATGACTTCTTGGCCATGGAGCTACTTGGAAGATTATTAGAAATTAGTCAAATTGTTAGCCAGCAACATCTTCAACCTTTGTTTGCCTCTTTTGGATTACACCCCGGAGAGTTTGACGTATTGGCCACCCTTCGCCGTGCAGGCAGCCCCTACCAGCTAACCCCAACCCAACTATTTGGTGCGGCAATGATTAGCTCTGGCGGCATGACCAACCGAATAGATCGGCTGGAAAAAGCAGGCTGGGTGATGCGCTTACCCCACCCGACGGATCGAAGAGGTACATTGGTGCAACTAACAGACACAGGGCTTACGCTGATTAATCAAATTTTGCCCGTTCATTTAGCAACAGAACAATCATTAATCGCAGGATTATCCAAAGATAAACAGATGGCGTTAAATGAATTACTTCAGCAACTTGTCGCACAATTACCGGAGTCAAAAGCATGATCAAAAACTGGAAATGGATGTTGCTTAGTTGGCTAATCTGCCTACCTGCATTTGCCAGCAATTTAGCCGTATCCACCCCATCCTTTCTAGTGAAACAATTTGGCTATTATGCGGACAATCAATTTATCGAATCAGATAATGTCCCCTACGTGATCGGCCAAGATTATGGATGGCGTATGCAAGTCACCCCAAATATTCAGTCTATCTGGATCGAAGAAAAATTTACCTTACCCAAAGCGCCCGCTACATGGGGCGACGATGTGCCGTCCAATAACTTTCGCATTTCGGCTGATCGAAAAACAGCCACCGTACGGCTCAACCTTTTCCCGCAAGATGGTTGGATTTATCACGATTGGACAATTGCCAAAGGCGACCCAACTGGCCAGCACCAAATCAACGTCTTTTATAACGGCAAGCTAATCGCAGCGTTTCCTTTTGAGATTCAAGCAAATCCCAAAGGAGAGGATCAATGAGCCAAACGACTGAATCGTTAATTTCGCTTTTGGACCAACATCAGGTGAGCTATCAGCGCTTCTATCACCCACCAGTTTTTACTTGCGAAGAAGCAAGAGCATTAACGCCCAACTTACCTGGTGCAGAAACGAAGAATCTATTTCTAAGAGATGGAAAAGGAAAAAGGCATTTCTTAGTGACCTTGCCAGACACGGCGAGTGTGTCTCTCAAAGCATTAGGCGAACACTTAGGTGTGAAAGGCCTAACATTTGCCTCACCAGAACGCTTATTAAAGTATTTAGGCATTACGCCCGGAGCGGTTTCATTTCTCGCTTTAAGCAATGATGTCGAAATCGCAGTAGAAGTGCTGCTAGACAGCCAATTAGCCCAAGCGGAACAGATTCTTGCTCACCCGCTGGTCAATACCGAAACATTATCCATCGCAACAAAGGATTTACTCAGATTTATTCAAGAGGTATGTGGGCACACGGTTCAGGAACTGCAACGAGATGCCCTTGCGCCAGCTTAATACGATTTCATGAAATTTATTCAATCGGCTGACTAACCCACTTGCCCCGCAAGAGGTCGTTAGCCGCTTGTTCAAATGGCGCTTGATTTAGCAGCGGCATAGCAATCACAAAGCCGACATCGGTTGCATAATCTGTCTCCACAACGTCAACCTGATGCTGCCCGCACAACCGACGAAACGCTGCCTCATCCGCAAATGGCACTCGACCTGCCAAACTAACCTTTTGAATAATTGGAACAAATTCCGCTAGCTTTAAAGCATCACTCACCGCTTGCCCATAGGCCCGGGTTAAGCCACCTGCGCCCAACTTTACTCCGCCCCAATAGCGGATCACCACCCCAAGTACAGAAGATAAGTGCTTATGGGTAAGCACATTGTAAATGGGCTTTGCGGCAGTCCCAGCAGGCTCTCCATCATCATCTAAGCCAGAATCCCCCTCGGTAATCAACGCCCAGCAACAATGTCCGGCGGTGGGGTGTTGCTGGCGAAGCATCGCCAACACTTCTTTGGCTGCTTTTCTATCACTGACCGGGCCAACCCACGCAATAAATCGGCTTTTCTTTACTTCTAACTCAGCGGTAACTGGTTGCCCTAGTTGAAACATACGTACTCGTTCTAAATTAAATCGTCGTCACTACCTAACAGCCCAGTTAACCGATTGCCCAACTGATTCCTTAATCGTTTTCTGGCCAATAGCTTTTGCTGCGCTTCTGAAGGAAGGTCAGTAATTCTCAATAAGTTTTTAGTAATCAGCGTATCCACCAAATCTTCCAGCACACGCACCAATTCATTATCTAAGCCGGTGAATAAGGTGGAATCCTCATTTTGGCCGAGAAAACGCGCGATCTCGGGGCTGTGTTGTGGCAAAAACTCATTCGCTTCTGGCGTTGCCTGCTTAAAAATGGCAATCACTTCACCTGAATCATCTCTTTTTACATAAGGCATTTGGACCTCCCAGCCCCATAAGCACGCCTATCAATCATCGCCAAGACGTTTGCAATCATGTCCCATCCTTGTATGCTATCACTGCCTATCATTGTGCAACAGCACATTGGATAAAAATTGGAGACCTCTTCATGAGCGATAAAATCGAAAAATCTGAAGCTGAGTGGCGCGCCCAACTATCGCCAGAGCAATACCGTGTTACCCGCCAATGCGGAACCGAAAGGCCCTTCACTGGTGAGTACGAACAACATTGGGAAAAAGGTAAGTACAACTGCGTTTGCTGCGGCAACTTGCTGTTCGAGTCTCAAACTAAGTTTGATGCAGGATGTGGCTGGCCTAGCTTTTGGCAAGAAGCAATCCCTGAAAATGTAAAACGCCTAAGAGACATTAGCCACGGGATGATTCGCACAGAAATTCGCTGTGCACGTTGTGATGCGCATCTAGGACATGTCTTTGAAGATGGGCCGCAACCAACTGGTGAAAGGCATTGCTTAAACTCCGCCTCTCTTGTGTTTATTCCGGAAGAAAAATAAACCCTTATTGCGCGCTAAGCTATAGGCAAAAAAAATCCCATGCAGGTCATTGCATGGGATTGAGGTATCACAAACACGACGTCACTTGGTGCCGCATCCGACGACTAAGTCGGGGGGAAAGATGCTACAACTCAGCAGTGACGCCGTGGATCGAACTTTATCTGGAATTGCGAAAAATTCCCAATTCTGATTCTTCATCAAACTATGCAAATAACGCATAGTTTGCTTATTGCGTCACCGCTGGGTTTAAATCAGGCACTTTTGTTTTTACCCATTGCGCCATTTTTTCTGCATCTTGCTCAGATCCCAACTGGGTAATTTTTGCAAAGTAGACTTTCTTCCCTTTGTACTTACCCGGCTCAACCAAGACAGCTACACCATCATCGACAAGCAAATCTTGCAATTGCTTCGCCTTATATTGGTATTTATAGCCAGATAACAGCAAAGACCATTTCCCATCCGCCACTTGTACAGCCTGATCGGCAACTAGATCGGTCTGAGGCGCCCATTCTTTCAGAACTTTTTCTTCCGGCACAATGCTGATTGGCTCTGTCGTGCCATTGCGATTCACCGCATAGAATTGTCTTTCTTGGTCTAGCGTCACTTTATCGCTGGCATAGTTAACTTCAATTTTACCTTCTAGCAAACACACTAAATCACGCTCATCATTTGCCTTGCCCCACAAATCGGTGCCACGAATCCCCGCAGTCAGGGTAGCGACTTTAATATCCACCCTCCGAGGGGTGGCTTTCGCACTGCTAGCGGTCGTAAAGCGAAATGCCCCCTTAATCACTTCTAGCGCAGAAGAAAAAACTCCCTCATTTTTCTTGGCAGGCACAATATTCGCCACCTTAAAACGAGCTGACTCTCCTAGTTTAATGGTGCTACCTTCCTCAACGAGTAACTCCACTCGGCCACCCGCACCAGTTAAAATCGTATCCCCTGCACCTAGAGCTTGCCCTGCAACCAATGGTTTTTGCACACCTTTGCTGTTAATCACCCAAGCAGGTAATTGCAGCTTATTCACCTTAATGCCATCTGCCCAAGCCACAGACACCAAGCCATATGCAACAGCCGAAAAGGCGATTTTTTTCCACAACGGAGCCATACGTTCCACCTCAACAATTAAATATCGATCTAAGTTCATCATAGCGACTTTTTACAGTAGCAAGGCAGTTTTCCCACAAATTATCTTTTCTCATCTCCCGCACCATGGATTTAACTGCCAAAATCACACGATCGACTTCGCCTGACTATAGAAGACACCCTCCCTAGCAGGTATAATGCTTTTTTTGCCAATTCCAATTGATAGATCAAGGACTTTTGCATTATGCAAGACCAGTATCGCCCATCCGAGGTAGAAGCTTCCGCGCAGGAGCACTGGGCCAAACGTGACGCCTATCGCGTCATCGAGGACAAAAGCAAACCGAAATATTACGCATGTTCGATGCTGCCATACCCATCGGGAAAACTGCACATGGGTCATGTGCGTAACTACACCATCAACGATATGCTCGCTCGCCATTTGCGCATGAAAGGCTTTAACGTCTTAATGCCAATGGGTTGGGATGCTTTTGGTCTGCCAGCTGAAAATGCCGCGATTGCTTATAACAAATCCCCTGCGGAATGGACATACGCCAACATCGCCGACATGAAAGCACAGATGCAGCCTTTAGGGTTGGCATTTGACTGGTCACGCGAAGTCGCCACCTGTGATCCTAGCTACTACAAATGGAACCAATGGCTATTCTTGAAGATGCTGGAAAAAGGCATCGCCTACAAGAAAACCCAAGTAGTGAACTGGGACCCGATTGACCAAACCGTATTGGCTAACGAGCAAGTGATCGACGGTCGCGGATGGCGTTCTGGTGCGTTAGTGGAAAAACGCGAAATTCCAGGCTACTACTTTGGCATTACCCAATACGCCGAAGAACTGCTGTCTAGCATCGATGCGCTAGACGGTTGGCCAGATCAAGTTCGCACCATGCAGCGTAACTGGATTGGCAAGAGCGAAGGCACCCGCTTTGCCTTCTCGCATGACATCAAAGATGCTGACGGCAACCTGATTCAAGACGGCAAGATGTTCGTGTTTACAACACGGGCAGATACCATCATGGGCGTTACGTTCTGTGCAGTCGCAGCCGAGCATCCTCTCGCTACCCGTGCAGCAGAGCTAAACCCAGCATTAGTCGACTTCATTGAAGAATGCAAAAAAGGCGGCACAACCGAAGCGGAACTCGCGACCCAAGATAAAAAAGGTGTCGCAACCGGCCTGTTTGTTACCCACCCACTCACCGGCAACCAAGTCGAAGTCTGGATTGGTAACTACGTGCTGATGACCTACGGCGATGGCGCAGTGATGGGCGTACCTGCGCATGACGAACGTGACTTTGCCTTTGCTAAAAAATACGGTATCGAAATCAAACAAGTGATCGCTGTTGAAGGCGAAACCTTCAGCACAGATGCTTGGCAAGAATGGTATGGCGACAAGCAACGTGCGGTGACCGTTCATTCTGGCAAGTACAATGGTCTATCGTACAAAGCTGCCGTTGATGCTGTTGCGGCAGACCTAAGCGGCAAAGGTATTGGCGAAAAGAAAACCACCTTCCGCCTACGCGACTGGGGCATTTCCCGTCAGCGTTACTGGGGAACCCCAATCCCGATCATCCATTGCCCACATTGTGGCGATGTACCCGTGCCATACGAAGATCTGCCAGTTGTCTTGCCAACTGATTGCATTCCAGATGGCTCCGGCAACCCACTAAAACACCGCGCAGACTTCCTGAATGTGGATTGTCCTAAGTGTGGCGCGGCCGCCCAGCGCGAAACCGACACCATGGATACCTTCGTGGATTCCAGCTGGTACTTCATGCGCTATACCTGCCCAGATGCAACCACCATGGTCGACGAACGCAACGACTACTGGATGGCGATGGACCAGTACATCGGCGGCATCGAACATGCGGTCTTGCACCTGCTGTACGCCCGCTTCTGGACCAAAGTGATGCGCGACATGGGTCTCGTTAAAATCGACGAGCCATTCACCCGCCTGTTCACCCAAGGGATGCTGCTAAACGAATGCTTCTACCGCGAAGAAGAAAGCGGTAAGAAACGTTGGTTCTACCCGAACGAAGTGGAAGTTCAGTTCGACGAAAAAGGTCGCCCACTTTCAGCCATTGCAAAAGATGATGGTCAACCGGTTGTGATGGGCGGCATCGAAAAGATGTCCAAGTCGAAAAACAACGTGGTCGAACCAAAGGACATCATCTCCCGCTTTGGCGCGGATACGGCACGTCTATTCACCATGTTTGCTGGGCCACCAGAGCAAAGCGCGGCATGGTCAAATAGTGGTGTAGAAGGCGCATCTCGTTACCTGAAACGCCTGTGGATGTTTGCATTTAAAAACGCAGACGCGATCCGCAGCGCGGGTGAAATTGGCGAATTGAGCGAAGAGGCAAAAGCCGTTCGTCGCGAAATCCACCTGACGCTCAAGCAAATCAACGACGATTACACCCGCCTACAGTACAACACCGTTGTATCGGGCGCGATGAAGTTGCTGAACGCGCTAGAAGGCTTTAAGGGCGATGCACCTGCGATGGTAAAAGAAGGTCTTGGCATTCTATTGCGTGCACTCTACCCCGTCAGCCCGCACATCACGGCAGTCATCTGGAAAGAGCTGGGTTTTGATGTTCAACAAGGTGATCTATTGGATGCCGCTTGGCCAGAACCGTTGGCAGAAGCACTAGAACAAGCCAACATCGATCTCGTTGTACAGGTAAACGGTAAACTGCGTGGCCACATTAGCGTGCCAAAAGCGGCAGATAAAGCAGCAATTGAAGCCGCCGCTTTAGCAGATGCAAGCATTCTGAAGCATCTAGAAGGCCAAGCACCGAAAAAGGTTATCGTTGTACCAGGTCGTCTAATTAATATTGTTGTTTAATAGAGGTACTTATGTCTTTACGCCGCGTATTATTTTCTTCTGCAGTCATCGCTTTGTTATTAAGCGGTTGTGGATTTCATTTACGCGGCGTGCAAGACGTAGCTCAACTACCATTCGATTCACTCTACGTGCAACCGGTTGGGGACTTCACCTTTGATCACGATTTAAAACGAGTTTTAGCAAGCCGTGGCGGCGTCAAACTGAGCGACTCCGCTGAAGGCGCGCCTTACCAGCTAGGCGGGTTAGGTGAAGGTCGAAGCAAAACCTTACGCTCTATTGATATTAACGGTAAAGCAAAAGAATATTTACTGCGCTACGACCTAAACTATCGCGTTGAAAACAAACTACGAGTAACCGTTAAGTCAGGTACATTAAGCCTCACTCGAACCATGACTTATAGTGACAACGAATTAGCAGGTAAAGACTTAGAAGAACAAAAGTTGTATGAAGACATGCGCCAAGATGCGTTCTTCCAGCTTCTGCATATTCTAGGTGCCTTGCCTGCACCGACAGTGAATACTGCGCAATAATTCACCGTGCAAGTCAAACCAGATCAACTCGCACAAGTTTTAAAACAACCATTAGCAAATATGTATTTGCTACATGGTGAAGAACCTTTGCAACTGCTAGAAGCGCAAGATGCAATCCGGCAAGCAGCCAAGCAGCAAGGGTTTAGTATCCGAGAAGTGTATTCCGCAGAATCTGGTTTTTCTTGGCAAACGCTTCAGTTCGCGAATGATGCCTTATCTTTATTTGCTGATAAAAAGCTGATTGAAATCCAGATCCCATCAGGCAAGCCAGGTGCACAAGGGGCAGAAGCGCTGATTCAATTAGCTAAATCGCCAAGCCCAGATAACGTCATCGTTATTACACTGCCTGTTCGCTTAGATAAAACCACTCAAAACAGCAAGTGGTTTACCGCACTCTCACAGCAAAGTGTGATTGTCCCGGTGTTTCCACTTGAGCGGCATCAACTACCGACATGGTTAAATGATCGCCTTGGCAAACAAAAACAGTTTATCGATGATGCAACGGCCCATTTTTTAGCCGACCGAGTAGAAGGTAACTTACTCGCCGCCCATCAAGAAATCCAAAAGCTCGCCCTTCTTTACCCTGCCGGTGAACTTTCTTTATCACAAGTGCAAGAGGCAGTATTAAACGTCGCGCGTTACGATGTTTTTAAACTATCGGAAGCCGCACTAAGTGGAGACATCCCTCGTTTTAAACGCATGCTTGCTGGCCTAAAAGATGAAGGGGAAGCACCAACCCTAGTCGCATGGACGCTTACAGAAGATGCCCACATTCTCTATCGGATATTAAAAGGGAAACGCGAAGGCATCGCGATGAACCAACTGTTTAGAGATAATCGCGTCTGGGGAAACAAGCAAGACTTAGTCACTCGCAGCCTAAAACGCCTTTCCCCCGGCGACGTACTTTCTGCCGTGAAATTATCTGGTATTGCTGACCGTGCCTGCAAAGGCGTCCACTCACAAGACCCGTGGTTTGTATTGGAACAGCTTGGGCTTATCTTGTGCGGGGTGAAGGTGATGAATAAGGACATTTAAAACAAAAACATATTTTCCATCATTTTAGACTCCTAAGCTACCTAAGCCACCTTTGCGAATGTGGTTAAATTGTAGGCAAATGCACACCCTCCAACTCTTTGGAAAATAACGCTTCCAGTGTTAGCGCCTGTTGCACATCCACCAACTCACCACCAGATGCTTTAATTGCCTCTAATGCACTCCAGAGATCTTCCTTTTGTACCGTCCAGCGCTTTCGCCCACCAGTCTCTGGGACAATATCTGCATTAAAGGCCTCGCCAAAGTAACGGATATGCGCCTCACTTGAACGCTTTGCAATTTCAGATGGCGTTTGAACCATCACTAGCCGGCCATTTAATATCAGCCCAAATCGATCGGCAATTCGCTCAACATCAAACAGCACATGCGAAGAGAAAAATAGCGTACCGCCGCCAGCTTTATATTCAGAAAGCAAATCCACGACTAGCTTTCGGCCTACTGGATCCAAGCCTGAAAGCGGCTCATCTAGCACCAATAGTCTAGGATTGACTGCCATTGCTTGTGCTAATGCAGTTCGCTGTGCCATTCCTTTAGAAAACTTATAAATAGGCTTATCTGCGACATCTGCAATGCCAAATCGGTCCAGCCATCTCATAATGTATTGTTTACGATTATCTGGCTTGACCTGATGAAAGTACAACATGCCATCAACACATTCAAACGGTGTTAATCGATCATATAAATTATTAGTTTCTGCCACATACGCAACTCCAACTCTAGCACTAGGTTTTGTTGGTGGCTGGCCAAACAAAAGCACATCACCTGAGCTCGGTGCATATAGTCCCATTAGAGATTTTATCGTACTGCTTTTACCTGCCCCATTCGGACCAATAAATCCAAAAACCTCGCCCTGGCTAACCGATAAATTAATATCTTCAAGAATTGTCTTTTGACGCCACTTTTGTCTGACTATCTTGGTTAAATGGCGCAACTCAATCGCAACACTCACAAACAAATCCTTATTTCTGATTAACTAACCGGACTTTACCGCGCTCATCAATAACAAATCTTGCACCCAACGGATCCATAGGCTCATGCTCAATTAGTTGTTGAGTCATCAGATCATCCCAACTTGTTGGCAAATGGCCTACCCTCTGTTGATAGGTTGCTATGCTTTGCGTCAACTTTACTACCAATTGATTTCTAGCTTTTTGCTGCTCAAGATATTTCTTAAACTCTGGATCACCAGCTTGAGAGATCAAAAGATCTAATGCTTTCTCTGCAACTTCCGGTGTTGGCGTCCTTGCGTACCATTTCGCAGCAATTACCTGTAAAGCGACTTTAAATTGAGGGGCAGCAACGGCTGCTTTTTCAACCAGTTTAGCGGCACCAAGATAATCATCCTTAAACTGCTGTAAATTAAACCCCGCATAAAAATAAGGGAATGGATCTTTTTTTCTTGCCTCTGCAGCATTCAATAAAATCTGCTGAGTTTGGTCAACATACCCCATCCACGGCAGGGTAGCTTCTGCCACATAGTAATTATCTTCATGCGCAGGCAATAAAACAGACACCTGCTTTTGTAGCTCCATCACCGCAGAACGCGTTTCTGGTGCCATTTGCTGTGTAGAAGAAACTAACACTCGCATGAAAAGTAAATTTCCAGCAAGGTGAGAATCCCCCCCCGCAAGAAAAATAGAAGCAGGTGCTGGGAGAACAACATCCGGATGGCTTAAATTGCGCTGATAATTTTTAGCCTCATAAACCTGATCCTTTGTTAGAGACACATATATGCCACCAAAAAGGATCAGTAAAGCCAATTGAATCAGGACATCAACGCGGATTGTCTTGCTGCTTGCCATCAACCATTTCCCTTAACGCTACCGCCACACGTGCCAACACATCAGACCACGGCTCCCACGGACCTTGTTGACGGAACATTTTTATCGTTGGATAAAAATGGCTACTTTCACCTTCCGTCCCCCACCTAAAATCAGTATGTACCGCATAATTTAATAACCACACTGGCTTACCTAAGGCAGCTGCAAGATGGACAATTCCTGTATCAGGTGCAATCACTAGATCTAGGTTCATGATTAACGCAGCGGTATCTAATAAGCTCTCACACAATGCGCCACCATTCACTAACCTCTCTAAAAAGGCAGGCGCCTGAAATACTTGGTTGGACGCATCATCTTTTTGCAGTGAAATTAGGCTAACCCCTTCGACATCCAATAAAGATAACCAGTCCTTTAAATGCGTAGACCTGAAATGGTCTGCTTGTAAACCAGGGTTTCCTGCCCAAACAATGCCTACTTTTAATCCCGGCAATTCTTTTAGCTGCGTTGCATACTTTAAAGTTAACTCTTCTGGGACATTTAGATATGAATGATCAACAGGTGTAGCTGGCTTTTCTGACTCCCATTCAGCATACAGTTGCATAACTGGCCGAATACACTCATAGTCCCGCTCATATTCTTCAATTCCATTTAGCTCAATCAGTTCATAATCATGTGTTTGTACATTTAATAGGGGAAGAATGTCTTTTCCTACAGCTAATCGGCAGCCTTTTTTTCCAATTTTATTTAGCATTCTCCAAGCCTGGATTAGGTCTCCTAAACCTTGGTCCTGATAAATAAGTACCTGCTCTGGCAATATCGCATCAAGATTCCCCCTTGATGAAATACGAGGATTTAAACCGATCGCATAATTCTTCCAGCCTTCGGAATATATGCCGCACCGAATCTGCATCCATCCAATTACCCAATGAAGATGTCGCTTGTTTTCCTCATCTAATGTTTGCATTACCTCCAGAAGTGGTTTAAGCACCTCTTCAATATTGCCACCTAAGTGGCCAAATTGAATTAATGCATCAACTACATTTTCTTTATCAAGAGCATTGATATCAAAGGAATTCTCAGTTACAAGGCATTCATAGCGTTGCCTTGCCTCATCTTTCAAACTTAATTGTCCCATTGATAAAATAAACATGATTTCTTGAGAAAATGACAACTCATTTCTTAGTTTAATCAATTTAAAAGAGGCCAACCAACCAAGATAAGGCGAACGACATTTTAGTGAAATTTCTTGAAGCAGCTCCCAACCTGGTTCAAAAGCAGGATAAAACTTTAAGAATCGCTCCAAGTAATCAACGGCAACCAATAACTTCCCATTATTAATACTAAACAAAGCCAAATAATAAAATGCTCTAACATCTTTATCCGCAATAAGAAGCAACTCTTCTTCTAAATGCAACTTTTCTGCAAGTAGAGACTTTTTTAATACATAAGCAACATAAGCTCGTGCAAGGATTATCTCAATTTGATTTGGATACGCCTGATTAGCATTTGTCACTAGGTTCGCCCAATCTATTGAACGATTCCCTCCTTGCACACAAACTTGTGACAATATCCATGCATGCGCAAAACATGGCGAATTCGATAATATAAAATTGTTCGCTAGACTTACTTGTGCTTGGGCATCGTTGAAAGCAAACAATGCTTCTTTTAGTCCGTCAGCAAATGTTGGATTCTCAATTTGATCAAACGCGCCCTTTAAAGCATCTATAAGCACATTGTCATTACACTCAAGCGCCCTCAACCACACCCAGTCTGGCAATTGATTTTGGCCAGCCAAACTCATTGCAAATAGGCTTTTCCAATCAGGTGTAAAATATGTATTCAAATATTGACCAGCTACATCAGATAACAATGCATGAGAACGGCGCCAATCAATCAAAGCAGATGTTAGATCATTTTTTATAAATGAAGACCATTCCACGGCAGAGGATCGGCGGAATATCCTCATGCTTTGATACCATGAGGAAGGCTTTTCAGAAGTCCCCCATCGCCAGTCTTGCCCCTGCTCACTAATTAGCATCCACACAGGCACACCCAAGGCGCCCGCAAGATGTGCAACAGATGTATCAACTGAAATTACCAAATCTAACTGACTAATTAATGCTGCAGAGTCAGCAAAACTCTCAAATTTATCGCCCACACGATGAATGCAAGCCCATCCCTCATACATTTTTGGAACATCAAACTCATGTTGGCAAATAAACCAATCGATCTCCGGTATCGCAAAGAGTTGGCAAAAACTCTTCCACGTTGTAGAACGAAAATGATCCCACCCATGGTTAGGGTTACCTTTCCAAATAATCCCTACTTTAGGATAACGACACTTTTCTAATGCTGAAGCCCACTTCAATTCAGAATTTTTCGGAATGGATAAATAGGCTGACTCCGCCACGGGCCCTTCACTATCTAACATAGCTGGCAAATCCATCATCCGAATTTGCGCAGTCACCATATCTAAAGAAACTTCTTCTGAACCTTCTAGTGCGCCGGAATGATCCTGATTCATGGAGGGAGAAAATAACCCCATTAACTGCGGAGATAAATTTAAAATTGTACGGATGCCCATTTGATGAAGCCGCGCAATGTAGCGGGCACACATAATGACATCTCCCGCTCCTTGCTCTCCATGAATCAGCAACACCAAATCAGATGCTATATGACCATCCCATGCTGGGAGATGCATTAACTCTGGATACTTATATAATTCCTCTGCTGCATCTGCTCTACAGCGATACAGAGGCCACCCTTTTTCATAATCTCCTTGTATTAAATAGGCTAAACCCACAGTAAACAGAAGCATCTGATCTTCAACAGGAAATAAATCTTTCCTCTGTATGAATAAGTTTGTTAGTAAAGAATAAGCCGGTGCGACAAACGCTGCTGCAGAAATTTCTGTAAGGGTTGCAGTAGTGGCATCTTCAATTGCAATATTTGTTAGTTTTTCAATACCCCGGTTTGAAGAATCGAAAAGATTTGCCATCCATACAGCAGAGGCTACAGAAGACTGCTGTGTAGCTAAATCTGATACCAAAGACCAACGTTCAGTTTCTGCAATATATAAGAAATTTCGACGGCTATTCACTAATAAGTCGAAGTATAAACCGCGATATTCAATAACATTTATATCAAGTTCATATGCCCGCTTCGCATGGGTGAGTGCAGAAAGGCTTTTTGCCGTATGAAAGTAACAAAAGGATAACAAATAATGGATATGTGCATTTAGCTCGTTCTCTTTCAGCAACGAATGCCAATGAGGAATCGCCTCAGCAAACCGGCCATTTTGCATGGCCATTACTGAAAAATTGTACTTAACGGCAGATACATCTGCAGCTAGTACTAAGGCTCGTTTGTAAGCATCATAAGCTTCTGCTACTTGCCCCAAAGACTGATGGCAAACCCCAACTTGAAACCAATAGTCTCCGGAACTTTCATTCAATTGCTTTAAACGAAGCAATGCTTCTTTGAATTGCCCATCAGCAATTAGTGCTTTAATTTCACCCATATAGAGAGGCCCATATATTTAATTATTCGAATTTTCTTCTATTTAGCAAAAGAATCGCCATCATTAAGATGAGACCAGCATAACTCATATTCGCCGTAATATTACTCAAGACTTGGGACACCGAGTAATCAACACCATACAAGACACTATCACGCCAATCTAAACGAGACAGATCTGGAATAATCCATTTCAGCCAGAGCAAAGGGGATGTTAAAGATTGCTTTAATTGTGAAGCAGCATCAGGATCAAACAAAATATAGTTAATCGCGGCATGTATACTTCTGGCCGAAATCGCAAAGATGAATGAGAGTACAAATGCAAGAAAAGGGGTTTTACTGATGACAATAAACAAGAACATCACCGAGACAATTAGCAGTTGCTCTATAAATGAACCGATGAACACAAGCGGAAGATGCTGTATGACCGGCTGAGATAATCCAGGATATTTCTGAAGCCCCCATTTCGCCATTAAATACATACAGCCATATGAGATCATTTGGAACACAAGAACAAAGCTAACAACAGCAAGCCAACGCCCAACAAGCAATAAAATACGATGAACAGGCAACACGAGCACACTATTAATTAGTTTTCTATCGATATCTGCGGCGAACATCAACTGAGCAATCGTTAGCCCGACAAAAAGCCCTAGCACTCTAGTCGCACTGATACCGATATCAATTGAAACAATACTTGGTTGCCTAGGTGAAAACGCATTGGCAACAAACATTGAAACAGCAACACAAAAAACACAAAACAATACTAATGGCCATACTTTACTTCTTAACGCCATTTTAAGTGTTTGAATATAAAAAACGACCAAGCTCATTGCTAAGCCTTACTTTTTGGGCAATAGAAAAAGAAAAAGCACCTCATAGAGGTGCTTTTCTGAGATCAAAACTGATTAGCAACCAGTAGTAGTAGAGCTAATTGTCGCAGCAGAAGTCCAAGAACCACTTGATGCAACTGCGCCGCCAGCAGTGCTGCCGCCGTACTTGATATTACCTTTATTAGAGCCGGCGCATACACCAACTTGAGTTGCATCTTGAGTGTAGTCCATTACAACGTTCGCAGAACATTGCTGAGTGAAGCCTGCCTTAATAAAGTTTGTACCTGAAGCAACTGCTACAGAAGTACCAGATCCGTTACATACTGCGGTTGCACCTGCAGTAGTAGATGCCAAAGAAATTACTGCTGCACCAGCCAAGAAACCAATTTTTAACGCTGTTTGCTTATCCATTACTTATCACTCCAAAATATTTTTTGCTGTTTTAAACTCAGAACACAAATTCAAAAACAATACAAATTATGTATTTGAGTTTGCAGTTGCATTGGTCAAGAAGTTGCGAGCGTCTGACTGAGCAGCTTTGTTTTCGCCTTTTTTGGTGTACTCACTGAACTGAGGAATCGCAATAGCAGCCAAGATACCGATAATTGCAACAACGATCATTAGTTCGATCAGAGTAAAACCTTTTTGCAGCTTTTTCATTTAAACACCTCTTTCAAAGAATGGGCTGTTAATTCACAAACAGCATGTGGCCACTTAAACCATGCATAAATCATGCCAGCAACATTAAACAAACTCAAGATCATTCAATAATATTAATAAAAATTAATGATTTGAAATGCTTAATGTTAAAAAATTTCTAGCATCCGTAATAGCTGCTTTGTTTTCAGCCTTTGCCTGAGACTCTGCAAACATAGGAATGCTGATCATAGCAAGGATTCCGAGAATACATAGGACTAGCATGATTTCTATCATTGTAAAACCGCTATGTTTCATTTGTGACATAAACCAATGCCTAGTCTGGAATTTGCTATTTAATCATGAATTAGCAATTTTCATGCCTGATTCGACTTAAAGCACCCGATCCCCGCCCCCATACTCAACCAAAACAACACTACATTTAGACCACGCATGCCATCATCAGGGAGATTTCTAAACACAAATAGGATTATCATTAATACTAAGAATAATTTTGGGAAATGAGTGACTGCATTCGCATCTTTAAAATTGTGTTTTACCACATACAAGACCGTCCCTAGCCATATCACCAGTCCAGTCAATCCAATGATCCCGGATTGTAAAAATCGATTCATAAATACGTTATGCCCATGCGATACAAATATGGGCAACATATTCGCGGGGCGAAAGCCTGCATAAGTTTGGCTTGGAACCTCCCAACCCATACCCACCCCCACCCAAGGCGACTTCATTCCTTGTTCAATCCAGAACTGCCAAATTTTGTAACGTTCTGTTTTGAAAAAAACTTGCCACCAACTGCCTTCCGTCGACAAAGTTGTCTCATTCATCACCATTCGCCAATCAGCGGGTTTAAACATCGAAGAATAGCGATACAAAAGTAGACTAAATATGCTCAATAGTAATATCGCTATGACACGCTTTTTATATCCAGCATCTTTTCTCACCATCGCTATTACACAAAAGCACATTAGGGGAAAGACAAGGTGAATAATTCTAATCTGCAGGCATAAAATTAATATCAAGATAAAAACTAAAAACAATATATAAAACTTAAGATACTTATCTGAACATGCAACTAGACCAATCAAACCAAGCGGCAGCAGAAATGACAAAATAGTGCTAAATAATACAGGGTCAAATACTGACATAAAATCTTCAGCGTTTAATAGACTATATAGCCCCAGCACCAATACAACTACAGCCGCAATGCGTTGATACTGCATAGCCGAATAAGGTGCCGCGCGTGTAACCGATGCGGCGAACAACATAGCGGCACCAGGCAGAACAGCATCCAGTCCCCATACCTTCCAAGAATACCCAGCCTTTAAGCTCCATAGATTTGCAAATGCCGTAGCTACACAATAAATGATCCAACCATATAAAATCGGCCTAGGAAAATCTTTGACTCCACCTATAGCAATCGCGCCAACAATTAATACGAGTGACGCAACTAAATATTTAATTAAATCGACTAGCTTCCAATTTCCATCTGCAATAATCCAAAAAAATGAATCAATTTGCGAAAAAACACTCCAGCGAGTATTTAAAAACACGAATGCAACAACAAAAATAAGCAGTGCTTGCAGTGATTCTGTTTTCATACAGATCCAAAATAGAAAAGGCCCAAAAGGGCCTTATGGTAAATCGTCTGGAACAACATGACAAAGAATTATCCCAGCAGTGTCTGCAACTCACCACTTTGGAACATTTCTTTCATGATGTCTGAACCACCAACAAACTCACCATTGACATACAACTGAGGAATCGTTGGCCAGCTAGCATATTCCTTGATGCCTTGACGAACTTCAGCATCTTCTAGCACATTCACTGCGACAAATTCATTGACGCCGCAGGCTTTTAGGATCTGAACAGCCATAGAAGAGAAGCCGCACTGCGGAAAAGTAGGTGTGCCTTTCATATAAAGCACAACTTTATTACCAGTTACTGTTTGGTGAATTTGCTCTTGCACGCTCATTTTTTTACTCCATATACAATTAGATTAGCGACTCTTTACAAGCAAAACGCCCTAAAATAGTCGAGTAATTTTGTCGGGATTTTATTCGGGGTGACGCTGAGCGTCAACTATTAGCAAAATGCGTCAGTCATATTATGACAAATAGCCGAATATCGCTCCCTAACAGCCACAACCAACTACGGCCATGACCAATTTTTTCGCCAAGCACCTAATACAAGGTTAGGGTACTCTGGCTTGCCTAAACTGCCGTTGTATCGACCTAAGGCACGATACAGATCACCTTTCTCGATATTGAGATAGTGACGCAAAATGGTGCATCCAAATCGAAGACTCGTCGCCTCATCAAATAGATTGTGGTTTTCATTCCCTATTTGCTTTACCCAAAAAGGCATCACCTGCATCAAGCCTTTTGCACCGACAGAGGAAATCGCATATTTCTTAAAACCACTTTCTACTTGAATAAGCCCAAGCACCATTTGCGGGTCGAGCCCCGCTCTGGATGCCTCGTACTGCACCATAGTAAGCAAGCGTCTCCGCATAAACTCATCTGGCACGCGCTTTTCAAGTCGACGCATCATTTCTGTCAACCATGCATCGCCTTCCGCTTTGGTTGGAAAAATCAGCTTTGGCTCACGTGAATCATTAATTGCTTGTTGCATTGCGGTTTGCACTGCAGGCGCCAAAATTTCTTTTTCTTGGCGGCCAGCAATGCAATCTTTAGCAAACAATGCCAACAACACAAAAGATGACATTAGCAATTTTTGTCGCAATGTGACGTTTTTCGTCAGTTTCTGCATGCCGCTGTAATTCTTAAGCATCAACAATCAGATTAAACCGCCATGTTAGATTGGATCAATGCTAGCGCCTCTCCAACTGGCAACTCTTTCACTTCACCGGTTGCGCGGATTGCAAACTCCACAATCCCTTTTTCCAACCCTTTGCCGCCTACGGTGACACGGAATGGGATACCTAATAGCTCCATATCGGCAAACTTCACGCCAGGACGCTCAGCGCGGTCGTCTAGCAATACATCGACACCCGCAGCCAACAAAGATTGGTATAGGGAATCCGCCGTTTCAGCAACTTGAGGGTTTTTATCTGCTGCAACAGGGACAATTGCCAACGTAAATGGCGCCATGGCAGCAGGGAAGATAATCCCTTTATCGTCATTGTTTTGCTCGATACATGCTGCCACCACGCGAGAAATACCAATGCCGTAGCAACCCATTTCCATCGGCACACTCTGACCATCCGCATCAAGGTAGGTACATTGCATCGCTTCAGAGTATTTAGTGCGCAGTTGGAAAATATGGCCAACTTCAATACCACGACAAATTTCTAATACGCCTTTGCCGTCAGGCGATTGATCACCTTCCACTACATTACGGATATCAGCAACAAGTGGTTCAGGGATATCACGGCCAATATTGGCACCGGTAAAGTGCATATCATCTTCGTTGGCACCAATGACGAAATCGCCCATACGGTCTACTGTGCGATCCATAATCACCGTACCAGGGAAGTTCACAGGCCCCAATGAACCAGGTGCCGCACCAAACGCTTCCACAATGGATTCAGGTGTAGAGAACGCGAGCGGTGACTTCACCTGTGGTAATTTTTCAGCTTTGATCTCATTTAGAGAGTGATCACCGCGCACCATCAGCAAGACAGGCTTGCCATCGACACCGTCCACCACCACCGCTTTAACCGTCTTCTCTACTGGAATTTTTAAGAAATCAGCTAGTTGAGCAATGGTTTTTACGCCAGGTGTATGTACTTTTGTCATGCTCTCCGCCGCTGCTGGGCGAGCATGCGCAGGAGAAACAGCCTCTGCTAATTCAATATTGGCCGCAAAATCTGACGTAGGACACCAAACAATGGCATCTTCACCAGAATCTGCCAGCACTTGGAATTCATGCGAACCGGTACCACCAATAGAACCCGTATCTGCTGCGACTGGGCGGAATTTTAAACCTAGACGGGTAAACACATTGCAGTACGCGTTGTAATAATCCCAGTAGGTTTTTTCTAAGCTAGCAAAATCTGTATGGAATGAGTAACCGTCTTTCATTACAAACTCGCGCGCGCGCATCACCCCAAAACGTGGGCGAATCTCATCGCGGAATTTGGTTTGAATTTGATATAGGTTCACAGGAAGCTGTCTGTAACTCTTGATGTCACGACGCACAACGTCCGTTACCACTTCTTCGTGGGTAGGGCCGATAACAAAATCGCGCTCATGGCGATCTTTTAAGCGAAGCAGTTCTTTGCCGTAAAACTCCCAACGGCCGGATTCTTGCCACAGTTCAGCAGGTTGAACAGCTGGCATCAACAGTTCTAACGCTTTCGCGGTTTTTGCCATTTCGTCACGAACAACGGCTTCCACTTTACGCAACACTTTAAGACCGACAGGCATCCAAGTATATAAGCCGCTGCCCAAGCGCTTAATTAAACCAGCACGAATCATCAGGCGATGCGAAATTAACTCTGCTTCCGCAGGAGCTTCTTTAAGAGTGGTAATCAGATATTGGCTGGCGCGCATGGTCTAAACTCTTCCAATCATTCCAAAAAAATCAATAACTTCGCATTTTAAGTCCTAGCAAGCAATTTGTCAGCGAAAGGTTGGTGGTTAAACGCGCAAAATTTTACATGCCATTGGTTTAAACAGAAATAATTCACATTCCTTTCATGGATTTGTCACTACAATTTAGGTACGATGACGAGATTTTTAAATTTTTTGAAGGTTTGCCTCATGCTGTACCCCGAACTGTTTGCATCTTTAGAAAAAGCCCGCTGGGATTTAGAGACTGATATTCCTTGGAGCTCGTTCGAGGCTGACAAGCTGAGTGACGAACAAGCGATGACCATTAAGATGAACGCCATCACCGAGTGGTCGGCTTTACCAGCAACCGAAATGTTCCTACGCGACAACCGCGATGACAGCGACTTTTCTGCGTTCATGTCGATCTGGTTTTACGAAGAACAAAAGCATGCGCTAGTCCTGATGGAATACCTACGCCGTTTCCGTCCAGACCTATGCCCTACCGAAGAAGAACTACACAAAGTTCGCTTTGAGTTCGATCCTGCACCAAAACTAGAAACCTTGATGCTGCATTTTTGCGGTGAGGTACGTTTAACGCAATGGTACCGTCGTGCAAGCGAATGGCACACAGAGCCAGTGATTAAATTCATTTATGAAACCATCAGCCGCGACGAAGCACGTCACGGTGGCGCTTACTTAAAGTACATGAAAAAAGCCATTGAGATTGATGGCAATGAAGCAAAACGTGCATTTACTAAAATTGGCGTATTAATGGCTTCTAGCGGTCGTGCTAGCAAACCATTGCACCCTACTAACTTGCACGTGAACGAATCTCTATTCCCTAACGACACCATTCAAAGCCGACTTCCAAATCCAGAATGGCTAGAACACTGGTTAGATCATCAGATTGATTTCAACAAAGACTGCGAAGCACGTGTTGTTGGTGGCATTTTGCGTAATCTATCCAGCTTATTTGATCAGCAATTTGAGAACGTTCAACAATTGAACCTGTATCGCAAATCATTAAACAAAGCAGCTAGCGCAGAATGAGTTACAACAGCCCTTCTTTTGAGCAAAAAATCATTGCGCCAGCAGATTTAGCTGGCGCGATCACCCGCCTGCCAAGACCACTAGTGTTTACAAATGGTTGTTTTGATATTTTGCATAGAGGGCATGTTACTTATTTAGCACAAGCACGTGCTTTAGGCGCCGGTCTGATTGTCGCCTTAAATTCGGATGCGTCTGTCAAACGGCTTGGCAAAGGCGATGACAGACCAATCAACCCACTTGAAAATCGCTTGGCCGTGATTGCCGCTTTAGAATGCGTATCAGCTGTTACTTGGTTTGAAGAAGATACGCCAATCGAGCGGATCTTGCAGATTCAGCCAAATATTTTGGTCAAAGGTGGAGATTGGGCGCCTGAAAATATTGTTGGCGCACCAGAAGTGATTCAGTGGGGCGGAAGCGTTCACAGCATTCCATTCCTATTTGATACTTCCACGACTGCAACATTGAAGAAAATTAGACTCGCCGAAGGAAGTCACTAAATCGATGGAAAAGGTGGATGCAAGCCACCTTTTCATCTTTATTAGTTAGAGGCAGGTTGTTCTACTTTGCCGTTCTTGTCTTTTGGCAAGTATAACGGTCCTTTAATACCACATGCGGTCAACCCAAGTACAAGCGCACCAGTTAAAGTCAATAAAGACATTTTTCTTAACATAATCGGGATCTTTACTAGAATTACGGTAAATATGACGTAATATGTTAGCATGAAGTCGTGACAATGACTTTGCCATTCACATACTGTTTTATCTCTCAGGATTTCATCAATTGGAAGAATCTCAATTCTTAGCAATCACCGACCAAATTTTTGATCAGATCATGTCTGCATTAGACGACTCAGGGGAGGATATCGAATGCCTGCTTTCGGGTAACGTATTAGATATTGAGTGCGAAAATGGCAGTAAAATTATTGTTAATCGCCATACTCCTAATCAAGAAATCTGGATTGCGGCAAAAAGTGGTGGCTTTCATTTTAAGTTAAAAAATGAAAAATGGATGGATAGCCGGTCAGATGATGAGTTTTTTGCCAGTCTAAAGCGTGTACTAAAAGAGCAAACCGGCGTAGACTTTACGATTGAATAACCATATCGCCTAAAGGGCTAAGTAGACAACACTTATGTTCTCCTTTTTCAAGAAAAAGGGTTCTAACACGGAAGAATCCGTCCTACCCGATTATCCACAAGTAGTCAGACCTAGTGGACAGGTAGAGGTATTGTCAGCCCCCGCAGAACCAGAAACGCCTTCTACCGAGGAGTTAGAAACCGATTTCATCGATGACACATTGATGGATCCAACCTCCACACTAGACCCTGTGGACGTTTCAATCCTAGATGAAGCAGCTATTCTCTATGCCAATGAACAAGACCGGGATGCAAGAGAGCTAATTGAGGCTCAGTTACAATCCGATTCAGCCACTGATATTGAACTTTGGCTGATGCTATTTGAGCTTTATCAGTTACAAGATGAAAAGCAACTCTTCGAACAACTAGCGTTGCAATTTGTCATGCGTTTTGAACGCACTGCACCTATTTGGCGCGATTCCGGCAAAAAAGTAAAAGCGGCACCAGAGACACAAGGCGTCATGTCGCTTCCACCATTAATTGACATTACGCATACCCGAGTTCTTCTTCAACAGCTTCAGCAACTACTTAAAAAGTTTGAAGAAGTGACGATTGATTGCCAAGCAATTACGCAATTAGCACCCGAAGGCTGCAAGTTACTTCACCAAGCACTCACCACGGTCCGTAAAAGTAATAAAAAACTCTCTTTTCGTTCTGCCGCAGTATTTGACTCTGCATTAAACGGTAAATTAGAGGTAGGCAGACCGTCGCCGGATGATCTTGTCTTCTGGTTACTCAAACTAGAGCTATTGCAATGGCTAGATGATCAGGAAAACTTCGAAAATACAGCGGTCGATTTTGCTGTCACCTATGAAGTATCCCCTCCTTCTTGGGAACCGCCCAAGCAAGTAGTAAAACCAGTTACTCCCGCGCATTTGCAAACGACTGCATTCACAGCAGATGAAGACCAATTTGCGCTAGATGGCGTCTATACCGCACTCAAAACGGCTGAACTCGACAAATTAGTTGAGTTTGCCAAAGAACGTTCGACGATTAGCATTAGTTGCTTAAAGCTAGAGCGGATTGACTTTGTTGCGGCAGGACATTTGTTACATATGATTGTGCAAATGCAGCAACAAGGAAAAGAGATTCACCTCCGACATGTCTCTCATTTAGTCGGCGCCCTATTTAGAGTGCTAGACATGCACGCATTCTGTCGTATTCATTACCGAAAATAAACCGCTCTACCACTTGAGATTTCTCTGTCTGCCCCTATTTGAAGTAGATCTAGAATAGGAAGTAAGCGCATGCAGCAATTTGACGGTACAACCATTTTATCTGTTCGCCGCGGCAATCAAGTCGCACTCGGTGGTGACGGCCAAGTCACCCTTGGCAATATTGTCATCAAATCAACCGCTCGGAAAATTCGCAGGTTATATCACGAACAAATTTTAGCGGGCTTTGCAGGTGGAACGGCAGATGCGTTTACACTATTTGAGCGCTTTGAAGGCAAATTAGAAAAACATCAAGGCCACCTATTACGTGCGGCAGTGGAGCTTGCCAAAGATTGGCGAACAGACCGCATGCTTCGCAGATTAGAAGCCATGCTTGCGGTTGCCAACCGTGACCACACCTTAATTATCACGGGTAATGGCGACGTTCTCGAACCTGAACTAGGCATTGCAGCAATTGGTTCTGGTGGTGCTTATGCACAATCTGCCGCCCGCGCACTTTGGGAAAATACCGAACTCAGCCCAGCAGAGATTGTGAAAAAATCGCTCACCATTGCAGGCGATCTTTGTATTTATACCAATCAGAATCATCTGATCGAGACATTAGATTAATCAGCAAAAAGTACCCACTTTTTGTTTACGTCATTGGATTTCCTCATGAGCATGACTCCTCAAGAAATCGTCCACGAATTGGACAAACACATTATCGGGCAACAAGCAGCTAAGAAAGCGGTTGCCATCGCGCTGAGAAATCGCTGGCGTCGTCAGCAAGTAGCAGAGCCTCTTCGCCATGAGATCACACCTAAGAATATCTTAATGATTGGACCTACTGGCGTGGGTAAAACAGAAATTGCCCGCCGCTTGGCCAAATTAGCAGATGCGCCTTTCATCAAAATTGAAGCAACAAAATTTACAGAAGTGGGCTATGTCGGCCGTGATGTAGATAGCATCGTGCGCGATTTAGTAGAAATGGCCATCAAACAGACACGTGAAACAGAAGCAAAAAAACAGCGTCACCATGCGGAAGATCGCGCAGAAGATCGCGTGTTAGATGCATTACTTCCGCCGCGTCAAACCGGTTTTGGCTTGGAAGAAGATAAAACAGAAGATACTGCGACGCGCCAAAAATTCCGCAAAATGCTTCGTGAAGGCAAATTAGACGATAAAGAAATTGAGATCGAACTGGATGCGCCAAAAATGACGGCGGAAATTTTTGCGCCACCAGGCATGGAAGATCTGACTAGCCAAATTCAAGGCATGTTCCAGAATATGGGCAATCAGCGCAAAAAAAGTCAAAAATTATCAGTGAAAGAAGCATATAAACTACTCATTGATGAAGAAGCAGGCAAATTAGTTAACGATGAAGAAGTAAAAGCAAAAGCGCTAAAAAACGTTGAGCAAAACGGCATCGTGTTTTTGGATGAAATCGACAAAATCACTAGCCGATCAGATGGGCAAAATAGTGGCGAGGTTTCTCGCCAAGGTGTTCAACGCGACCTACTGCCGTTAGTAGAAGGTACAACCATTACAACAAAATATGGCATGGTAAAAACAGACCATATCTTATTTATTGCGAGTGGTGCCTTTCATTTGGCCAAACCGTCTGATTTGATTCCTGAATTACAAGGTCGCTTCCCGATCCGTGTGGAATTAGAATCTTTATCGGTAAAAGATTTTGAAAGCATTCTCACCAGCACCGATGCTTGTTTAACCAAGCAATACCAAGCTTTGTTAGCTACGGAAGGGGTTTCACTTGAGTTCACACCAGATGCAATTCATCGCTTAGCTGAAATTGCTTGGTCCGTAAATGAAAAAACCGAAAATATTGGCGCAAGACGGTTACACACCGTGCTAGAAAGACTGCTAGAAGAGATTAGCTTTCAATGTGCCAATGAAACTGAAAAACAGATCACACTAACGGCTGCTGAAGTAGATGCTCAACTTGGCATGCTAGTACAAAACGAGGATCTAGCGCGTTACGTGCTCTAAGATTTTTAAACAGACGATCCAACAGGCCCATTTATATGGGCCTGTACTTTTTTGAGCAACAAAAACCCTATGCCTATTATGGGCATCGCTTACCAAATAAAGGTGAATAAATGATTACTGTCGGACAAACATTACCAGCTGGGTTGCTAACAGAATTCGTTGAAGTAGAAGGCAACGGATGCAGCGTTGGGCCAAATCAATTTGAGGTTAGCGAACTAGTTAAAGATAAAACCATTGTTATCTTCGGTCTACCTGGCGCATTTACACCAACCTGCTCGGCAAAACACCTGCCTGGCTATATTTCTCAAATTGAAGCGTTTAAAGCAAAAGGTGTGGATGAAGTATGGTGCTTTGCCGTAAATGATGCTTTTGTAATGCATGCATGGGGCGTTCAGCAAGGCGCAAGTGGCAAAGTACGTATGATGGCAGATGGAAGCGCCGCTTACACACAAGCATTAGGACTCACCCTTGATCTAACCACTCGCCATATGGGTGTTCGCTGCCAGCGTTTTGCGATGATTGTTAAAAATGGCGTTGTATCGCAAGTTGCGGTTGAAGCAGCCGGCCAATTTGAAGTCAGCAGTGCAGAGGCCATTTTAAATCTTTTATAAGATTTAGCCTGCTGTCGGTCAAGTTTGAAGAGAGGACGCTTCAGACTTGACCAATTCAATTCTATTTGTCATATTCCAAAGATATAGAAAACTTCTTTTGAAAGTCCTCATGCATACCCTCCCCTCCAAGCTTCGCGTCACACTGATCTCCATTGCGATCGCCTCTCTTCCTTTTAAAAGCTTCGCGCTAAACCAGCAGGGCATTAAAGAGATTATCCATCCTTTCCATGAGGGATTAGCTGCTGTCTACCTAGACCATAAATGGGGGTATGTCGATAAAGCAGGGAAAATGATTATCGCCCCTCAATTCGAGGAGGCATCCGATTTTCAAAATGGATTAGCGGCAGTCAAAATAGGTAAGGAAGCTTATTATATCGATCGAGCGGGTAAAAACGCTCTTGCTAAATCCTTTAAAGAAGCAGAAGGGTTTAACGGTAATAGTGCAATTGTGACCCTCTCTTCTGGGAAATTCGCGCTGATCAATACAAGTGGAGAAGTCATTTCCGAGCCACGTGAGGATCTCTCTCAATGGTTCAACAGTACGTCTAAAAACCGCTTTATTGGTTACAAGAAACAACAAATAATGCTTCTCTCGCCAACTGGGGCGGTCACCTCACTTGCTCAATCCAATATTACCAATTTTAGAAATGGGATTGGTGTATTTGGTTATGAAGAGAACAACCGATTTGGGCTAATAGACACCAGCGGTAAAGTGCTTACCCCTGCGATTTTTGATGGCATCCAAGCGTTAAGAAATCATTTATTTATCGTCCAGAAAGACCAACGGTACGGTTTAGTGGACGTCAACGGTAAAGAAATACTGCCACCATCCTTACAATCTATCGGTGAGTATAAATTCAATCTCGCGACAGCTACGTTAGATGGCACCCACTTTGGATTGATTAATACGTCAGGTCAATGGGTAATCAAACCGACAATTGATGCAGAAATTCACATCCTTTCCGACCGTTTATTTAGCTATACGACTCAAAACAAAACTACCTATAAGAATCTGCAAGGCAAAACATTAGCCGAAGTAGATGGCTACTCTACCTTCCAATCTGTGGGGAATGGACTAGGCATTCTTCATCTAGAAAATAGCGAAACCGGTGAAGAACAGACAAAGTTAATTGCAGTTGAGACCGGGCAAGATGTACTAACAGCAGAACAACTTCCTGGAGACCCAAAAGCCTATTTCTTTGATGTGTTATATAACGACTCAAGCGACACATATACTGAAGATGGTTCAAAAGGGATAGCAATTCGCATTTCAAAGCGTGGGGCAGAGGATGTAGAAAGTGTTGGCCTATACATTCCAGCACTAAAAAAATTCTACCCACCTATTTGGAAAGAAATCTCCAGTGGGGAAAGAGATGGTTTCCTTACGGTCAAAATGGATGACAGCAGTTCTGATCAGACCTATTTACTCAATACCACTTCTGGTGAAATAAGCCAAAGAGGGGCCTATTTTATTAGTGCTTATGAGAATAAAAGAAATAGTAAATTTGTTATTGCCTACGCTTATGATCATAAATACGGCGTGATGGATTTGTCTGGCAAATGGATCATCCAACCGCAATTTGAAAAGGTCATGATTGGAGAAGGTGATCAACTATTCTCTGTCCAAACAGCTTATAACCAATGGCAGATTTTGGACGCAACAGGCAAGCCCGCTTGGCCAGAAACATTTGAAGATGTCTCCCGCCCAGATGGGGATACATTATTTGCACGCAAAAACAAGCAGTTACTTCTCTTAAAAGCCGGACAAGCCCCCAAGCTTTTGGACAATAACCTATATCTGCTCAGCACTCAATTTGGTGAACGTGGCAGTGTACCTATTCAAAATCGAAGCACCGGAAAAATTGCTCTATTAGACAGAAGCGGCGAGTGGCTGACTCAACCTATTTTTGATCGCTTAGAAAAAGAAGAGAACAGTACCTTCTATCGAAGCTCAAAAACAGTTAATGGAGAGTATGTCGAAGGCTTGGTCGATAGCAAAGGAAAAGACATTATTCCTGCGAAATTTAATCGCTTAAGTAACTTTCAAGACCGCTTTTATATTGGATGTACAAACAAAGCGTGCCAACTGTTCGATCGCAAAGGGCAGGAAATTAACACAGCCATTCGATTCAACGAAAACGATAGCCCTCGCTTAATTAATGATACACCACCCAAAGATAGCAACATCCCCACTTGGCTAGAAATTCAAACGAATACGGGCACATGGTTTGTTAACTCTAATGGAAAATCTCTACGATTAGAGGATGTGTTTGAAGGTGCCAACTTACTCGAAGACCAAACCCTTGTATTACAAACCAAACAAACCCAAGCCCTTTTTGACGACAAAGGTAAGCAACTTACCCCATGGGGAGATCAAGTGGATGACTTTGGTGAGTTAATCATGTGGCAGGCAAATGGAAAGCACCAAGTTTACGATGGTAATGGACAGCTGAATGAAGCGCTTAGTAAGCAAGGAAAATACATTGATTGGGTAGGTGAAGGGCGGATTCAGGAGAATGGTAGCAATGGAAATTATGTATTAACCAGTTTAACGGGTGAACGCTATCCACTTCCTGCTGGCTACTTTATATACAGTGATGCTTATAAAGCAAAGTTTGTAGATGGATTAGCACCGGTGACCAGTGCGCACGATGATAATGGACTGTCTGGTTATGTAAAACCAAATGGGCAGTTCGCCTTCAAAACGAAATATCGTTATGTAGACAACTATGCGGAAGGACTTGCTTTAGTAGTCGATGCAAAAAGCCAGCAATATGGCTTTATCGACAAATCTGGCAAAACCGCAGTGCCATTTAACTATACCGTGGCCAATGCCTTTTCAGAAGGGATCGCTAGCACGGTAGAGCAACAACGTGATGATATTTCCCTCATTGATACAAAAGGAACCACGCAATTCCGCGTTAGCGCTAGGTGCGGAAATAATGTCTTAACGGATGCGGCAGGAAAAGTCACTTGGCAAGGACGACCATGCGTCACCTTTATTGAAAGCAAAATGCCAAACTAACAGCACTTGCCCCCCAAAATAAAACCGCCTGTGAGGCGGTTTTATTTTAGGGGGCATTCATCTGTAAAGTAATTAACTATCCAGTTTTTGCTTTAAGAGCGCATTCACCTGCGCAGGGTTGGCTTTCCCTTTAGATGCCTTCATACACTGGCCGACTAGTGCATTAAATGCCTTCTCTTTACCTGATTTATATTCGGCAATCATTGCGGCATTATTTACCAACACTTCATCGATCATGGATTCGATCGCGCCCGTATCTGTAATCTGCTTCAAGCCTTTCGCTTCGATGACAGCGTCAGCCTCACCTTCACCCGCCCACATAGCGGCAAGTACATCTTTAGCAATTTTGCTAGAAATCGTATTGTCTTGAATGCGGCGCAGCAAGCCAGCTAATTGCACAGCAGAAACAGGGCAATCACTAATCGATTTTTCTTCGCGGTTTAACTGGGCCATCACTTCGCCCAGCACCCAGTTAGCCACCAACTTACCTTCACCACCTAACGCCTGCACTGTTGCCTCATAAAAAGACGCCAATGCTTTGTTTGAAGATAGTTGGCTAGCATCTGCTACCGGTAAACTATACACATCCATAAACCGCACTTTTAGTGCTTGTGGCAATTCCGGTAATGCCGCTTTTACTCGCTCAATCCATGCTTCGCTAATTTGCAGCGGCAATAAATCAGGATCTGGGAAATAACGGTAATCATGCGCATCTTCTTTACTGCGCATAGAGCGGGTTTCATCACGGTCAGGATCATATAGACGGGTTTCTTGAACCACCTTGCCACCGTCTTCGATCAATTCGATCTGACGACGAACTTCGTAATCAATCGCTTTTTCTAGGAACTTGAACGAGTTAACGTTTTTCACCTCGCAACGTGTACCTAGCTTAGTTTCGCCTTTTGGACGCACAGAAACGTTAGCATCCATACGGAAGCTACCTTCTTGCATGTTACCGTCACAAATATCCAACCAAGTGACTAGCGAATGAAGCGCACGACCATAAGCAGACGCTTCGGCACTAGAACGCATAACTGGCTCTGAAACGATTTCTAGCAATGGCGTACCAGCACGGTTCAAATCAATGCCTGACATACCATGAAAATCTTCATGCAAAGATTTTCCAGCATCTTCTTCCAAGTGTGCGCGAGTCAATTCAACAATCTTTTCTTGATCGCCCACCTGAATAGCTAAGGTACCACCTTCTACCACCGGCAATTCAAACTGGCTAATTTGGTAGCCCTTTGGCAAATCAGGGTAGAAATAGTTTTTACGAGCAAAAATAGAAGTGCGATTCACCTTTGCGCCAATCGACAAACCAAAGCGAATGGCTTTTTCGACTGCTTCGCGGTTCATCACTGGTAACACACCAGGCAATGCCACATCAAAGGCATTTGCTTGACGGTTCGGTTCGGCACCAAATGCTGTCGAACTACCACTGAAAATCTTGGATTTGGTGTTGAGCTGTACGTGAACTTCTAGCCCGATCACAACTTCCCATTGCATTATCGTTTACCTTTTCTCATATTTTGGGAGGCGCTTTGTCTCTTCCCATTTTGTCTTGCTATGCCATCTGCCAAGGCGAGATGACATGAAATTCATTGTTACTTAATCACGAACTCTATAGTGATAGCCATATGCAGGTTGAAAACCCAATTTTTGATATAGCCTACTTGCCACCACATTATGATTAAACACTTGCAGCCAAGCCGTGTGACAACCACGCTGGATACCTTCATACAGTAATGAAGCCACTACACGCTCAGCATGACCCTGACGCCTGTGAGGTACCGCCGTCACAATATCGCACAACCCCAGAAAACCATCGACGATGATCCCCAAACCAGTTGCCAGCGCCAGCCCCGATGAATAGGCCGTTATGGCAATTCGCTCTGGCATTAGCGTTAACTGAGTCATAAAGGGCACAAATTTATCAGCCGGCAGATCAGACAAACGCCGATAATCTTGTTGCCAACGGTCATCCGTCTCACCGATATACAAGCCATCTTGAATTGGCTTGTATATCCCTTCACTGACCAGCGATTTCACCATCACTGTTGATGGGTCTAAGACCTTGTAGCCTCGATCATGAAGATAATTATCCAACGATCTAGGCTGCCAATCTGTTAACTTAATGACACTTTGCTGCTGTCTCTTTGCATACCAAGCTTCTGTTGTCGCAACAATGGTTTCCCACGATTGTTCAGCAGCCACATCGACCCACGCTGAATTTGCTCGTTTGGAGTAGCCGCCGTTTGCCCGACAGCACCAATCGGATTGCAAAAACGCTTCATCCTCCGCTGGCCAAGACAATCTAGCAATTTTCTCTAATTGATGAACAGCGGGGCTAGGCATTTACGTTTATAGGCTTGGTGCGCGCTGATGCCAATCAGTTACTTGTTGATATTGATGAGCAACACCTAACATTTTAGCTTCAGCAAAATAGTTACCAACAATCTGCAAACCGATTGGACGACCGTTGCTAGTAAAGCCAGCAGGCACGCTCATCGCAGGTAAACCGGCTAAGTTTGGCGATAAGGTATAAACATCTTCCAAATACATTTGCAACGGATCATTGGTATGACTACCAAGATCAAAAGCAGCGGTTGGCGCAGCCGGCCCCATAATCACATCACACACTTCAAATACTTTTTGGAAGTCTTCTGCAATCAGGCGACGTACCTTTTGTGCTTTCAGATAATAGGCATCATAGTAACCATGAGATAGCACATACGCACCCGTCAGAATACGACGCTTCACTTCAGCACCAAATCCTTCGGTACGTGACTTCTCGTACATATCCACCAAGTCAGTATATTCTGCGGCGCGATGTCCATAACGTACACCATCAAAACGGCTTAAGTTACTAGAGGCTTCTGCTGGTGCCAAAATATAATAGGTTGGAATCGCCATTCGAGTTTTCGGCAAGCTCACTTCAACCACTGTTGCACCAAGCTTCTTATACTCCTCTACCGCCGCAAGCACTGCGCTAGCCACTTCATTGTCTAACCCGTCAGCAAAGTATTCTTTCGGCAGGCCGATTCTTAAGCCGTTTAATGGGGTATTCAAATCGCTGGCATAGTCCTCTACTTCTCGCTCAAGGCTAGTAGAGTCTAGTTCATCAAACCCTGACATCACGTTCAATAGCAACGCACAATCTTCTGCCGTTTGCGCCATTGGTCCGCCCTGATCAAAGCTAGACGCATAGGCAACCATACCGTAACGAGAAACTACGCCGTAGGTTGGTTTAATACCCGTAATGCCGCAGAAGCTAGCTGGCTGACGAATCGATCCACCAGTATCCGTGCCTGTAGCAACAGGGACTAGACGAGCAGCCACCGCAGCCGCCGAGCCACCAGAAGAACCACCTGGCACCGCGGTTAAATCCCAAGGGTTCTTTACTGCGCCAAATGCACTGTTTTCATTCGATGAACCCATTGCAAACTCGTCACAGTTGAGTTTACCTAGGTTAACCATCCCGGCGGTTTTACATTTCGCCACCACCGTTGCATCGTATGGGGAGACAAAGTTGCTCAAGATTTTTGAGCCACATGTCGAACGCCAGCCTTCCGCGACAAAAATATCTTTATGCGCCAACGGCACGCCAGTCAGCAAACCTGCATTGCCTGCGGCTCTTAACGCATCAGCCGCTTTGGCTTCTGCTAAAGATTTTTCTTCATCAATCGTGATGAATGCATTTAAGGATGGGTTTAGCGACGTGATACGTGCTAAATAAGATTTCGCCAGCTCTTCACTGCTGACACTTTTGTTGGCCAATGCCTCGGCCAACGACTTCAACGTAGCATTTTGCATATCAACTGTTCTGTACTAGCGAGGGTTATTCGATCACTTTTGGCACTAAATACAAACCTTTTTCGGCTTGTGGTGCCACTGACTGCAAGGCTTCACGGCGATTCACTTCAGTCACTTTATCTTCACGCAATCGCAAAGCAATATCCTGAGCATGTGACATTGGCGCCACGCCCTCAGTATCAATCGACTGAAGCTCATCTACTAACGCAAACAGCCCTGAAAAATGGCCTTGCAGATGGGTAATTTCTTCCTCGGAAACACGTAAACGAGCTAACCGAGCAATCTTTTTAATTTCTTCTGGTGTTAATGACATAAAAATGTCCACTTTTCATGCTTAATTTGGGAACCTGAATAGGTTATCATACTCTATTTGCAACGCGCTGCTGAAATTGGCTAACAGATAATAAGTTAGCAAATCACTTTTACGCGATTGCGAAGACCGTATTTTACAGGACAGCCCATGGGGGCTGTCTATGCTTAATAAGAAAATCGAGCGGAATTACAAGGACTTACCATGTTTGGTTCACTATCCAACTATTTTTCAAATGATTTGGCCATTGACCTTGGCACCGCTAACACATTGATTTGGGTTTCCGGCAAAGGCATCGTACTTGACGAGCCATCTGTAGTTGCTATTCAACAAGAAGGCGGCACCGGTGGTAAAAAGACCATTTTGGCCGTTGGTCTAGAAGCAAAAAAAATGCTTGGCCGTACCCCAGGTAGCATCCGTGCAATTCGTCCGATGAAAGATGGCGTGATTGCAGACTTTACCGTGACCGAACAAATGCTGAAGCAGTTCATCAAAAAAGTGAACCCTTCACGCCTTTTCTCTCGTAGCCCACGCATTGTGATTTGTGTGCCATGCGGCTCTACTCAAGTTGAACGTCGTGCGATTAAAGAATCTGCCCTAAACGCTGGCGCATCGAAAGTAGAATTGATCGAAGAACCAATGGCAGCGGCAATTGGTGCAGGTCTTCCAGTAGAAGAGCCTACGGGTTCGATGGTTGTCGATATAGGTGGCGGTACGACCGAAGTGGGTGTGATTTCATTGGGCGGTATTGTTTACTCTAGCAGCGTACGCGTGGGTGGCGACAAGTTTGATGAGGCGATTATCAACTACATTCGTCGTAACTACGGCATGTTGATTGGTGAAACCACCGCAGAAGAAATTAAGAAGCGCATTGGTTCTGCCTTCCCAGGCGCAGAAGTGCGTGAAATGGAAGTAAAAGGCCGCAATCTAGCCGAAGGTATTCCACGTTCATTCACGATCACTTCAAACGAAATTCTAGAAGCTTTGACAGAACCATTAAATCAGATTGTCTCCGCAGTTAAATCAGCATTGGAACAAACCCCTCCAGAACTAGGCGCAGACATCGCTGAAAAAGGCATGGTACTGACTGGTGGTGGCGCACTCCTACGTGAACTAGACCGTCTGTTGATAGAAGAAACTGGTTTGCCAGTGATTGTTGCAGAAGACCCACTGACATGCGTTGCTAGAGGTTCTGGCCGTGCGCTAGAGAAGCTAGACAAGGTCGTTTCTGGCAGCATCTTTACCTATGATTAATTGGTAAGATTCGCAGTTAGCTATGTTAAATAAGGGCGAGCATTAGTCTCGCCCTGTGCGTTTTACCGGATCGATGGCAGATCGTGGAAAAAGAATCCCAACCCGCTTTTTTTGGCAACAAGCAAACCCCACTCAGTAAATTACTGTGGTTCGGGATTGCTTCGCTTGTACTTATTTTTACTGACAGTCGATTTCGATATCTTGAAACGGTGAGAGACAACGTTTCTGTTGCCTTATACCCTCTTCAGCAAGCGGCTATGCTGCCAGGCAACTGGTTTGAGTCATCCAAGGATTTCCTCACTAAGCAGCATGACTTGACTACCGAAAACCAACGTCTTCGCTTAGAAAAACTAGAAGTCACCGCACAACTTCAGGCTGCGAACCGTTTGGCGAAAGAAAATG
The DNA here is from genome assembly GCF_020564625.1 of Leeia speluncae. Taxonomy (NCBI): domain Bacteria; kingdom Pseudomonadati; phylum Pseudomonadota; class Betaproteobacteria; order Neisseriales; family Leeiaceae; genus Leeia; species Leeia speluncae. Next base: position 291,897 of record NZ_JAJBZT010000005.1, read on the forward strand.
AGACGCTTCGCTCATTGATGGGACTCACCCTTCAACACACTAGCGAAGGGATTATCAGTGAAATGATTTATGCGGGAAGAGATCCTTTTACCCGTAAAATTATTATCGACAAAGGGACCAACAGCAAAATTGCAGAAGGTTCTCCGGTATTAGACACCAACGGCCTGATTGGCCAAGTAACGCGTGTTCACCAATTAGTGGCAGAAGTTACACTCATTACCGATAAAAACTTTCCTGTACCAGTTGAAGTGGCGAGAACCGGACAGAGAACCGTCGTTTTCGGTACCGGCCACGATAGTTGGCTAGAGGTTCGTTATGCAGGTGCAAATGCAGACATCAAGAAAGGGGACTTGCTACAAACCTCTGGCATTGATGGCACTTACCCTGCTGGTATTACTGTAGCCCGTGTGGAAATGGTTGAACATAGCCCGGGGCTTCCTTTCTCTAAAATATGGTGCCGCCCTCTGGGTGGTGTAGAACATAGCCGGCATTATTTGATTTTAAACACACCAGCTAAGTTACCAGAATATCCGGCCTCTGAAGAAACACCTGCTAGCCAAGATAAAAAGAAGAATAAAGGTAAGTCGTAATGAGTCGCAGCCACCAAACACTTCTTTTGCCTGTTAAGCCATGGTTTGTATGGTTTTCCCTGCTTTGTGGATTATCGATTAACCTACTACCTTGGCGTAATAACGGACTGATGCTCCAGCCTGATTTTGTCGCCGTCCTTTTACTTTACTGGCACCTCTATGAACCAGAGCGAATCTCAATTGGCTGGGGCTTTACCTTTGGCTTACTGATGGATATTGCTGATACGAGTCTTTTTGGTCAGCACGCACTGGCGTATGTGGTCATGCTATATCTGAGCTCATTGCTCGCTAGGCGGATGCGGCTGTTTGGATTTTGGAACCAAGCCATTCACGTACTCCCGCTGCTGTTGTCGAGTAATTTAATCATGTCTGGCGTACGACTACTAGCAGATGGCAGGCTGCCTACGCCTAGTTACTTTAGCGCCCCATTGATTGGTGCTGTGATGTGGCCATTCTTTGTCCACTTACTGCAGTGGCCTCAACGTCGTGCGAGAGAGTCAGAGCTGTGATTGCCATGCTGTTTAGTTCCCAATGGGGTGGTGCTGACGCATGAATCGCCCGACACTCAAAAACAACAATCAAGATGGGGTCCAGTTTCAGATCCGTGTCATCTTGTTAGTGCTATTAATCCTATTAGGGTTTGGCACGTTAACCTATCGATTCTATGTGCTTCAAATTAGTCGCCATGACTTCTATCACACTCAAGCCGAAAGTAACCGGATTGGCATTGCACCAGTCACACCAAATAGGGGCTTAATTGTCGATAGAAACGGTATCGTTCTAGCGCACAACTATACCGCGTACACCCTTGAGCTACGCCCAGATAAAATCGCTGATCTCGAAGAAACGATTACCGAAATTAGCCAAATCCTCCCGATTAGCCCAAAAGAAAAACGCCAGTTTTACAAGTTAAAGTCGGAGAGCAAGAATTTTGAGACACTACCGCTGAAAATTCGCCTAACCGATGAAGAGATCGCCAAAATCGCAGCTCAAAACTATCGCTTTCCCGGGGTGGAAATTAAGGCACGCCTTTTTAGAGAGTATCCATATAAAGAACTCACCTCACATGTAATTGGCTATATTGGTCGCATCAACCAAGCAGAGGAAGACAAGCTAGCCGCCGAAGACAAACTAGCTAATTATCGGGGAACAACCCATATTGGCAAGAATGGCCTAGAGCAATTTTATGAAGATGACTTACATGGCACCACTGGCGTTGAAGAGGTAGAAACCGATTCATCCGGTCGCGCGATTCGTGTTCTACGTAGAACGGCACCTGTCTCAGGTAAGACACTGCATTTATCGTTAGATATTAATTTACAGCAGTATGCTGATGAGTTGTTTGGTGACAGAAGAGGTGCATTAGTAGCCATTGATCCAAGTACTGGCGGCGTACTCGCATTTATTAGCAAACCCGGCTACGACCCGAACTTATTTATCGATGGCATCGACTCACAATCTTGGCAGGAATTAAATAGCAACCCATTCCGTCCCCTAAACAACAGAGCGCTTCGCGGGGTTTATCCACCGGGGTCCACGTTTAAACCATTCATGGCTCTTGCAGCGCTTGAGTATGGCCACCGTCGTCCAAGCGATGCAATTGCCGACCCAGGGTTCTTCTCCTTACCCGGTAGTAGCCACCGATTTAGAGATGACAAAGTGGGTGGTCATGGCTTAGTCGACATGTACAAATCTATTGCGGCTTCTTGTGATACCTATTATTACCGCCTCGCGTTTGATATGGGAATTGATGAGATTGATCGATTTATGCCTATGTTTGGCTTTGGTCGTCAAACGGGGATCGATCTGCCAGGGGAAGCTATCGGCGTCTTACCTTCTCCCGAATGGAAGAAAAAGCGATTTCCAGCACCCCGCTATAGCGCAGCCCAAAGTAAATGGTACTTAGGTGATGTGATTAGTATTGGTATTGGACAGGGTTACAACGCCTATACCCCGTTACAGTTAGCCAATGCAACCGCGATCCTAGCAAACGGTGGCGTCGCCTTTAAACCTCACTTGGTCAATAAAGTAGAAGATGTGAAGTCTCATCAGCTTACACAGATCAACCCGATCCCATATGCTCGATATAACTTTAAACCAGAAAATATTGCAGTGATTAAACATGCAATGCAAGGCGTAATGGGACCTGGCGGTACAGGCTATGCCGTCAGTGGCGGACTGCAATACACCATGGCAGGTAAAACAGGCACTGCGCAGGTTGTCGGTATTAAACAAGGGGCAAAATACAATGCCGCGACCACCAAAGAAATGCATCGAGATCATTCATGGTTTATCGCATTTGCGCCTGTGGAACAGCCAAAAATTGCACTAGCCGTGTTGGTTGAAAATGGCGGATTTGGTGCGACTGCCGCCGCGCCTATCGCAAGAAAAATAACTGATTTTTATTTGTTAGGCAAACGCGCGACCCCAGTAGTTGAGACCGTGGCAAGCAAAGGTGGCAAGAAACCAGCCCCAGAAACCACTGCGAGTGAAGGTGAGGAGTTCGCTCATGATTAAGTCGCTCATTCAGCGGTTAGTGAAACCACTCGACCCTTGGTTAGTCCTGATGCTGCTTGCCTTATTACTAGTAGGGCAAGTGACGCTTTTCTCTGCAGGAGACAAGAGTTTTGCAAGAGTAGAAGCGCAGATGCTGAATTTTTCTGTGGCATTTGCTTGCATGTGGGTAGTCGCCAGCCTTCCGCCACAACGCCTAATGAATTTAGCCCCTCCGTTGTATATCTTAGGCGTCTTACTATTGCTTGGTGTCTTTTTGTTTGGTGATGTCAGTAAAGGGGCACGACGCTGGTTGAATCTTGGTGTAACCAGAATTCAGCCTTCGGAGATGATGAAAATTGCACTACCGATGATGTTAGCGTGGTATATGCAAAAGCATGAGTCCATGCTTCGCGCTCGGGACTTCTTGGTTGCCGCCTTATTACTTGGGTTGCCTGTTGCTTTTGTCTTAAAACAGCCCGATTTAGGTACATCCATTCTAATTGCTGGCTCGGGTTTTTTTGTCTTATACCTTGCTGGATTATCTTGGAAATTAATCTTACCCATGCTGATCGTCGGTATTGTATCGATTTGGTTTGTTACGGATGTCGGTAGGTGCACCCAAGTTTTTCATGATTACCAATGCCAACGTGTACAAACATTAATCGACCCAACCACTGACCCACTCGGAAAAGGTTACCACACCATTCAAGGAACCATTGCGATTGGCTCCGGAGGGCTAACAGGCAAAGGTTGGTTACAAGGCACGCAAACGCACCTAGATTACATCCCGGAAAAAACAACCGACTTTGTTTTTGCCGTTTACTCTGAAGAGTTCGGGCTCGTTGGTAATGTGATTTTATTACTCATCTACTTCAGCATCTTGCTTCGAGGCCTAACCATTACCTTGCATGCCAGCTCTCTATTTGGCAAATTGTTGGCAGGTGCCATTACGATGACCTTTTTTACTTATGCATTTGTCAATATGGGCATGGTTTCAGGCATACTACCTGTCGTTGGTGTGCCATTGCCATTAATGAGTTATGGCGGCACATCGTTAGTGACCTTGTGCATTGGTTTTGGTTTGCTGATGAGTATTCACCGACACCGTGCATTAATTCGATTTGGAAACTAATATGCGAGCAGGCATCAGTACGCGACTCTTACAGATAGTGATTCTTGCGATCTCTCTCTTTTATTTGGCAGGTTGTACATCAACCAAAGAGCCGACGACCAACCCTAGCACAAAGACGGCCGAAAACAAGCCAAAGTCTGGCTATATTCCGGGCAGCAAGTCTAGTCGGGACCCTAAGCTCCCTCCTCCATCGAAAGAGGGTGGCTACTACATGGATGACGGGCCGCCAGACAATATTCCACAAGGCTTAGAAAATACGCCGGATGCCCAGCCGAAAGATGAACCACTCAATCGCTTCGCCAATAAACCTTACAATGTATTGGGCGACACTTGGGTGCCAGATACATCCAATAAGCCTTACGTTGCAGAAGGCTTGGCCTCTTGGTATGGCAAGAAGTTTCACGGAAAAAAAACCAGTAGCGGGGAGCCTTACGACGTTTATGGAATGTCTGCAGCTCATCGCACCTTACCCATTCCAAGCTATGCAAAAATCACTAACTTAGCTAATGGCAAAACGGTAATTGTCAGAGTGAACGATAGAGGCCCCTTTCACAGCGAGCGCGTCATTGACCTCTCCTATGCAGCGGCATTCAAGTTGGGATACTCATCGAAAGGTAGTACAAAGGTAAGAGTAGAGCGTGTATTTCCAAACGATCGCTCAATTTCGCCAACCGCCACCCAATTAGCAAAGCAAGATGACACAGGCAATCTTCCTGCTCAGCAAGTGGACCAGAAAACGTCACAACAACAAGCCGCCGTGCTAACGGGTATTTACCTTCAGCTAGGCTCTTTTAGCCAACGAAATAATGCGGAGGCGATGGTCAGTCGATTGTCTAGCAATTTAAGCGTGCCAACAGGGAAACAGCTTCAAGTGCTGTACCACAAAAATCTACATAAAGTGGTGTTAGGACAATTTACTTCGGAACAAGAGGCAAGAGCAAGTGCTTCAGACCTGAAATCTCAATCAGGGATTAATAGCTTATTACTTCGTCCGTAATTACGACAAAGAGGCCAACCAACTGGCAATGCCTCCGAAACTAGCGCATCCCAGACAAAGCAGCCAATATGTCTGGGATGGCCACCAAGGCCTTGGCAGAATCAAAGACCAACCGCCCAATAATAAAATGGGCAGTATCCGCCAAGGCAAAGGCAGTACCATCATTTCTGTAATCAACCACACCAACACAAAATAGATAAGAACGGGCACAACGAGTGAGACCCATGGCCATGAAGCGATCGGCCGATACTTCTTTAATGATGGCAATCCTTCTAGGGTCATCCAGTAACTAGGATCTGTCTCAATTCCCCTCATACAGGCCGTCACCGAAGCGGGTGGCAACAATTGTTTAAGTCCATCTTCTAATGAGGTGGCATTTTCCCACAACGCCTCAGGGCCTTCCGTGACCAAGCTAAGCTGCCCCTCCACGTGGCGTTGATAATTTCGATGCAATTGGCGTCCGCGATGAAATGTATACATCACCAATACCAGCATCAAGGCAATACTTACCAAGCCCATCCGTGCTCCATCCGTTAAGTGGCTAAAGGCAATAAAAACACCTAGTAACACACCAATCAAACAAGGCATCTCAAGAGAATGAAATGAGGATCGCCAATCGGTTTCTTCATCCTGCACAAATGGGGCTAACTCAGGCACCCTGCTGGAAAAATGACGAAATAAAATGGGATGTCCAAGCCATGGAACAAGGCGCATAAGCATTCGCTCATACTTAGTTGGAACATAAACAGAGGCAGAAACGTTATATTTCTTTGCAATGAATAGCATCACCCATTGCCGTGGCGTGCCATCAAACCAATCTGCCAGCCAAATAGCCCACCAGTAGACTCGAGAAGAATGAGATGACGGGGATGATTTCATAGAGTGAAGACGCATTCGTAAAACTTAGAGAAGATTCACTTAACGCCCAACTTATTGAATTGCGATGAACCGATAAGTAGATGGGCAACCTGCATTTTACATGCCCATCTACTAAAGAGCATAGTTAGTCAGGGTGGGAATCTTCTTCCAATCCCAACTCTTGCACTTTCCGTGTTAAGGTATTTCTACCTAAGCCCAATAAATTAGCGGCTTCGATCCGTCTGCCATGCGTAAATTTTAATGCCTCCAGAATTAAAGTAGCTTCAAATTTTCTCGTCAGCGCATCCATAATACCCGAGTCACCATTTTGAAATGCCTGTTGTGCAACATCGGCGAGTAATTGCGCCCAATCTGCCGAAAGCATTTGTTGGGCGGGCATCTCGACACCACCGGGCAAATGCTTAAATTCAGGCGGTAGATCCGCAATATCCACACGCTGTCCGGGCGCCATCACTGTTAGCCAGTGGCACAAGTTTTCTAACTGTCGCACATTACCGGGTAATGGATGATGCTCTAGCATTTGCAAAGCGGCATCAGTGATCTGCTTTGGCTCGACACCTAAGTCGGATGCGCTTTTCAGCAAGAAATGACGCGTCAGCAATGGAATATCTTGTGAGCGTTCACGAAGTGCAGGTAAGCGCAATCGAATAACGTTTAGACGATGGAATAAATCTTCACGAAACGCTCCATCTTTCACTCGCTGCTCTAAGTCTTGATGTGTGGCGGCAATGACCCTCACATTCGCTTTTACTGGTTGATGCCCACCAACTCGATAAAAATATCCATCTGATAGCACACGCAAAAGTCGGGTCTGCAATTCTGCCGGCATGTCCCCAATTTCATCTAGGAACAACGTACCATTTTCAGCTTGCTCAAAACGCCCTTGCCGTTGTGATTGGGCGCCAGTAAAGGCACCACGTTCATGACCAAATAATTCTGACTCCAGTAAGTCTCTTGGAATCGCAGCAGTGTTAATTGCAATAAAAGGCTTAGAAGAACGTGGACTATGGCGATGCAGCGCCCTTGCTACCAACTCTTTACCCGAACCCGATTCACCCGTAATTAGCACTGTAGCACTCGAGTTAGACAAGCGACCAATCGCACGAAACACGTCCTGCATGGCTGGTGCTTGGCCAAGGATTTCTGCCTGAGTTAAGCTTTCGGCTGGTTCAGCCACCACCGGGTTAGTAGAGAGGGCTCGTTCGATCAGCGATACCGCCTGATCCACATCAAACGGTTTAGGTAGATATTCAAACGCACCATTTTGGAAGGCGGAAACGGCGCTGTCCAAATCAGAAAACGCGGTCATAATGATGACGGGAATATGTGGATAGTGATCCCTTAATTCTCTTAAGAAATCTAGACCACTTTCACCTGGCATCCGAATATCGCTCACCACCACCTGTGGCAACACCCCTTTTAGCGCACTTCTTGCACTGGCAATATCAGGGAAGCTTTCAAATTGAATATGTGCACGTGCAAGTGCTTTTTCAAACACCCATCGAATAGAACGGTCATCATCAATAACCCAAACTTGTGCCATAAAATTTTCCTAACTTATCCAGCAACTATACGGATCTATTCGCGCACTTAATGGCCAACAGAAATTGGTAATAACATAATGAATTCGGTGTACCCAGGGCGGCTAACAAAATCTAGCGAACCACCGTGCTGGTGAACAATACTCTGGGCAAGAGAGAGCCCAAGCCCAGTACCGTCTGCCCGACCTGTTACCAACGGATAAAACACGCTTGGTTGGAGTGATTCAGGGATACCAGGTCCATTATCAATAATCGACACTTGCACAGCTAATGCATGACGCTTGCGATAAAGCGTTACTTGCCTAGCAATTCGCGTACGGAAAACAATTTCACCAGAACCGCCTAATGCTTGAACGGCATTACGGACGATATTCAATACCACTTGAATTAACTGGCCCCTATCGCCATGTAAATCCGGCAAACTCGCGTCGTAATCACACAGGAAACTGACATTTCGTTGTGTCTCTGCCGAGACCAGTTGTCTTACGCGCTCTAATACCTCATGAATGTTGAGCACCACCATTTGTGGGCGAGGATTGGGTGTGAGCAAGCGATCAAGGAGCGCCTGAAGCCGGTCTGCTTCAGCACGAATCACCTGTGTATATTCTTGCAAGGAAGGATCGGTTAACTCATGCTCTAGGAGTTGCGCAGCCCCACGAATGCCACCTAGTGGGTTTTTGATTTCATGCGCTAGATTACGCATTTGCTCGCGGTTTGCATCTTTTTGACGAGCGATTTGTTCCTCTTGTATCGCGCGCCATTGGGGATCAATCGGGGTTAGCTCTAAGAGGACATCTGCACGATGCACCAAGCGCGCATCTAGCGGAATCGTCTGTATATTTAAGTGTACTTCTTTCGCCGCATGCAGAAGCGTCAGTTTCATGTCGTATTCACGACAGGCAGCTTGTTGACGTCTGGTTTGTCTAGCTGCTTGTAACAACTCCTCCACGCCCTCACCAAAAAAGTGCGCGAGTGGTCGCTCAAAGATATAGCGAGCACCAACCTCTAACATTTGCTCAACCGCTGGATTGGTATACACCACTTTATCATCTGGGCTTAGCGCCAAAATAGGATGCTCTAACCATTCCAGCCCTGCAAATGCGGCTACATCAGGAATATGTTCATTCAGGGTAGAAGACACGATTTCTCTCTTATGCTCGGTTCAGTTACACACCGAGGGGTATGTGTGTGATACAGAAACTAGCTACTCCCATACTCTTAGCAAAAAGTAAGCCAGCGTAAAGTGCCGAAATTCAGCCTGTTCACGAAGATTCAGCACCATTACGGATATCAAACAGCATAGCACTGCACCACTTTGGTGCAATAAAAAATGCCGGTAAAAACCGGCATTTTTTTGGGGCATTGATCAGCGAAGCTTAGAATTCTTTCACGCCCGCCAATTCCTTACGTAACGCTTCAATGTTTTTGGAATGCAACGTCACCGAGTTTTGTAGTTTGGCTAATTTATCTGCAGGCTGCTTTTGTGCCGTCGCATCAGAAAGCGCCTTCCTAGACTCTTCAAACAATTTTACTTCATCGTTTAATTCATCTTGTAGCACTTGTGCACGGGTATTGTCTCTACGCTTTTGAGTCTCCGTATCGACACGGGGAAAACTAGTCGGCGTAGCGGTTGCAGTAGAACTAGCCTCTCTCTTAGGCTTTGCAGCCCCTCCACTAGAAAAGCCATTTGGCGCTACCGCATCATCAAAGTTTAGGCGCTGAGCACCTTTCACCGGAGAATTGGTGTAAGTCACATTACCATTGGCATCGACCACTTTGTAGATTGTATCAGCCATGACTGCCGGGCTAAGCAGCAGGCCGACGAGTAGTAGTTTTTTCATGTCTGCACCATCACATTCAATTTCTGGGACTTTCCAGTTTATGCCAATAGCAAACCGATCGCAAGCGTATCGAACAACCTTTACAAATAAAAAACCCCCTGAAAATTCAGGGGGTTTTTAGACCAACATGTCTTACAAACCAGATTATAGGCTGTAGTACATTTGGAATTCTACTGGGTGAGTAGTCATACGAGTTTTGTTAACTTCATCCATCTTCAATTCGATGTATGCGTCAATAAAGTCGTTGCTGAATACGCCACCACGAGTCAAGAACTCACGGTCTGCATCCAATGCAGCCAATGCTTCTTCTAGGCTTGCACAAACTGTTGGGATTAGTTTGTCTTCTTCTGGAGGCAAGTCGTACAAGTTCTTGTCTGCTGGATCGCCAGGATGAATCTTGTTCTGGATACCATCTAGACCCGCCATCATCAATGCAGCAAAACACATGTATGGGTTTGCCAATGGATCTGGGAAGCGAGTTTCGATACGACGTGCTTTATCAGATGCCACGTGTGGAATACGGATAGAAGCAGAACGGTTTTTAGCAGAGTAAGCCAATTTTACAGGTGCTTCGTAGTGTGGAACTAGACGCTTGTAAGAGTTGGTACCAGGGTTAGTAATCGCGTTCAATGCTTTAGCGTGCTTGATGATACCGCCAATGTAGAACAATGCGGTTTCTGACAAGCCTGCATAGCCGTTACCAGCGAACAAGTTTTTGCCGTCTTTCCAGATAGACTGGTGAACGTGCATACCTGAACCGTTGTCACCAACGATTGGTTTTGGCATAAATGTAGCGGTTTTGCCGTACTGGTGAGCTACGTTGTGAACAACGTACTTCAATGTTTGAGTCCAGTCTGCGCGCTCTACCAAGGTAGAGAATTTAGTACCGATTTCACATTGACCAGCGGTAGCCACTTCGTGGTGGAACACTTCAACTGGAATGCCTAGTTCTTCTAGGATCAATACCATTTGCGCACGGATGTCGTGCAAGCTGTCGACTGGAGGAACTGGGAAGTAACCGCCTTTAACAGCTGGACGGTGACCAGAGTTACCACCTTCGTATTTCTTAGAAGAAGACCATGCGCCTTCTTCAGATTCGATTTCTACGAAGCAGCCAGACATAGAGATGTCGTAACGTACGCCATCAAAAATGAAGAATTCTGGTTCTGGACCGAAGAATGCGGTATCACCAATACCTGATGCTTTTAAGTAAGCTTCAGCGCGTTTAGCGATAGAACGTGGATCGCGATCGTAACCTTTGCCATCAGCTGGTTCGATAACGTCACATGTCATGAATACGGTTGGTTCGTCAAAGAATGGATCTAGACGTGCAGAGTTTGCATCTGGCGCCAAAAGCATGTCAGAAGCTTGAATGCCTTTCCAGCCAGCGATAGAAGAACCATCGAATGCGTGGCCGTGGTCGAACCAGTCTTCGTCAACAACGTGAGCTGGAACAGTTACGTGCTGCTCTTTGCCGCGTGTATCGGTAAAGCGCAGGTCAACAAATTTAACACCATTTTCTTGGATGAGTTTTAGTACGTCGGCTACAGCCATTACGTTCTCCTAAAAATTGATAAACTCGTGATGATATCAGCACAGCAAAAAGAAATTAGCACACTTATTTGCTCGTGCCATATGCAAGCACAAAACATGCCAGCACCAAAATGTCGAAAACTTACCAAAACAGGGCGCGTTAACGCGAAGCTGCAAACCGTCCCGCACAGCATTGGTGCCCCTTAAAAATCAACGCACCAAAACAGTGCGCCTCGCATCCTGTCGGTCAATTAGTGTACGCTGAATGCAAAGCCTGTGCGAGAATATCTATTGTAAATATTGTCCAGTATTGGCAACTATCGAATCGGCCTACTACCGTCTGATGAAGAGGAAGTGAAGATGAGTGAAAGCAATCAAATATTACTATTGGCAAAAAAAAGAGCTGAACAGCTAAACCTACCCTATGCGGGGGCGGTAGAACCCAAAGAAGCACACCAATTACTGCATGCCCTTCCAAACATCAAAATTGTGGATGTACGTACTTCTGCAGAATGGAACTTTGTCGGCAGAGTACCTAGCGCCGTAGAGATTGAATGGAAGACCTTTCCAGGAATGGTGCCTAACCCGCATTTTCTAGAACAATTGAAACGCCAAGTTGATGCTGAAAATATCGTATTATTTTTATGCCGCACCGGCGCGCGCTCTCACGATGCAGCTGCACTTGCTCAGCAGCACGGTTATAGCGCCGCATACAATATTTTAGAAGGCTTTGAAGGCGATAAAGATAGCGAAGGCCATCGTGGCAAAGTCAATGGCTGGAAAGCGCATCAGTTGCCATGGATTCAGGGATAAGCAAAATGACAGACCGCTATGCCGTTGTTGGCAACCCGATTGCACATAGCAAATCGCCGATTATCCATGCAATTTTTGCTAAAGCGACGAATCAAGATCTAACTTACGACCGACTATTAGCACCATTAGATGGTTTTCTAAAAGAGATAGATTTATTCAAGTCTACGGGTGGCTGTGGACTAAATATCACTGTCCCTTTTAAGCTGGAAGCATTTGAATATGCTGCCACACAAGGCCGGTTAACCGAGCGGGCTCAATTAGCTGGCGCGGTGAACACTCTTCACTTCTCCGACACCGGCGTGATTGGGGACAACACCGATGGTGCGGGCTTAGTGCGTGACATCACTATTAATCAAGCAACTTCGCTAACAGGTAAACGCGTACTACTGATAGGCGCAGGTGGAGCATCTCGCGGAGCATTAGGCCCTATTCTAGATGAGCAGCCTGGTAAGCTTGTGATTGTAAACCGTACAAAAGCGAAGGCCGAAGAGTTAGCCGAACTCTGCAAGAGCGAGATAGTAAGTGGCATTGGCTTTGATGAACTCACCGAGCATTATGATATTATCATCAACGCATCTTCTAGCAGCTTATCTGCAGAAAAGCTTCCCTTACCAACAACCGTCTTTGAAGCGTGCGAATTAGCTTACGACATGATGTACGCCGCTGAGCCCACCATTTTTATGCAACAAGCAGCAACGGCTGGCGCAAAAAAAACGATTGATGGTATTGGGATGCTGATTGAACAAGCAGCCGAAGCCTTTTATGTTTGGCGACATGTTCGTCCACCAACCACCTCTGTTTTTGAGACATTAAGACCATCTACATGAATAGCAAACGACTTGGCGCTTGGCTAATATTCATCACTTCCCTGCTGAGTTGCCAATCGCTCCAAGCGTTTGACTTAGATATAATCCTCACCGGCGCACAGGCAGAAAAACTGCCTATTGCCGAACAGGAAAAAGTCATTGCCGTTCTTGCTGAGAAAAATGGCTCATTTGCACTAACCCGCTTTGGGCATCACCTCTATTTTTTCAGCCGATTTAATGGATCTGAACGCGTCTGGCAATCTGCACCATTAAGTGGCATCAATGAAAATTGCCCGACCATTTATCGCGCTTCCAGCACCAGCCACCTATTAGTCGTACAAAGCAATCTTTGCCCAGCATCGACAACAGATACCCCAATCAACAATTGGTATTTTGATGAACTTGGGCATCAAGCACAAATTGCCCCTGAACAGAAAGACACCGCGGGTATTTTTCTTGAGCAAAATTATCTACCCTTATTGCAAGATCTCATTCATGAAAAATATTTGCCTGCGTCTTATCGACTCATCGCACTAGATAACCAAGTGGAAACTCGCACTTACGAGTGGAAACAGTCGGTAATGAATCTGACGCAAAAACAATTCACGAGCGATATCCCACTTCTTCGACAAGGGATTAATTGGAGAGCAACGAATATTCCTGCATCACTATTAGAGAAGGCGGGCAGCGCACTAATGGCATCGGATGACTGCAATCAGTTAGAAGATAGTGCGGCGATAATTTCAACCGTCTTGTCACAAAATCCGCAAACGGCGGAGCATTATTTTCAATTAGCCAACACCTTAAGCAAAGCCAAAGAGAAGCAATGTCGCCCAACAGGCAGTCGCGCCTACAAAGATCGACTTGCCCAGTACAGCCAAGCCCAAATTGATGAGTTATATAGACAGTATTGCCAAAAGAAAACATTTGCGAAGTTAAGCAAAGCCGAACGCACGCAATTGGCAAAACGACTTCGCATTAAAGAGCTAGCAGCAAGTAGTTGCCGCCCTCTTTTTGATCTATTTCGGGCTATCGAGCAACAAGACATCACACAACTAAAAGCAGCAATTGCAGACCCTGAGAATGATTTAAATGCGATTGGACCACATGGTTATAGCGCACTACATGATGCGCTAAATTCAAACTGGAAAGTGGGTGCGCTTGTGTTAATCGAAGCAGGGGCGGATGTAAACCGTGTAAGTGAAAACAACAATAGTGGCAACTTACTCAAAGCCGTTTATTTAAAAGATACAGACCTCATCAAAGCCTTGATTGGGCATGGCGCAAATACAGTTATTTATGGTGAAGCAACCAAACCATTGAGTAGTCTAGTAGGGATGCAAATACAGAACGCAACAGATGAAGCCTTTCAAACGGAGATGTTTGATCTATTTTTAGCCAACCATGCCAATCTTCATGAACGGCAAAGTGGTGGACAAACGCTATTACAATCTGCAGTGAATGGTGGTGCAGCACTTAGTATGCTTGATCGTCTGAAAAGTAGCGGAACTTACCTAAACGAGACGGAGCAATTTGGCAGAAATGCAGCGTTTTTCCTTCCTCCATTTGCATCCAGAAAAGACCGTGCCATCAATGCACTCAACTGGCTAATTCAGAATGGCATCAACCTACATCAACAAGATACAAATGGAAATACGCCGCTTAATTACCTTTTTCAATATAGCCATGCAGACACAGAAACGATCGAAGCATTAGCATCCATCATGATTGAGCACGGCGCTCCGCCATTGCTTTCAAACAATGAAGGCAAAATACCGCTTTACTATGCTGCTTTAAGACCATCACCATTATTGGTTAGCCAAATGCTGAAGCACATCAAAACACCGGACTTAGCGACAATTCTGTTACCGATTCAGCAAAAAATAAAAGAACGAATTGCCAATCTGCAGAGCCAGCGCACCCCACCATCTTGCGGCTGCGTTGAAGATCTACAAACGGTGGATCATTTGCTCAATCAGCAGATCAAAACCAGCAATTGAAGCATCCCATTGCGTATCAAAAACAATCCATGAATAATGGCGCGTTTACTTTTTTTGCCGCATAAGACAATGAATACCACTGCATCTACTGGAGCAAAGCCAATGACCTCATCTAAAGGCATTTGGTATTGGACAAAACGCATTGTTTTTTGGCTATTCATTCTCTTTATTGTCTTCAATGTCTATGTGTTTGTGCGCATCTGGTGGATGATTGATCACAACCCTGACACTACTTCATTTATGAATGATCAGCTGGCCGAAATTCGCCAAACGAATCCGGACGCACAAATTCAACATCAGTGGGTAGACTACGATCACATATCCAGAAACTTGAAGGCTGCATTAATCGCGTCTGAAGATGCCAAATTTGTCGACCATAATGGTTTTGACAAAGAAGGGATCAAACTCGCCTTTCAAAAGAACTTAAAGCAAGGAAGAATTGCGGCGGGCGGATCGACAATTAGTCAGCAGTTAGCCAAAAATCTATTCTTGTCGGCGAGCAAAAACCCACTACGCAAAGGGGAAGAAGCGCTGATTACCATCATGCTTGAACAGATGATGACCAAAGAACGCATTTTTGAAATTTACCTCAATAGTATTGAATGGGGCGTTGGCGTATTTGGGGCGGAAGCAGCTGCACGCCATTACTTCAACACATCGGCTAGTCGGCTTTCTGCCAGACAGGCGGCAAAACTGGCTGCCATGGTGCCAAATCCTCGTTATTTCGATAAAAACCGTCAGGATGCGAAACTCAGAAGAAAAACAAGCATCATTCTTCGAAGAATGGGTGCATCGGATATTCCAGATTAATCAAGCACCGATCCATCAAGACAAAGTGAAACGCCTCGACATGATCGAGGCGTTTATATTTTCGGAGGGCGTTTTGATGAGCCGTCATCACCTTGTCTATCTTTATTGGGCGGATCCTTTTTATCCCAACGTCGCCGCTTTTTTTCCAATATCTTTTCGACAACTTCACGCTCTTCTTGCGTTAGCGTACCTTTTTGCCATTTATCAAATAGCTCGGCTTGCTTTTGCCATCTTTGCCGAATCTTATCCGCTTCTTCTGCCGATATATCACCATTAGCAACCGCTTGTTGTAAGCGCGTTTCTCGCCATTGCTGTTCTTGCTTTAACCGATCTGCATCCATTTCCGATGGAGGTACCCGTTTATCCATGACAGACGAAGGGTTTCCCATCACTTGAAGTGAGGCAAAAGCCAGCCAAATACTGACCATCCCAACCATCATCCGTTTCATGTTCCTCCCCTATCTCTACCGGGCTTATCGTCGTTACATTTCTAAAAGCCAATCCTTGTATTATCTCTTAATTTCTATAATGATTGACCGATAGCCTATATATTGAATGTTGGGTGTAACTCGTTTATGAGGGAAAGCGCATAGAATGTAAATAACCGTTACAAGCTATCTTTGTGTAGTGTTTTGATACATTTGCATTTCCATCCCCCTTAACGGCGCCGCCTTGACTTTGCTAGAGTAGATCCATGGAAAAAAATCAGAAGAAACTCTTATTAATCGATGATGATGCGCGCATTCGTGAATTGCTCACTCGCTACTTAACCGAGCAAGGTTTCGAGGTAGACGTTTATGCCGACGCAAGTATGCTGGAAAAACGTCTCCAGCAAAAAAGGCCGCATCTATTGATTCTGGATCTCATGCTACCAGGGGAAGATGGGCTATCGGTTTGCCGCAAAATCCGTGCGCAAGGCGATACTCTACCTATTATCATGCTGACCGCTAGAGGCGAAGAGATTGATCGAATCATTGGGTTAGAAATGGGGGCGGATGACTATCTCCCCAAACCATTCAATCCGAGAGAATTATTAGCCAGAATTCAAGCAGTGCTAAGAAGGCATGCAACGCCCTCTGCGTTGGCTGCCACTTTCACCCCGGGCGAAACCTATGAATTTTCTGACTTTGTTTTAGATGCGGGTCAACGCAAATTATTCCGCGATGGCGAAGACTTGCAACTAAGCCAAGCCGAATTCTCCTTGCTTAAAGTGCTAGTCATGCATCCTCGACACCCGTTATCGAGAGAACGTTTATTAGAGCTTTCTCGAGGCCGCGAGTTTGAGGCGTATGACCGAAGTGTGGACGTACAAATTTCGCGCATCCGCAAACTAATCGAGCCGGATCCTGCCAACCCCTCCTTTGTACAAACAGTATGGGGCTTTGGTTATGTATTTGTGCCGGATGGGGGCGCTCGTTGAGCAAGTGGAAGTCCAAATGGTGGCCAGAGAGTTTATTTGCTCGGCTCACCATCTTATTTTTGTTTATTTTGGTCATCACCCAATCTGCGCTAGTCAGCTATTTTCACTTTAATCGCGATCGGCAGATGGCGCGGCAGGTGAGCGAACAAGTGATTGATGCCGTCGCCGAATTAGAAAGCGCATTAGAAGGGCTTTCTAATGACGACAGGCAAGAGTTCATCGAGGCTTACAATCGTCCTTACGGGATTAACCTTCTCCCCTTTGTTAGCAACCCAATTCACAAGCCCTTAGACACGGACAACCGCTTAGTTAGAGGAATTGAGAAACAACTAGCCAACTACCACTTACCCGTTAATCAGGTGGGTGTTCAGCACCACCCTAAATGGCGTTTATGGCTATCGGTTGAAATCGGCGGCAAATCTTATTGGCTGACCGTTCCGCTTGGACGCTGGCAAAACGACAGTCCGAATCAGTTTATTTTAACGGTAGTTCTACTCACCCTTGCCGCCCTTGTCGCCGCTGCTTGGATTACGTGGCGAATGAGTCGACCGTTAAGGCGACTACACGATGCTAGTAAAGCACTAGCAGCGGGCAATACACCGGACGTCCTACCCGAAGAAGGGCCGGCAGAGTTACGTAGCCTCTCTAGAGAGTTTAATCAGATGGTGGCTGCACTGGCAGCAACGGAAAAAGAACGCCGGCTGATGTTAGCGGGTATTAGCCATGATATCCGCACACCATTAACACGCTTGAGACTCAGCATTGAGATGATGTCAGACGACTATCTAAAAGATGGTATGTGTATTGATGTGGCGGATATTGAGCGAATTGTTCAGCAATTCACCGCCTTTATTGGTGGAGAGCCAGAAGAAAGCATGGTCGACACCGACTTATCGGCCTTATTGGGTGGTGTAGTTGAGCGAGCAAGTCGCTCAGGACAAGCAATCACCGCGAATTTAAGCACCGACGTGTTTGCCAAGGTTCACCCGTTAGCGATTGAGCGGCTAATGAATAACTTATTGGATAACGCCAAGCGCTATGCCAATACCCCCGTAGACGTCTCGTTAAGTTCGACGAATGAATCTATCCAAATTGAAGTGCGTGATTTTGGCCCCGGGGTACCGGAAAGCGAGTTAACGTCGATTAGCGAACCATTTGTCCGTGGCAATAAAGCACGGGGTGGCGATGGCGGTAGTGGATTAGGGTTGGCAATTGTTGAACGGATTGTGAAACATCATCATGGCAGCATCCATTTTCAAAATCACCCTGAAGGCGGGTTCATTGTAAAAGTAAGCCTACCCACTACACGCGCTTAAGTGCTAGGTGCGGGCATACCGCCTACAGCCTATTTCTGTCATTTTAGATCCTCTGCCAGGACGTACAAACATTGCAGTAGACAATTGTTTCTCATTGCCGGCCATCATCTTTTTGATGGCATGGTATCCGTCTGATCGTTGCGTATGAGTAGAGGCTGGCTGCATGCCATACTTTTGCCTAAGCACGGACAGCTGCTCTGGCACCTCGACATAGAATTCACTCCCTTTGTCAGACCAGTAATGAATGGCATTCACCGAATACCCCATTACCTTAATCCCATCAGGAACAAACCAAACCCCCTCCGGCGGCCCCGGGGGAACTAGGTCGGACAGCATAAACCCCATTCCTTTTAATTGTTGCAAGAAATGCGGGGAGGTCACCGCAGCTTCGAATGTTGCTTGGCAAACAGCATTTTCATTTACCCATTTCACCACTGCCGCATGCCCAACGGGGTAATCACTCGCCGCAATTGCCTGCCTAAGGCAGAGCAACAGAGCAAAACCAGCAGAGCGCCATAGCCTGCCAATACGTGACCGCGATTTCATCAAAAAACCTTTTGTTCTCATTAATACTATTTAAATTATTTAGCGAGCTTAACAAGCCCTATTTAGGCTGTACCGGTACAGTAAATGACAGATGAACCCTGACAGTTAAAAGAGAATTATTTTGTTTTTTGCAGTGCAGCGAATACGTCACGGTGATACAATTTAATTATCGCGGGAAGTGCCCCGCTTTTGAGACCACTCAACAATGGACTTACCTAGTTATCCCTGGATGACCAAACCCTCTTTACAGAATTAATCCGCTCTTATTCAGCGCTGCCGAGCCCTGATGGGGCAGAGGACGGCGTATGACAACAGAATTCAACATTGAAAATGCAGAAAACTTGCAGAGCTATCTGCAAGAAGTTTTAGATTTATTACATCGTCAATCACAAACGACAGATTCGCTTGCGAAACCGGATGTATCAGAATCTGAACAAGCCATTCTTCTTCAGACACAATCAGAAACACATCAGCAACTTCAGCAGTTATTAGATGATCTGCACCCTGCGGATATTGCACACATCTTAGAAGCGCTTCCGCTGAAAGATCGTTTGGCAATCTGGCACCTAGTCAGTGCCGATAACGATGGCGATATTTTGCTAGAAGTATCCGATGCGGTGCGAAGCACACTGATTGCGGATATGGACGACGAAGAGTTGCTTGCCGCGGCAGAAACCCTCGATACGGATGAACTTGCCGATCTAGCGCCTGACTTGCCTGATGACGTGATGGCTGACTTGCTCACCACGCTAGATACACAGGAACGAGAGCGCCTTCAATCAGCGATGTCTTATGACGACGACCAAGTCGGCTCGCTCATGGATTACGACATGGTCAGCATCCGTGATGACGTCACGCTTGAAGTGGTGCTTCGTTATCTAAGGCGTTTTGAAGAGTTGCCAACTCATACCGACAAACTCTTCGTGATTGATCATGTTGGCGTATTAAAAGGCATTTTGCCATTAAAACGCCTACTTCTGAATGCGCCAGAAAAAACCGTTGCGGAAGTGATGTCGGATGACCCGGTCACGTTCTTCCCATCAGATGAAAATGCAGAAGCTGCGAAAGCATTTGAGCGTTACGATTTGATTTCTGCACCAGTAGTCGATGCATCTGGCAAACTCTGCGGTCGCCTCACTGTCGACCAAATGGTGGATGTGATTCGAGAGCAGTCTGACAGCGAAGCATTAAATCGTGCCGGTTTGCGCGAAGAAGAAGATATGTTTGCCCCTCCACTTAAATCAGCCAAGAACCGCTGGTTGTGGGTAGCGATTAACTTATGTACCGCATTTATTGCTTCACGGGTGATTGGGGCATTCGAAGGTACCATTTCGCATATTGTTGAGCTAGCAGGATTAGCGACGATTATTTCGGGTATCTGCGGAAACACAGGCACGCAAACCACGACCCTAATGATTCGTGGATTAGCACTCAAACAAATTAGCCCGCATAACGTAGGGAAGATTTTTGCGAAAGAGATTATTATCGCGATCATGACGGGAGTCCTCTGGGGCGGGATTACCGGCTTCTTAGCGTATTTAATTTATGGCAAGCCCGCATTAGGTTTAGTGATGGCAACCGCGATGCTACTTAACTTAGTAGTCGCTGCATTAGTTGGCATGCTTATCCCAATTACCATGCAAAAACTAGGTCGAGACCCTGCATTTGGTTCTAGCGTATTGCTCACCTTTATGACTGATAGCATCGGGTTCTTTATCTTATTGGGCCTTGCTACTGTGTTCTTACTTCACTAAGCGGCATTTATGCAAACCATTACAGCCTTAATTGCCACCTCAGGCCTAGATAAAGTCGATAGCCGAGTACTGATGCAACATGTACTCGGCGTTTCGCGTGCTTGGTTAATTGCGCACGGAGATGAATTTCTCTCTGAAGAACAACTTGTGCAATTCCAATCCCTTATTGCAAGGAGACAAAGCGGTGAGCCAGTTGCCTATTTGGTCGGCTATCGCGAGTTTTGGGGTAGAGATTTTAGGGTGACGAGTGATGTACTGATTCCTCGGCCAGAAACCGAATTGCTCATTGAAGAAGCGTTAGCAAGACTGCCGAAAGAGAAACCACTTAATATCATTGATATTGGCACAGGTTCTGGCTGCATCGCGATTACGCTAAAACTAGAATCGCCCAATTGGTCTGTGTACGGCTTAGACATATCCGCTGCAGCACTGGCAGTGGCTACACAAAATGCAATGCAATTAAAAGCAGATGTAACTTGGCTTGAAAACGACCTACTAAACAACTTAATCCGATTTGGTTATTTACCCAAGTTCGATGCGATCATCTCTAATCCGCCTTACATTCCTCAGGGGGACCCACACTTATCGGAAGGTGATTTAAGATTTGAGCCAAGCAGTGCATTAACAGACTTTAGCGACGGACTAGAATGCTACAAGCATATAGCTAACCATGGTAAAGACTGGCTAAACCCAGATGGTCTAATCTTAGTAGAGCATGGTTATGATCAAGGTGAATCTGTGCCAAAAGTCTTTCAAAATGAAGACTGGATTGCTCATGACATCAGTGATTACGCCGGCAATCCGCGTATCTGCGTTGCGACACTGAAACAATAACAGCGTCCAACTATTCAGTTAACTGACTCTGTGGTATTGTTTAGAATTAACAGGTTTTCACAATAAACCGATATGTCGACACGCCATCAGAAACAGACAATTGAATTCACCGAGCGCGCCAATAATCGCGCCAAGCGTGAACTGTACCTGATCATTATCATCGGTTTAGCCATCACGTACTTACTCCTTATTATTGGTGGGTACGAGCGGATAGTTAAATTACTCAACCGATATGAAGCCTACCAACTCGGTGACGTCTTTACTGGCATGTTGGCGACCGGCGCACTCAGCCTTATCTATTCTCTTCGCCGCCTATTTGATGTCAAACATGAAATCTCATTGCGCACGGAAACCGAAGCACAATTAGAACATTTAGCCTTTCATGATTCGCTGACAGGGTTACCGAATCGCCGTCATCTGCAAACCTATTTTGAATCAGAGATCGAACAAAACATCAAACAAGGCAGGCATTTTATTGGCATTATTGACCTCAATGGGTTTAAAACGATTAATGATTTATATGGTCATCCAATTGGTGATTTACTCTTAACAGAAGTTGCCCAAAGGCTTCGTACCGCATTAGCACCACATTTTGTCTGTCGTCTGAGTGGGGATGAATTTGCGTTTATTTTGAAGTTTGTACAACGACAAGATGAAGCACATCAAATTATTAACTGGGCAGCAGAACAGTTGAGCAGCCCTTATCCACTTCAAGGCCATATCATCCAAAATAGCGCAACGTTTGGGCTCGCACACTTTCCCGCGCATGGCACAGATCTCTCCACATTATTAAGACGAGCAGATGTGGCGCTCTACCAAGCTAAACACGATCCAACTAGCCACTTGCATTTTTTTGATCCGACCATGGACCAAGAAATTGAACGAAGATCACAAATAGAAATGGCTATCAGAAATGGTATGGATTTCGGTTGGCTAACGCCACACTACCAACCCGTCATTCAACTCTCGAATGGTGAAGTGGCAGGATTTGAGTGCCTTGCAAGATTGTACGATCCAGAGCTTGGACACATCCCACCCAATATTTTTATTGAAGTAGCCGAACAGTACAATCTCATCAGCCAAGTCACCGCCTATCTTCTAGAGAAAGCGTGTATAGATGCGATGCAATGGCCAGACTCATTACATCTGGCATTTAATTTGTCACCATTACAGTTAAAAGACCCCGCAACGGTCAATCAAATTCTCTCCGTCCTAAATAAAACAGGATTTCCACCGGCACGGTTAACGTTGGAAATTGTCGAAAATGCGATTGTCTCCCATGTTGCTATTGCAACGGCAATTTTGGAACAACTTCGTTCGGCTGGCATTCGAATTTCGTTAGACGATTTTGGTACCGGCTACTCCAACCTCGGCCAGTTATGCAGTATTGAATTTGATTACTTAAAAATTGATCGTGCGTTTGTTCAGCAATGGCAATTTGAGCGCCATCACAAAATTCTGAGCACCGTCTTAGTACTTGGCCATGGTTTAGAAATGCAATTGATTGCAGAAGGCATTGAAACAGAAAGTCAGCTAGAATATCTACGACTATCGGGCTGCCAGTATGGACAAGGCTTTCTTTTCAGCCCGGGTATTCCAGCCAATCTCATATCAGGAATGTTAGACAATAAGCCATGGGGACGTTACTTTCAGCAACCTTAGACACACCACTAGATGCAGATGCATTTCAGGTCAGTGTGCGTCACTACAATGCTGAGCAACATCACCACAGCCATCCCTACACCCAAGCGCTTTTTTGTATTACTGGTCAACTAGACCTTGAACTAGAAAATCATGCGCATTTAATCAGCCCCGGGCAAGGCATCTATATTTCAGCAAGCGATCGCCATGGGTTTTATGGCATGCTAAACCCAGCTTGCTTAGTGGTTAATCTGCCAGAAGCCGTGAACGGTACAACAAAGCAAGCCTTCCAACTGCCAGCAGATGCGATTGCGTCGCTACATCAGCTACACAATCGATTAAAGTATGCGCCAGATGATCCATTATTATTAATGAGCATTCGCCAGCAAATACGCCAATGGAGCAACATCAACCACTCTCCAAGTGCGAAAAGATTACTAAACTTTCAACGGCTAGATGAGTGGATCAATGAACAGCTGGTTAATCCCGATCTGGATGTGGCCGCGTTAGCCAACCTAAGCCATTGGTCTGTTGCCCACTTCCGCGAGCGATTTACCCAAGAGATCGGCATCACGCCTGCCAAACTCATCCAACAACGCCGCAGCCTACTTGCCCAATCACTATTAAAAGCGGGCTACAGTGTTGCAGCAGTTTCTGCCCGCTGCGGTTATCAAAGCCCGTCCGCCCTTACCGCGATGCTCAAACAAACCATCGGCAAAACGGCGAGAGAAATCAGTTCAGATCAATAAAATCCGCGTTTTGCGATGATTTGAGTCCCCATCTCACTCTACACTCATCCCATTATTGATCACCCGCATCCGGAAATAGCATGGGAATTGTCGCTGCATTATTTGCCATCATTCTTTGGGGGGCATTAGCCATCTTAGGCGTTTCGCTCTCGAATGTACCGCCCTTTTTACTCACCGGCGCTAGTTTGTTAGTTGGCGGAGTGCTCACGCTTCCTTACTTCAAGCAATGGAAGCTCCCCTTAAAAACTTTTTTACTCGGTATTTATGGTTTATTTGGCTTTCACTTTTTGCTATTTATGGCGCTTCGATACGCACCACCTATTGAGGCCAATTTAATTAACTATCTATGGCCATTGTTAATTGTCTTGCTAACCCCTGTTTTTCTACCTGGCATGAAATTACGTTCGGTACACTGGATCGCGGCGATTGCAGGTGCAATTGGCGCAGTTCTTGCCATTAGCGGAGGTAAAGCCATCAATTGGTCTGGCGGTGGAATCGGCTACCTTTTTGCAGCCATGTCTGCCACGGTATGGGCAACCTATTCTTTAGGAATCAAACGCGTCTCCCCCTTTCCTACCGCCGCAGTAGGCGGGATTTGTTTGTTATCAGCTGGGCTATCCTTAAGTTGCCACCTTCTGTTTGAATCCACACCCAATCTAAGCACCCAACAATGGTTACTCATTGGCCTATTAGGCATTGGCCCAATGGGAATTGCGTTTTATCTGTGGGATTGGGCGATGAAACATGGGGACCCAAGAAGAATTGGCGTATTGGCAAACTTAACCCCTGTACTATCGACAATTTTGCTGCATCTTTATACAGGTAGAACACTGACGCTCTATATTGCTGGCGCAGCCATTCTGATTACCGGTGCGGCAGGGATGGTATGGTGGAGTGAACAAAGAAGAAATCGTGTAAATCCTTCTTAATTCACTCTTTTTTGGCTAGAAAATCTACTAATTTCTACCTGAGACCTCCCCATTTTCTATCGAATTTTGATAGTATCGGGGAGTTTAAAACTCAGACTGACGCACCTTATATGCACCAAATACAGCGACTCGCCACGGAAATTGTGAGCAAGGTGCTTACCGGCCGCAACCTGACAGAAACCTTATCAGATGCGCTCCGCCAAAATCCTACGCTAACACCGCAACAAAAAGGCGCCATTCGTGACTTATGCTATGGCACCTTACGTCATTACAATCAATTAGACGCACTGGTCAAACGCATGGTGCTGCATGCACCTTCCGACGCCAGAATTTCTATGTTGCTCATGATCGCGATCTATCAATTGCGATTCACTAGCGCAGCCCCTTACGCCATTGTTGACCATGCAGTTAAGCTGACTGCCAAGTGGTTTGAGCCAGGTAAGGGTCTCGTGAATGCGGTATTACGTCGCGTGCAACGTGAAGGCAATAAGCTTTGGGCAGAGGCTTGCCAAAAGCCTGCGATTCGCTACGGTTTACCACAATGGTGGCTAGAAAAGTGGCAAAAAGACTACCCTAGCAATTGGGAGGCCATTGCAGAAGCTAGCTTAAGCCATCCGCCAATGAGTCTTCGGGTCAACCCGCATCATACAACTCCGACAGATTACCTTCAGTTACTGAGTAACGAAGGAATGGATGCAGCAATCATTGCAGAAAATGCAATTAAATTAGCCCAGCCAGTGCCGGTAGATCGCCTTCCTCACTTCCAAGAGGGATGGGTTTCGGTTCAAGATGCTGGCGCACAAGCCTCTGCACGTTTACTAGACGTAGCGGACGGAATGAAAGTGCTGGATGCGTGTGCGGCGCCAGGTGGAAAAACTTGCCATCTACTAGAACAGCATTCGCTCACGCTCACCGCCTTAGACATTGATGCGACACGACTAAAACGTGTCGAGGAAAACTTACAACGCTTGCAATTGACCGCAGCGTTAAAAGTTGGCAATGCCAATCAGCCTAAGACATGGTGGGATGGACAAGCATTTGATCGCATTTTATTAGATGTGCCATGCAGTGCTTCTGGTGTGATTCGCCGTAATCCTGATATTAAATGGCACCGCCTTGCAAAAGATATCGCCACATTTGTGAAAGAACAGTCTGATATTCTGGAAGCAATTTGGCCTTGCCTAGCAGCTGGCGGTAAGTTGCTATATGCCACTTGTTCGGTATTTCCGGAAGAAAACCAAGATCAGATTAGCCAATTCCTAGCGAAGCACCCTGATGCCAAGTTAGAGCCACTATCTGACAACAGCCCATACTTGCAATACTTCCCTTCTGCAGACACAGATGGATTTTTCTTTGCTCGTTTAGTGAAACAATGATCAAACGTTACCTTAGACTTTTACTCATCTCTCTTGCCGTCAGCCTATCATCGGCGGCATATGCAGATATCTCATTTAGAAGTTCTAGGGTAACTGTGACGGATGATGGGTATCAACTAAATGCGCATTTCAACTGTGCACTCACCCCAAGCCTAGAAGACGCTTTACGACAAGGCGTCTCTCTCGGGTTTGTCATTGATTTAGAAATTAATAAATCTCGTCGATATTGGTTTGATGCCAACTTGGCCAATCTGCAAAAGCGCTATCGGCTTAGCTACTATGCGCTCACCCGCCAATATAAGCTCTACTATGGTGGACTCGTTCAAAACTTTTCGAGGCTAGATACCGCACTCGGCGCGATGTGTAATCCACCCGCTTGGAATATCCTAGAAAAAAGTATCGTCGAACCGGGCCTGAGTGCCCGAATTCGGATGCAGTTAGATACTGACCAACTGCCAAAACCGTTTCAGATTAATACCATTACCTCAAAAGAGTGGTCATTAGACTCTGATTGGAAAACCATTTCTCTGACATCGGATAGTAACCCATGAAGAAGTTACTTTTAATTAGTCTGGGAATGGCACTGGTCGTTTTGTATCTGCTGGCCATGGCGTCAGCCAATACCTCTCGCTTTACCGGCCACTACAACCAAATGCTGATCATCAACATTGCGGTATTAACGGCAATGGTCTCCTTGGTTGGCTATCAGCTATGGCAACTTCGCAAAAAGCTTAAAGCGGGTATCTTTGGTTCTAAACTCACACTACGATTAGTGATGATGTTTGCCCTCGTTGCCGTATTACCTGGCGCATTGGTTTACCTTGTTTCTTTCCAGTTTTTAACCAAGAGTATTGATACTTGGTTTGATGTCAAAGTCGATACCGCTTTAGACCGAGGGCTCAGTTTAGGGCAAGTTGCGCTAGACCATGTTCGCCAAGAGCAAGAAAAAAATACGCTGGTGATTGCTAGGCAATTGGCCGATAAAAAAGGGGATTTAGTAAGCAACTTATATCCTTTACAAGAACAGACGGGTATACATCAACTTGGTGTATTTACTGCGCGCGGCACCTTACTCGCTTTTGCGGGACCTAGTTCACCAGACAACCCTACGCCGTTAGAAATCAACCAAGTAAGAACCGGGCCTGTTTCGACTATCGAATCGGATCAGAAACTGGGCCTATTTGTGCGGGTACTCGTACCACTCAGCAATAATTTACTCGGTACAGACTCCCGAATATTGGTACTGCAGCAACCAGTGCCCAAACAGTTAGCCGAAGATGCCGATGCCCTTGAGTCCATCCGCAGCGACTACAAAAGTTTGATGCTGTCTCGTGGGAGTTTGCAAACCTTATATACCGTCACTCTGACGCTAAGCTTGCTGCTTGCATTGCTAAGTGTATTAGCACTTGCCTTTTTCCTCTCGGATAGACTTTCTGCCCCGCTCACGGTACTCGCTGCAGGCACCCGAGCGGTTGCCCAAGGGGATTACAGCCAGCGCCACGCAGTGCAGTCGAGAGACGAGCTTGGTATGCTCACGCTGCAATTTAACCGGATGACGAGGCAATTGGCTGAGGCTCGTGATAGTGTCGAGCATCAACAACTCGCGCTAACCGCCACCAATGAATATTTAGAAAGCTTGTTAGCCAACCTTACCACCGGTGTATTGGCCTTTGACGTAGAAATGCACTTACGTTCAGCCAACACAGGTGCGGGTAATATCCTTGGTGTAGACATTCAAACCCTGCAAGGGAAAGCCCTGTCTATCTGGCAAAATGAACAACCCTTACTAGCCGACTTTGCGGTCAAAATTGGGACTGCATTCAAAGAATCAATGGCAGAAAACTGGCAAACCGAACTGGTCCATGAAGGCCCTAAAGGCGCTCAGACGCTCTTGCTTCGCGGAAGCCATTTGCCATCGGCAGAACATGGCTTTGTCTTGGTATTTGACGACATTACCGATCTGATCCAAGCTCAGCGACAAGCGGCTTGGGGGGAAGTCGCCAGACGGTTGGCACATGAAATCAAAAACCCACTGACGCCGATTCAATTATCTGCAGAGCGTCTACAATTTAAGCTGGCAGAGAAGCTTAGTGGCCAAGATGTAGAAATGCTCAACCGAAGCACACAAACCATTGTGAATCAGGTTGCCGCACTAAAAAATATGGTCGAAGACTTCAAAGAATATGCTAGAGCACCTAAGCAACGTTTCTCACAATTGGATTTTCATGAGTTAATTCAAGAGGTATTAACCCTTTATGAATCTGGCAATCAGGTGAAAGCATCCCTGCCAAGTGGCCCAGTATTCGTCAATGGGGATGCAACTCGTTTGCGTCAAGTCTTGCATAACTTGCTGCAAAACGCGCAAGATGCAGTTAGCGGAGTAGAAAATCCTGAAATTCAGGTAAAAACCTTACTTGGAACACATGACATTCAGCTGACAGTATCTGATAATGGAGCAGGATTTCCGGCAGATCTCATGACCCGGATTTTCGAGCCCTATGTAACCACGAAGGCAAAAGGGACGGGCCTAGGGTTAGCCATTGTGAAAAAAATATGCGAAGAACACCACGGTAGTATCCAGATTCAGAACCGCGAACCAAATGGTGCGCAGGTAACTATCGTACTACCTAGACTGCAAGAGCAGCCGGAGGAAGCAATATGAGTGGCAATGAAATCCTGATTGTCGATGACGAAATGGGCATCAGGGAACTGTTATCAGAAATTTTGCAGGACGAAGGTTACACCGTTAGATTGGCTGAAAATGCAGCACAAGCCAGAAACTACCGTAACCAACAACGCCCAGACTTGGTCTTATTAGACATCTGGATGCCCGATTGCGATGGCATTACCTTACTAAAAGAGTGGGCTCGCGCCGGCCAATTGACGATGCCTGTGGTGATGATGTCTGGCCACGCGACAATTGATACCGCCGTTGAAGCAACCCGCATTGGCGCGCTTGATTTTATGGAAAAGCCGATTGCGCTCCAGAAATTACTTTCCACGGTACAACGCGCATTAAAACGCAGCGGTGTGCAGCACCAACCAGAACAATCACTGGCCAGCCTTGGTAAAGGCGAAGCCATCATGGATTTAAAGGCAAGACTCGATCAAATCTTGCCGCAAAAGCTACCGGTGTTACTCACAGGTGAGTTTGGTGTGGCCTTTGAGCCTTGCGCTAGGTACTTGTTTAACCCCAATACTCCTTGGGTCACACTAACGACGCCACAGACCCTTATTGACGCGCCATTGACGCTGCTAGAACAGGCCCGTGAAGGCTTATTGTTTGTGCCAGAAGTATCTGAACTACCTCGACGTGCACAATCTGGCTTGCTGCTGTTAATTAACAAGCTCGAGAAATTCCATGTTCGCTTAGTGGCAACAACCACACGCCCATTACTGCCATTAGTGACCGAGCGCACCTTTGATCAAGGTTTGTACCATGCGCTGAGTACCCTAACCGTCGTCGTGCCGCCACTTAGACAACACGCAGATGATATCCCTGATTTGGCAAAACAACAGTTGAACCAACTGATTGAGAGCAAGAAAGTGCCGTCGAAGAAATTATCGACGGCTGCGCTGAATCTGATGCGCCAGCACGCATGGCCAGGTAATCATCAAGAGTTATTGCAAGTTGTTCAGTCTGCCGCATTAACCGCACCTGAAGAAGAAATTTCAGAAGCGGATGTGTCACCATTACTGCAGCAGCGTGCGATTGTTGAACCTCAACCGATTGAGGCAGCGCCTTCAATCAACAGCTTAATCTCTTTTGACCAACCACTGCGTGAAGCAAGAGACGAATTTGAGCGCTTATATCTGGAATACCACCTGCGTGAAACAGGTGGAAATATGAGCCAAGTCGCCGAGCGTGTTGGGTTGGAAAGAACCCATCTGTATCGAAAACTAAAACAACTTGGCGTGAGTATTGGTAGAAGAAATAATCAGGATGAAGATAATTAAGGAAATTTTGTTATAATTAGCCAACTAACAAATTCCCCAATTCCCTTTATCTAGCTGGTAGACAATTATGAGTAAAACATTTCAAGAGTATTTAGCTGAACTACCAACGATTGATCAGGTAGCGGCCATTGAATTAGCAACCAACGCAGGTGAAGTGGTTGCAAGAATTGAAAATCGTCCTGGTACAGCTGCATCTGCCAGACTGTACCATGCCTTATTTACTGAGTTTGGCAGCATTACTGTAGAAGCTGCGCAAAAAGGAATCATTCAATACGCAGAACATACGGAAGATGCCAAAGTAAACCCTGGCAAACATCCAAATATCGATCGCTTATTTGCGATTGAAAAAGGAGAGTTATCTCCATTAAGCGTGACAGTGATTGCCGCTTAATTAAGCACATAGGCCATGTTTTCCCTCATCCGTTCATGGCCTGTTCCTTCGCTCTGCCAATCTATTCTTTGGTGGCAACGGCTACTTTTTCTCGCTTCGATTAGTTTTGCACCTGCTGCATTCGCAGAAGAAGTACTTCAACTCGTCACCGAAAATGATCCGCCACTTAGCTTCGAACAAGATGGCTTGGCGGCAGGGGAAATCACCGACGTCTTAAGAAAATCATTCGCTAATCTCAATTTACCCTTCCATTCGGAAGTTTGGTCTTGGCCAAGAGCGATTGAAGCCGCCAAATCAAAACCAAACTATTGTGTCTATGGCACAGCTAGAACCAAAGAGCGCGAAGCAGATTTCAAATGGGTTGGCCCGATTGCGGTAATGGATTGGATGATCTACGCAAAAAAAGGCATGCACCACCCGAAGCAAATCTCTGACTTAAAAAATGAATCGATTGGGGGATGCCGAGACGATGCCATTTCTCTTTGGTTAATCCAACATGGCTATAAAGTCGATTTAGCATCTGAAGATGTACACAACCCTGCCAAGTTGCTCATCGGACGATTTAATTATTGGGCAAGTTCGCGAACAAGAGGAGATGCCATTCTCTCTTCGCAACATCTTGGCAATCAACTAGCGCCTATTATTCAATTTGGCAGCAGCAAACTTTACCTAGCCTGCAATAAACACGTCCCTGACACGACCATCAGTAAATTAAATCGCGTAGTTCGACTGTTTGCTCATAACACACCAGTCCCTCATTGAAGATAACCTGCATCACGTTTATTTCGCGTGATAATCCTCGCGACCATAGCCGGTCATCCCCATTAGCCCCCGTACCACCCCATAGGCAAACCAAGGTAAAACACGATATCCCCACCATTGTTTACGAATTGTCTCTTCGCCCACCTCTACGCCACCAAGCGCCAACTCATTGAGTAAATCTTTGCGTAACTGCTTTGCAAAAGCAGGATGCTGGATAATAAGATTCGCTTCTCTTGCTAACAAAATGGAGAATGGATCAATATTACTAGAACCAACAGTCACCCATTGGCCATCAATAACTGCCACCTTTGCATGCATATACGCACGGTGATATTCCACGATTCGGATGCCCGCCATTAAGAGTTGCCGAAAGAAACCACGGCAGGCAAATTGTAACAATGCTTGATCTCTTCGGCCCTGTAATAGCAAGGTCACTTTCACGCCTCGCTTCGCCGCATGGAGCAAGGCCTGTCTGAATCGAATACCCGGAAGGAAGTAGGCATTGGCGATCATAATTTCTTTTTGTGAGGAAGCGATCGCTTCAAGGTAGGCCGATTCAATATCTCGACGGTGAAGGCTATTATCTCGAATAATTAACTTTGCCGGATAGTGGCTAGTTTCATCCGCCTCTTTGGGCGTGCGGCATGGCAACCAATGTGGTTTTAACTGGAACTGACATGTTCGTCGCCACATGCTCATCATGGTCATCGCAATATCACGACAAACGGGACCGACTACCCTAACGGCGTAATCAAACCGAGGCACAGTTTCACCAGGATCACGGTCATTGACGATATTAATCCCCCCAACAAAGCCAATCACCCCGTCAATCAAGACCAACTTGCGGTGCAATCGGCGAAGCCGCTTCTTTTTGAAAGAAAAGAGAGTGATCTCGGGTCGAAATTTCAGCGCACAAACACCACTGGCAAGTAACTGCTGCCATTGATCATCTGGGTAGTTTTTTGAACCAAAACCATCGATGAGTAAGTGCACTTGCACACCACGCTTAGCGGCGGCAATCAATGCTTCGGTTACCCGCAAACCGGTTTCATCGTTGGCAAATATATAGGTTTCAATCCAGACGGATTCGCGTGCGCCCGCAATAGCGGACAAGAGGGCTGGAAAAAAGGCCGTTCCATCCCTTAGTAAGGAAAGATGGTTGTTAGAAAACTCAGGCAAACCTTGTCTCTCTGAAATTGAGGGTCAGAGATGAGGATAATCACTACCTGTCATAAGAGCAACAAGTAGTGATTGAATTACAGCGCAATATTATCGATTAAGCGCGTTTGGCCATTAAATGCCGCGACCAATAGACGAGAAGGCGTTTGAAGGTCAGTGCAAGGAGATAGATCTACTTCACTACGCCATTCAAAGTACTGATTCTTCCAGCCATGCTCTTCTAAAGCCTGCATAGTGGCTTGCTGAATGTCCGCCCAAACACCACCTTGCTTCAGTGCTTCACGTGCATTTTGAAGTAACTGATATAGTCGCGTCGCTTCTTGGCGCTCTGTTGGATTCAAATATTGGTTTCGAGAACTCATGGCGAGGCCATCGGTTTCGCGGACAATATCACCACCAATAATTTGAATTGGATGATTCATCTGCTTCGTCATTTCACGCAAGATGAGATACTGCTGAAAATCTTTTAAACCAAAAACCGCTGCATCTGGGCGAATAACATTGAAAAGTTTACTCACCACCGTGCAAACACCTTGAAAATGTCCTGGACGAAATGCGCCGCACAACGTATTAGCTAGCAATTCAGGTGGTTCAACCAAGTAGCTTTGAGGTACCGGATAAAGAACCGTTTCGGAAGGATGGAACACCGCATGACAGCCGTTAGCTGCTAATAATGCACTATCTCTTTCAAAGGTTCGCGGGTAACGATCAAAGTCTTCATTTGGGCCAAACTGAAGACGATTCACAAAAATACTGACCACCACTTCATCAGCGTATTGGCGAGCCAACTTCACGAGGGATAAATGACCTTCGTGTAAATTACCCATTGTTGGCACTAGCGCCAAGGTTTTTCCTGGCTTACGGAAAGCCGCTACGTCTTCAGGTGTGGCTAAAATTTGCATACTTCATCCCCAGCTACAATCGGGCGCAAAAAAAAGAAAGGTGCCAAAATCTGGCAGGAGGTGAAGTTTACACGGAATCGGCAAAGAATGGCGGATGAATTTGCTTATTTTTGCAGCAAACTAGCAAGGCATTCGCAACCATCTGATGGATTGCGTCACTCCGCACTAGTTTGCGTCACTCATACAGTTAAAAACTGTTTTCTGCAGTTGGAAAGCTCGCGTCTTTTACTGCATTTACATAGGCTTTGACGGCAGCTTGGATACTACTTTGACCCTTCATGAAATTTTTCACAAAACGCGCTTTCTTGCCAGGGTAAATATCTAACATGTCTTGCAAAACCAGCACTTGTCCGTGGCAATCGACCCCGGCACCAATGCCAATGGTAGCAGCAGTCGTTAAGCTAGCGGTAATTTCAGCCGCCAATTTGGCTGGCACTGCCTCTAGCACAATCATGCTGACCCCAGCCGCTTCCAAGGCCAATGCTTCTGCCTTTAGGCGCTCGGCTGCTGCATCCGTTTTGCCTTGTACTTTATAACCGCCTAATGTGTTCACAGACTGAGGGGTCAAACCGATGTGGCCACATACAGGGACGCCACGTGCAACCAAGAAGCGAACGGTTTCTAGCATATGCTCGCCACCTTCTAGTTTGACCATATGGGCACCGGCAGACATCAAGGTGACACTACTCGCCATTGCTTGTTGCGGGCTTTCTAGATAGGCACCAAACGGTAAGTCAGCCAGAATAAGGCTACGTGTTGCCTTACGTGCAACACAACGAGTATGGTAGGCCACTTCTTCTAGCGTCACAGGGATCGTCGAGGTATGGCCTTGCATGACCATACCTAAAGAGTCCCCAATTAACATCACATCCACACCGGCCTCATCCAGTACGCTCGAAAATGTCGCGTCATAACAGGTAAGCATGGCAATTTTCTGGCCTTGTTTTGCCATGTTTTGGAGGGTGCTAGTGGTAATTTGCATGATGTTCTCGCTAATCTGTATATTTTTTACACAAAGACGGTCAGCCTTTGGTCCATCTCGGCAGGGTCAATGGTGATTGAGCCCTTTTCACGGTTAATCCCCTTTGTTGAAGAATTCCCGCGTGCCACGCATATTGTTGACGCGTCGCAACAATAACGCAAAATCCGTTTCGGATTCAAGATCCATATGTTCAACATTCACCATTAAAACTGGTGCGGCGCCATATCCATAAAAGAAACTACTATACCGCTGAGCTACTCTTCTCAATAATCCATCTTGCAAGTCTGGCACATGTGGATAGGCGATTTTTCTAACATGTTCAACTAACCAGTTGGGAGATGCCTGAAGAGAAATCACCAAATCGGGTTTCGGCAAGGCTGGCGCCAGCTTTTGATACATCATTTGGTAAAGCGGCAGTTCCTCGCTACTTAACATTAACTCTGCGTATAAATTATCTTTTTCTAGCAAGAAGTCCGTCACGATGCCTTGCTCGAATAAATCATGCTGAACAATTGGTTCTAGCTTCCGAATACGCTGAATGAGAAAAGATAACTGGGTAGGCAGCGCGTAACGAGCCGGCTCCTGATAAAAGCGAGGAAGAAATGGGTTCTCTGTTGGCTCATCTGCCAAAAAGCGCTTGCCAGAACAATCTGCCAACCGTTTCGCTAACGCTGTTTTACCAATACCACACGGCCCATCGACAACAATATAGCGGTACGGTCGTAGCATATAGCTCTCTTATCAAGAAGCGATTGGTAACGGAAAAAAAGGCTGCCTTGCTTCAATTCGTTGATCTTGGCAGGCGGCTAACCAAGGGGTTAATGCACCAATGCCCGGCATTTCCAATGTTGGCGCCAGTTCGGCTAATGGCACAAGCACAAATGCACGTAGATGCATCCTTGGATGCGGCAAAATCATTCTAGGATCAGAGGACACTAGCTGATCATACATCAGTAGATCTAAATCCAAGGTGCGGGGTGCATTGGCAAACAAACGCTCTCGTCCCCCTTCAAACTCTAATTCGAACATCAAATCGAGCAATTCGTTTGCTGCTAAGGTCGTTTCCACTTCTGCAACCGCGTTGTAAAAATCGGGCTGGTTGTCATAACCCACCGGTGCAGTCACATAATAACGAGAGGCCCGTACCTGATGAATCGCTGGGTGCTCAGACAATTTTGTCAGTGCCGTCTGCATTTGGGCGACTGGGTCACCCA
Organism: Leeia speluncae; assembly: GCF_020564625.1. Lineage (NCBI taxonomy): Bacteria > Pseudomonadati > Pseudomonadota > Betaproteobacteria > Neisseriales > Leeiaceae > Leeia > Leeia speluncae. The sequence goes on from NZ_JAJBZT010000005.1 coordinate 327,287, forward strand.
AATTACCACCGAGTGCAATATATGCCCTTGCCACGCTTATTCCTCAGCGCCAGATTGACCACCACCATCATTCGGTTTACGACGGCGACGGCGACGTTTGCGTTTGGAAGGATCAACCGGTGAATCTTGTTCCAGCATGCGCGTTTGCTCACCAGCATCGGCGTGCTGAAATGCCGTCCACCATTCTGCTAATTCTTTGAGCGAGTCATCTGCGCTTGCTCTTAACACCAAGAAATCGTAAGCCGCACGGAATCGGCCATTCTCAAGCAACCTAAATGGCTTACGACCTGTACGGCCATCAAACCTTGGTTGAAGAGACCAAATTTCCCGCATCGTGCCGGCATGCCTTGCTGGTGCTAACCCTTTATTACGATCTAATACATCTTCAATCGCATTCATCATGGCCTGCATACCGCTTTGGCCACTGCCTTGCAGTTGCTCCCAGCGTCGCTGAACTTGCGGCCATAATAAAGCTGCCATTTGGAAAGCTGGGTTGACACTTTTACCCGCTTTAATCCGATCATCCGTTGCCGACATCGCCTTTTGTAAAAAGTCGCGGTCAGACTTAGTAGACATAATGCGGCCAAGTTGTGGCATCACCGGCTTGTATAGACCAGAACTGTAGAGCACTTCTAGACAAGCACCGGCTGCGCCAGAAAGGAGCATCTTGGTTAATTCATCAAAAAGCCTTGCTTGTGGCACTTCTGCAAGTAGCGGTGTTAACGATTCGATGGGTTGTTCGGTGCCTTGCTCAATGCTTAGTTCTAACTTCGCCGCTAAACGAATAGCGCGCAGCATACGAACAGGGTCTTCACGATAGCGACGCTCAGGATCACCAATCATCACCAACTGACGACGCTCTAGATCACGCAAGCCATGGTGATAATCGTATACCACTTGTTTTGCAGGATCGTAATAAAGAGCGTTGGCCGTAAAGTCTCGGCGGCGTGCATCTTGTTCTTGATCGCCCCAAACGTTGTCACGAAGAATTCGGCCGGTTTCTTCATCGGTATGCACATCATCCGCGTCACCACGGAAGGTAGTCACTTCGATAATTTCAGGGCCAAACGGCACATGAACAATCCGAAAGCGTCTACCAATAATGCGTGCGCGTCGACCAAATATGCGCTGCACTTCTTCAGGTGTAGCATTGGTCGCCACATCAAAATCTTTTGGTTCACGACCTAACAATAGATCGCGCACTGCCCCACCCACGACTAAGGCAGTGTAGCCAGCCGCTTGTAACTTATCGGTTACTTTCAGCGCTGAGCCACTAATTTGTTCACGGGTAATGCCATGTTTTTTTAATGGCAATGCCTCTGCGCCGCCATGCGGCAGCATCGGTAATCTGAGTACGCGTCTTATCAGTTTTCTGATCATTCTATTGTTAGTTCCAGTCGGGCGATTGCAGGCCACTCCCTAGCCCAACCATACTCTAATGTGAGCACGGTACAATCAGCAAGCAAAACGGACGCATATGAACTGCGTCCGTTTTCCGTCGTGAAGCTAGGCTTAGATTCGCTTAGCTAGTTCAGCCGCTTTACCAGTATAAGTCGCTGGTGTGAGTGCTAATAGACGTGTTTTTTCGTCTGCAGGAATAGCAAGACCTTCAATAAAGGTAGCCAAGGTTTCTTTGTTAATACCAGCCTGACCACGGGTCAATGCTTTTAATTGTTCGTACGGATTTTCAATGCCGTAACGACGCATCACGGTCTGAATTGGCTCAGCCAACACTTCCCATGCATTATCCAAGTCCGCAGCCAAACGGTTTGGATTGCATTCTAGCTTGTTCAAACCACGTTTTAGTGCAGACAAACCAAGGGCGGTATAACCAAACGCAACGCCCATGTTGCGTAACACGGTAGAGTCGGTAAGGTCACGCTGCCAACGAGAGATTGGCAGTTTTTGCGCCATATGGGTAAGCAATGCATTTGCCACACCCAAGTTACCTTCAGAGTTTTCAAAGTCAATCGGGTTAACTTTGTGCGGCATGGTCGAACTACCCACTTCGCCCGCAACCACTTTCTGTTTGAAGTAACCTAGAGAAATGTAACCCCAAACGTCACGATCCAAGTCGATCAAGATTGTGTTTGCACGCACAAACGCATCAAACAACTCTGCCATGTAGTCATGCGGCTCAATCTGAATAGTGTATGGGTTAAATGTTAAACCAAGGGACTCGATAAACTGACTAGCGAAGCTTTCCCAGTCAATCGTTGGGTACGCAGACAAGTGTGCATTGTAGTTACCCACAGCACCATTAATTTTGCCCAGCATTGGCACGGCAACGATTTGCTCACGCTGACGACGTAGACGGTATACCACGTTAGCCAACTCTTTACCCAAGGTAGTTGGGCTAGCGGTTTGGCCGTGGGTGCGAGACAACATTGGTAAATCAGCCAGTTGGTGAGCCAACTCTTGAAGACGGCCGATGATCTCATCAAATTGAGGCACCAACACTTCATCACGACCGGCTTTTAACATCAAGGCGTGAGACAAGTTGTTGATATCTTCCGAGGTACAAGCAAAGTGGATGAATTCACTAGCGGCTTGGACTTCTGCGTTATCCGCAAACGCTTCTTTCAAGAAGTATTCAATGGCTTTCACGTCATGATTGGTCACAGACTCAATCGCTTTTACGCGCTCAGCATTTTCTAGAGAGAAATTTGTGATTAATGCGTTTAATTGTTCAATAGTTGCTGCAGAAAAAGGCTTCACCTCTGCAATTTCAGGATGTGCAGCCAATGCTTTTAGCCATTCGACTTCCACCTGTACACGGCGGTGCATTAGACCAAACTCAGAGAAAAGCGGCGCTAACTTGTCTACTTGTTTACGGTAGCGTCCATCAAGAGGAGAAATTGCAGTTAGATTTGATAAATCCATGTTTCTATCAGCCAGATAACCATAAAAAAAGATATTTTATCATGTCCACACCACTTCGGAGCGACTGACTATGCTTGTTTCTTATACTTTCAACAAACACACGACAACAGCATCTAATTGAAAATAAATAGCATTTTCTTTGTGTTAGGTCGTGATTCTCTTTCATTTTTCTGTCACAATTCGCCCGAACCGAATACATACCCGACATCACCCTCTACACGAATGACCTTGTAGTCATCAAAAAAATAATAGAGGAGACCGGTGATTAAGGCTGATCGGAACATGTGTTTTGGGCGGAACAACACCCTAGTGTCTGCCCGCTAAATGATAAGGCTGGCGTCGCCAATCGGCACCCACCACTTGAGTGATTGAGTAATAAAGGGAGAACAACCCATGTCCAACTTTCTGACCGCGCTGATCGCGAAGGTCTCTCCAAATGAAGAGAAATTTTTCACCTGGTTTGATCAACACGCAGCTTTGGTAGTGGAAGCCGCTAAACACCTTGCAGCAATGAGCGCAGAGCCAACTGCAACGTTTAAAGGACATTTCGAAGCAATCGAAACATTAGAGCGTAAAGCGGATGATGTTTCTCGTGACATTCTATTGGCGTTACACCGTACATTTGTTACCCCATTTGACCGTGGCGAAATCAAAGACTTAGCGACTGCGCTAGATGATGTTGTCGATATCATCGAACAAATTCCAGTCAAAGCATCTATCTATGGTGTACAAAACTTCACACCAGAAATGGCTGCACTTGGTCAAATCGTGCTACGTGCATGTGAAAAACTGCAAGACGCAGTATCTAAACTAAATGACATGACGCACGCTGACGGTATTATCAAAGCTTGTCACGATGTAAAAATCATTGAAGATGACGCTGACCGCGTTCGTCGCAATGGTATTGCACGTTTGTTCGCAGAAGAAAGCGATGCTCGTGCGCTACTAGCAACCAAAGAGTTGTACGAGCTGTATGAAGCAGCTGTTGATCGTTGCGAAGATGCTGCAGACATGATTCACAGCATCGTGCTAGAACGTATTTAATTAGTTAACAGGGCGAATCCCCACATTATGGATACTCATCTGTTATTAGTTATTATCGTTTTGATCGGTCTTGCATTGGCGTTCGACTTTATGAACGGCTTTCATGACGCGGCCAACTCGATTGCGACCATCGTTTCTACCCAAGTACTCAGCCCACAAATGGCGGTTGCTTGGGCTGCATTTTTTAACTTTGTTGCCTTCCTCTTCTTTGACCACCATGTCGCTGCCACCATTGGCAAAGGTACGGTACATAAAGAAGTGGTTGATAATGCCGTCATTTTTGGCGCGCTAGCTGGGGCTTTAAGCTGGAACATCATTACTTGGTGGTTCGGCATTCCATCTAGCTCATCCCATGCGCTAGTGGGAGGTCTTGCAGGTGCTGCCGTTGCGAAAACAGGTTCACTTAGCGCGTTGATTGGCGGCGGTTTCCTCAAAACAGCAGGGGCAATTGTGCTATCCCCGATGCTTGGCATGCTGCTCGCTATTACGCTATCTATTATTGTGACTTGGTTCTGCGTTCGCTCAACCCCCGTCAGTGTTGACATGCGTTTTCGTAAGCTTCAGTTTGTTTCTGCTGCCTTATATAGCTTGGGGCATGGCGGCAATGATGCACAGAAAACCATGGGGATCATTATGCTGCTACTGATCTCAAACAACATGCTACCAGGCAATGCTGACATCCCACTTTGGGTAATCCTATCTTGCCAAATTGCAATGGGCCTTGGCACCTTATTTGGTGGGTGGCGGATCGTCAAAACCATGGGTATGGGTATTACGAAACTGAAACCGATGGGTGGCTTTTGTGCCGAAACAGCAGGTGCAATTACGCTATTTTTAGCAACATCACTCGGCATCCCGGTATCCACCACTCATACCATCACTGGTGCGATTGTTGGTGTTGGCGCATCACGCCGTATGTCTGCGGTTCGTTGGGGTTTAGCAGGCCGTATCGTATGGGCATGGGTGCTTACTATTCCATGTTCAGCACTCGTGTCTGCGATTTGCTGGAAAATTGGCACGATGATTTTTTAATCTGCCAATTGATAGTTAGCACAAAAAAACGGCCCTTCTCGGGCCGTTTTGTTTATCTGGATCACTGAACAAGGTAAACTGCACAAAACTCACTGGAGAACCGTTTTATGTCTCGCGTTACGTTAAGCCGTTATTTAATTGAACAAACCCGCAATCATGACACCCCTGCCGATTTACGCTTCTTAGTCGAAGTGGTTGCACGTGCCTGTAAAGCAATTAGCCATGCAGTATCTAAAGGCGCGTTAGGTGGTGTTTTAGGTAACGCAGGAACAGACAACGTTCAAGGCGAGGCACAAAAGAAGCTAGACGTCATCTCTAATGAAATTTTGTTAGAGGCCAATGAATGGGGCGGCCACTTAGCCGCGATGGCTTCTGAAGAAATGGAAGAAGCCTATCAAATTCCAGGTCGCTATCCTAAAGGCGCTTATCTATTGCTATTTGATCCATTAGATGGCTCTAGCAACATTGATGTCAACGTATCAGTTGGGACGATTTTCTCTGTACTTCGCTGCCCAGAAGGTACCGAGACACCATCTGAAGCGTCTTTCTTGCAAGCCGGCACCGAACAGGTTTGCGCAGGCTATGCAATTTATGGTCCGCAAACAATGCTGGTGTTGACGCTTGGCAACGGAGTTAAAGGCTTCACGCTAGACCGTGAAATGGGTTCATTCGTACTGACCCATGAAAGCATGACAGTACCTGAGTCGACCAAAGAATTTGCGATCAACATGTCTAACCAACGCCACTGGGAAACCCCAGTGTCTCGCTACGTAGCAGAAATGCAGGCGGGTGCGACTGGCGCATTAGGCAAAGATTACAATATGCGCTGGATTGCATCGATGGTAGCGGATGTGCATCGCATTTTGACGCGCGGCGGCATCTTTATGTACCCTCGTGATGCACGTGAACCAGAAAAGCCAGGCAAGCTACGCTTGATGTATGAAGCGAACCCAATGAGTCTCATCATTGAACAAGCGGGCGGCGCTGCGACCAATGGACATCAGCGCATTCTGGATATTCAACCAGAAAGCCTACATCAACGTGTCGCGGTGTTCCTAGGCTCGAAAGAAGAAGTAGAGCGTATTACTTCGTATCACCATCACAGCGAAGCATAAGCACAACAGCGAGGGGAATCATGTGATGATTACCCTCTTCTGAAAAAAAATAAAGGCAGCGTTTAGCTGCCTTTATTTTTGGGGGCGGAAAGACTTATGCGCCTAGTGCTGCAAACACCGCGTCACGAATACTTTCTACTGCACCAACACCGGCCACCTTAATGTACTTAGGCGCTGTGGTATCACCGCTTTTTGCGATCTCAGAGTAGTAACCAACTAGCACTTCAGTTTGTGCATGGTATACATCCAAACGCTTTTTCACGGTCTCTTCTTGGTCGTCGTCACGCTGAATCAAATCTTCACCAGTCTGATCATCTTTACCTTCAACTTTTGGTGGATTGAATTTCACGTGGTAGGTACGGCCAGATGCAGGGTGCACACGGCGACCAGACATACGCTCAACGATTTCGCTATCTGGCACGTCGATTTCAACCACGTAGTCGATTGCCACGCCAGCTGCTTTTAGGGCATCTGCTTGAGGAATCGTACGTGGGAAGCCATCAAACAAGAAGCCATTTGCACAATCAGCCTCTTTGATACGCTCTTGTACCAAACCAATAATAATGTCGTCAGACACTAATTGACCCGCATCCATCACCGCCTTGGCCTGCAAACCAAGTGGCGTACCGGCTTTTACTGCTGCGCGCAGCATATCGCCAGTAGAAATTTGCGGAATACCAAATTTTTCTTTTAGATAGTTAGCCTGCGTACCCTTACCAGCACCCGGCGCTCCCAATAGAATCAATTTCATTTTCAGATCCTCTGTTTCTCTGTGTAGGTCATTTAATTTTGGGCAAGCACAAAGCCAGCTTTTCGATGTGCTCTAATATAGCTCGTATGATTATTATTATGACGTTGCGTCAGGATTTGCCGCTAACCAAGCGCGCACTCTTGCGAGATCATCGGCAGTATCGACACCTGCAGGCGGCGGTTCATCCACAACAGCAACGGATATCTCATAACCATGCCACATTGCCCGCAATTGTTCCAATGCCTCAAACTGCTCTAGCGCAGTGGGCGTCAGACCCCGGTATGCTCGCAAAAAACTGACACGGTATGCATATATGCCAATATGCCGGAAAGCGGGTAAACCTGCCGGCAGGGTTGCTTTGTCATTCGCAAAGGCATCCCTGGCATACGGAATGGGCGCGCGACTAAACGTCATCGCTCGACCATGTTGGTCAAATACCACCTTGACCACATTCGGATTAAAAAACTCTGCCGCCTCATGAATGGGATGACAAAGTGTCGCAATACTCGCCGTTGGATGATCAACTAACTGTTGTGCGACTTTATCAATTAACCCTGACGGCAAAAGGGGTTCATCCCCCTGAACATTAACGACAATTGCGTCATCAGGCAAGTCTAATAATTCAGCTGCTTCAGCCAATCGGTCGGTGCCACTAGGGTGATTGGGATTTGTTAGCAATCCTTTTTCACCATGTGCAGCCACCGCATGAAGGATGTCTTCATGGTCTGCCGCAATGACGACACTAGTCGCACTACTTTTTGCCGCCTGCCTTGCCACCCGCACAACCATTGGCAAACCAGCTAAGTCAGCTAGCATTTTCCCAGGCAACCGAGTAGATGCAAACCTTGCAGGGATAACCACCACAAAAGCAGACATCATTACGCCTCTTCAGCGCCTAATGCCCTTGCCTCATCTTCTAGCATGACAGGGATTCCGTCTTTAATCGGAAACGCCAAACGGTCTGCTTTACAGATCAGTTCTTGCGCCGCCTTATCTAGCACCAATGGGCCTTTACAGATAGGGCAAACAATAATATCTAACAGTTTAGCATCCATGTTTTAATCTGCTTTCTACAAAAGCGACGAGTTCTGGTGACACGTCGGCCTGAATTCTTAAGGCCCATAGTTTATCATTATTCAGCGAAAAACATTTGACCGCATCTTTTTCGGTCATTAAAACTGCATCTGCATCCACTGATTCAAAGTCTTTTGCCTGATACGCATAGTGATCCGGGTATGGCTTTACCGCGACCAATAACCCCAATTCTTTTAACGTTTTTTCAAACCGTGCAGGATGGCCAATCCCCGCCACTGCATGCAAGGATTTATCCTTTAGTTCGGCAGCGGTCACTTCTTTCTGTGGATGACTAACTTGCCAGAATCCACCGGGGACGAGTGTCATTAAGTACGATGATACGCCGCTTGGCAAAACCTGATCGTTTCGATGCGTATTCCAGACCACAGCATCAATGTGCTTTAAACGCCCCCAAGGCTCTCTCAGCGGCCCCGCAGGCAACATACACCGCGTCTGCTCTCTCGTGCCATCCATCACGCACAGAGAGACGCTACGCGCCAATCGGTAATGTTGCAAACCATCGTCACATAACAAGACATTCACTTTTGGATGCGCAGCTAATAATGCTCGCGCGGCAGCAACTCGATCTCGCCCCACCCAAATAGGCACACTTTGCAGCGACCTTGCCATGAGTAGCGGCTCATCACCGACCGCCTTCACATTACTATCGACTGTGACCGCGCATACTTCATCGGATTCTCGGCCATAGCCGCGACTAACAATTCCCGGGCGCCATCCTTTTGCGCTTAAGGCATTCGCTAAATGGATAGTGAGTGGAGTTTTTCCACTTCCGCCCACATGAATATTACCGATCACAACAACAGGAACGGGTAACGCTTCTGATGCAAGCCATCCCATCCGATAGAGCGCATAGCGAAGACGCACCAATACGCCAAACAAAGCACTGATTGGCCACAAGAAAAAACGCCGCCATGTTGGGCGGCGCCATTCATTTTCCAGCCAGTGACTCACGGCTAGTCTTTCGGGTTCTGCGTAGCAAAGGTGACTTGACCAAAGCCCGCCTCACTTGCAGCTTCCATAATATCAACGACATTTTGGTGTCTTGCATTGGCATCTGCATTAATCACCACCACAGGATCTTTCTCTTCCCCTGCGGTTTTCTTCAATAAAGTCGCTAGTTCATCGGTATTCGTGAACATAAACGGCTGGTTATTGAGAGAGAACTTACCCTGCGCATCGACGGCAACATTCAGCGTTTTCACCTGTTTTTCAGGTTGTGGCGCATCTTTTGCAGTCGGCAGATTAATCTGTAGTTCGGCAAAGCGCGAATAGGTGGTCGTCACCATCAGAAAAATAAGAATGACCAATAAGAGATCAATCAACGGAATAAAATTGATCTCTGGCTCTTCTCTATGTTTGCCTCGATGAAAATTCATAGTGGCATTCCCGATTAGTTACGACGTTCGCCGTGAACAATTTCCACCAGTTTAATGGCTTGTTGTTCCATTTCGACTAACAACTGATCCACTCTGGCACGGAAATGACGATAGAAGCCCATACTAGGCACCGCTACCAAAATACCAAACGCAGTGTTATACAGCGCAACCGAAATACCGTGTGCGAGTACGGCTGGGTTATTGCCGGTTGCAGGGTTCTGTGCGCCGAAAATTTCGATCATCCCGATCACAGTACCAAATAGACCAAGCAGCGGAGATAGCGCGGCAATGGTTCCTAGCAACGTAAGAAAACGCTCTAGTTCGATAGAAGCTGCACGACCAGCTTCTTCGATCGATTCTTTCATCACTTCTCGCGTGCTACCCACATTTTTCAGGCCAGATGCGTAAACGCGTGCCATCAGCGGTGCGTTTGGGTCTAAGAGTTTTTTTAGCAACGCTTCATTAACGCCATTTTGACGGTAGTCTTGCACAACGTCTTTTAACAAGCCATGCGGCGCAACCAGTGTGGTACGCAAGGACCAGAAACGTTCAAAAATAATACCAACAGCCAGAATAGAGGCCACAATCAATAGCCAAATTGGCCAACCTGCCGCTTCAATAATTGATAACACCAGCTTATCCTTTAATTTAATTCTGCACAGAAGGGATATCGGCCATCTATTTTGCCCTTAGACGCCGCATGACATTTCACTAAGCGAATCTTACCCGTCTGCATTTATGCTTACAATCGGGTATTATCGCATAACCATAAATGATGAAGTGAAAATTGCATTACTTCGTCAGCTAAACAGGTAACAAAGTGTGAAAAAATTTTTTCTACGTGTGTAAAAGCGCTGAAAAAGTTCCCAACGCTACTTTAAGAATTTCAGATAACCCTATCATCTCTATAGGTTTTTTTTGATTACCCACAGAACCTGTGGATAACTTTGTGAGTAATTTCTGAAAACATGCACTAAACTAGCGATAGATAAGGACTTTTTACAAATTGCGGCCAAAATAGACAATTTATAAAAATCAATAAAATCAACAACTTAACTTTGTCAAGCCTGACAAATCCGGAAATTCGTGATGCGTCAAAATTCGTTAATGTCAAGCTTGACAAGGTGTGGATGACCTGATCAAAACCACATGCAATCTTCATATTCTCAAAAAGTTATCCCCGTCTCGCTGCTAAATCAACAAGTTAGCGATGTCTTGGAGCAAAGTTTTCCGCCACTTTGGGTGAGCGGCGAGATTTCCAACCTAACCAAAGCAAGTTCTGGGCATTGGTATTTCGTCTTGAAAGATAGCAGTGCGCAAGTACGCTGCGTGATGTTCCGGCACAAGGCACAGTATGTCGATTGGCAAGTAAGTAATGGTGAACAAGTAGAACTGTTTGCCAATATTGGTTTTTATGCGCCACGGGGGGAGTTCCAACTCAATATTGAAACCATGCGCCGTGCGGGAAGAGGTGCGCTATTTGAAGCATTTGAAGCCCTAAAAGCCAAGTTAGCCGCAGAAGGCCTGTTTGACCCGACGCGCAAACAGCCCATTCCCACGCACCCAACAGCCATTGGGATTGTCTCTTCCCCGCAAGCTGCTGCGTTACGAGATATATTAATAGCCCTTCGCCGTAGAGCACCGCACATCCCTATCATTATTTACCCCGCGCCGGTACAAGGTGAAGGCGCAGCAGTCAAACTAGCGGCCGCGATTGAAACGGCCAATCAAAGACAAGAAGTGGATGTACTAATTGTTGGCCGTGGCGGTGGTTCGATTGAAGACTTATGGTCGTTTAATGAAGAAGTGCTCGCGAGAGCCATCGCGAATAGCCACATTCCGATTGTGAGTGGGGTTGGGCACGAAACAGACATTACCATTGCCGACTTTGTTGCCGATTTACGCGCACCTACGCCGACGGCTGCTGCTGAATTAGTCTCCCCTGATGGGGCGGCGATGAAACAAAAGCTCGCCATGGTGAAAGACAGGCTTTATCGGCAGATGACCCGTGCGATTGAGCAACAAATGCTCAAAGTGGATTGGCTAGCGAAGCGATTAGTGCATCCGGGCGAAAAACTCAACCAACAGCAAAAACGGTTGGAGGGGTTATCTTACCGATTAACTCAAACCCTACTGCGTCAACAAGAACAGCGAATGGCTAAGTTTAACCATTTGTCGCTTCGTCTTTCTGCCAAAACGCCAAATTGCCAACCTTACCAATGGCAATTACAGCGCCTGCAAGAGCGATTAATCCAAAGCCAACAGCAAAGTATGATTCAGTTATCGCAACGCATCACCCAAAACGGACACCGTTTAACCGCACTAGATCCGACGGCAGTACTTTCGCGCGGTTACAGCTTAGTCACCAACCAGCAAGGTCAGATTATTCGCCATCCAAACGAAGTGGGGCATGGAGAAGCGTTAGATGTGACCCTTGCAGGCGGTAAACTGCATGTGACCGCCAATACGGATAATGCATCGCCCTGCCAACACGAACTACCGCTATAAAGCAAAATGGCGTGAAGGAAAGTGATGTTGGTCGCTTGAAGCAAAGCACATTCGCCCCCATCTATTGATGATAGTATTTCTCGCTGCTGGTATAGATTGCCGGACAGCCCCATTGAGCCACCACCCAAAAGATGGCTCAACATAATGAATAACAGTTGAGGACAGCATGCAAAATCCATCTAGCATTCCAGTAACCATTGTCACCGGCTTTTTGGGCGCGGGTAAAACCACGCTGCTGAATCGCGTATTAAAAGAAAATCACGGCCAGCGTATTGCCGTGATTGAAAATGAATTTGGCGAAGTCGGCATTGATAATGAGTTGCTAGTGCAAGACAGCGAACAAATCGTTGAAATGAATAATGGATGTATTTGCTGCACCATTCGTGGCGATTTACAACGCAACTTGCTAGAACTAGCTGGCAAGCGCGCAACCGGGCAATTGGCGTTTGATCGTATTTTGATTGAGACCACCGGCCTTGCAGACCCAGGCCCAGTGGCACAAACCTTCTTCTTTGATGAAGAAGTACAACGCTTATATCACTTAGATGCGGTATTAACCGTTGTGGATGCAAAACACGGTGATCTACAGTTAGACCGTGAAGAAACTGCACAAAAACAAGTTGCTTTTGCCGATCGTATTTTGTTGTCTAAAACAGATTTGGTAGAAGGCGATGTGACACAAGCGTTAGAAAAGCGCTTGTTACGCATTAACCCGCGCGCACAAATTCGACATGTTCACTTTGGCGAAACTCCACTAGACCAAATTCTGGATATTCAAGGCTTTGATCTAAAAGCAAAATTAGAAATTAATCCGAAATTCCTAGAAATGGAAGCACACGATCATGACCACCATGATCACGAGTGTAATGAACACTGCGACCATGACCATGGACACGAACATCACCACCATCATGATCACGATCATGAGTGCAATGAACATTGTGATCATGACCATGATCACGGACATGCGCACACACACTTAGACGCGGTGCAGTCGTTTGTTTTCCGCTCTGAGCGTGCCTTTGAAATGGGCAAACTAGAAGCCTGCCTAGGCAAACTACTAGAAATTTATGGTAACGATTTGTATCGATACAAAGGCTTACTATACTTGGCAAAAGAACCACGTCAGGTTATTTTCCAAGGTGTACACATGATGATGAGCAGTGATTTTGGCCGCCGTTGGAATGATGGCGAGAAAAAATCGAGCATTGTTGTGTTCATCGGTAGAGATTTACCAAAAGACATTTTTGAGCAAGAGTTAACTCGCTGCTTATTACCTGCAAAAAAATAACCCCATAAAGGCGTTTTTACATGGATGTTGCCAGGCTATTTCGCCACCCGCTTTTACCGGAAACGGATCTGCTCTCGGCACATTATGTTGAACACACCTTCAGCCCGCACTGGCACGACTGTTATGTGGTGCCAGTGATTCAGGCTGGGGCGCAGCTATATCAGTACGCAAGAGAACAGCACCTAGCAGTCTTTGGCAGCATTGGCGTGATTAACCCCGGCGAAGTGCATACAGGAATGCGCGCAGGCGATGATGGCTGGACTTACCGCGCCTTTTATCCGCCGGTTAGCTATTTGCAGAAAATCGCGAGTGATCTAGCAGGTAAACCGGTGGAACCACCATGGTTTCCGCTCAAAGTCATTCACGACATCCCGCTAGCACAAGAACTCCTAAAAGCTCACCTACTACTTGAACAACAATTTCCTGATTGGTTGGAAGTAGAAACCCGGTTATATCAGGCAATGAGTGTGTTGATTACGCGCTATTCTGGCATTGCCCCTGTGGATGAGACCAGCAAACCAATTCGGCATGTAGCATGGATGAAAGAGGTTTTGTCTAGCCGGTTAGAAGACAGCCTAACGCTGGAGCAACTGGCAGCAGAAACGGGGCTATCGGCCTTTCATGCCGCGAGAATGTTTTCTCAGCAAGTGGGCATGCCCCCCCATGCGTGGCGCAACCATTTACGGCTGAATCGCTCACTGGGGATGTTAAAGCAAGGGCAATCTATCTCGGCAACCGCTGCAGCACTTGGTTTTACTGACCAAAGCCACTTTAACCGGCATTTCAAACGCGCCTTTGGCGTTGCGCCAAGTCACTGGAAAGCCGCCTAATGAAACCTTGGCTGTACTTGTTACCTAGCTATACTTGGCAGGGTGAATCATCCACCTTACTTGCCTATCTGACACGGTTAAAATCAACAAAAAAACTGATAGAATTACACTCGGAAGAAAGTAAGCCGAAATTCTATTTTAAAAGCATTTTGCCTGCATTTTCACTGCATATAGATGCAGAATTTAAGCAAAATAATGCGGCCGAATGCCACATAACATACCCGCTAAATAGCACCGCAGTGATGTTAATGTGGAGCTTTGTATTGATTATTTGGAATGTAGTTCAACTATGGCAATGGGGGCAGTCTAACCAGCCCTTTCAATGGAAATTGCTCTCTACCGGCACCATTGGTTTGATTTGTTACTTAAGTTTAACGCTGACCTTTTGGCGCAAAGTGAACGCGCTATTACCCATCGAAAAATAAAATGGCGATATGTGCGTCGCACGCATCGCCATTCTGAAGATCAACTTAAATTAATCTGGGGTTAAACCTCGAAATGCTCGATCGCCTTAGTCAGTACAATGGCTTTGTCTTTCATTTCGTTAACCGCCGAGACAGTATTGCCAACAGTCGATTTATTGGATGATGCAAGATCTGCAATCAGTTGAATCTGATTAGCAATTGCCTCCCCAGACTTCGCCTGATCATCAGTCACCGAAGCAATTTCTTTTACTTGCAACTCTGCCGCTTTCGATTGATCACGGATTTGGGTTAGCACTTCGGCTGCCGCACGCGCACGGTCTTCACACTGATCCACTTTGGCTTGGCCAGCTTCCATCGTCACCACGGTTTGCTTTACCTTGTCTTGCATCGCAATGATATTGCTATGGATTTCTTGTGTCGCGCGACCAGTTCGCTCTGCTAATTTACGCACTTCATCTGCCACCACGGCAAAACCACGGCCTTGTTCGCCTGCACGCGCAGCTTCAATCGCGGCATTTAAAGCCAGTAAGTTGGTTTGATCGGCCACTTCTTTAATCACACTCACAATCTGACCAATATTTGCAGACTGTTTAGAAAGCTCTTCCACCGTGCCTGATACTTGTCTTACTGCCATTGCCACATCTTGAATGTCGGTTTCGACATTCTTCACACTGATCTGGCCTTTTTCAGCCAATTGACTAGCTTCTCTAGTGAGGTTCACCGTTTGTTGTACACGGCTATTTACAGTGGTAATGCTGCCTTCTAAGTCTCTTACATTGTCTGATGCGGTATAGACGGCATCGGATTGTTGTTGTGCGCCTTGCGCAACGAGTGAGGAATCACTAACTAAACGAGTAGTGGCGCCTGAGACAGCCACTGCTGCTTGTTTCGCCTGATGTAACACAGAGGCAAATTGCCCTGCCATGCGATTAAAACTTTCTGCGACACGCGCCGTTTCATCTTTGGTAGATAGCTTTGCACGAGCAGATAATTTGCCAGCAGCCAAATCAGAAGTAACTTGCTCTAGGGCTTGAATTGCACGGGCAATTGAGAGGTATGCCGCCACAAACAAATAGAAGGCAAGCACGATTGCGATCAAAATCAATGCCAAGCCAAGCACCAATTCGGTGCGTTTACTGATCATCCGCTTATCAAGACCTTTCTCCAAACTAGGAGAAATGAATTGGCTAATCGCTAATACCGCATTATCAAATTGATCTGCCTGCGCTAAAAAGTCTTTCGGCACCATGGTGTAGGCCATGGTATTGACCACTTCTTTGCCATAAACCGCCGACAGTTTCGCGGCCGAACTCATCAATGTTTGGCGAAGACCTTGTAGCTTGGCTTTTTCTTCTGGAAAAATTTTCTCAAAGTGGTCTAGGTCGTTATTGAGCGCGTCTAATCTAGTTGGCAAGTTATACAAGGAAATGGCCAATGCTTCACGATCACCTGTCGCAGGGAAGCCGCGTGCTAAGGCGCCTGCACCAATATCACGTATTTCACTCGCGGCACGTACCACTTGCGGTAAGGCATTGGTAAACCCATCGGCTAAGTAATAGGTCTCGGCTTCTGGGTCGAGAATAAGGTTCGACTTCTCTGCGACAACACCAATGTAGTTCAATACAGCGCCAATGAGCGCCTCGTTATTCGCACGGTTTTCCGCACCATCTAATAAAGGTGCCGGCATTTTGGCGAGTTTTTTCTGCAGATCTTGCAGGGCCATCGCGGTATCTAAACCAGCGGCTTTATCCGCTGCGACTAACTTAGCCAGTGCAGCCTGAACCTTTTGATCCCGTGCTGCGACTTTAACGGCAAACTCTTTTGCTTGCTGGGAATGGGCGCTCTGCTCGCCACGACGCAATGCCAGTTCATATAGCAAGGCGTGCGCTGGTTGCAAAACGGCCAATCCATTTTTCTCATAGTTGGCAAACGAGTAGTCCTCGTACATCGATCGCGTGAGCATGGCTGCTAATAAAATCGAGGGGATCAGCATGACCAAGCCAAAGACTGTAAATTTGCTTCGATAGCCTAAGCGATCGAATAATGCGATTGCCGGGGAGAACAATGACATAATTTGTATACCTTTATTGTAAATGGTCCTAAATTGGCACCGCTAGCAATGTCAAAGTGTGGGTGGTTTTCTATGAAACCTAGTCATTAAGAATAGCAAGAAATAGGCCAGCAATCATTTCAATCCCATGAAAAATAAGCGTCACACCAAAAAGCGCAAGAATGTACAAGGCAAATAAAACTTAAAACGCTAAGGTAAAGGCTAGACACTGATGATTTGAGAGAACAAAAAGATGGCACTTTCCCCTGCTCACCAATTAAGCATTCGCGGCGCGCGCGATATGATCCCCATGCTCGTTGGGGCCGCCCCATTTGGGATTATTTTTGGCGCACTGGCATCGGCAAGTGGTTTAGCTGCCGGCCACAGTATGATGATGTCGGCCATTGTGTTTGCAGGCTCTAGCCAATTTATCGCAACAGGCCTCATTGCCTCTCACACCAGTTTAATCATTATTTGGCTAACCACGTTTATTGTGAATCTAAGACACGCGCTATATGGAGCAAGCCTATTACCGCATGTCAAACATCTACCTCTACGCTGGAGAATCTTATTAAGTGGCGTACTGACAGACGAAGCGTATGCCGTGATGATTGGTCATTACCGCAGTGAGAAAGACCATACGCAATCGCACTGGTATTTTCTGGGGGCGGCATTTGCCATGTACTTTAATTGGCTATTGTGCACGTTGATCGGCGTGTTGTTTGGGCAAGCCTTTCCAGGGCTAGATGGCTTGGGACTAGACTTTGCCATGGCGGTAACGTTTATCAGCATTGTGGTACCGCAATTAGTGAGTAAACCAAAGCTATTGGCCGCGCTCGTGTCTGCAGTGCTATCTGTCGTCACCATCGCCTGGCCGTACAAACTCGGACTAATGACCGCAATTACCTGCGGCGTGCTAACCGGCATGCTTTGCCATCATTTGCTAAAAAAAGGGGCTACTCAATGAGAGATACTTTAATGATTATTGGGATGATGCTCGTTACCTTCTTGCCGCGCGCATTCTTTTTTGTGTTGGGAGAGAAACTGCATTTCTCAGAAAACCTGAAAACGGCGTTAACTTTTGTGCCAGTAACGGTACTAACCGCCATTACCGTTCCGATGCTGGTGTTACAAGGGGATAAATTGGCACTCAGCACCAGCAACCCGTGGTGGATTGCTGGGCTGGTAACGATTCTCGTGGCCAAGTTACAAAAAAATGCCTTGGTCACGATTGTGGTGGGGTTGTGTTTCTTCTTTGCTTACAAATACTTGGTATTAGCCGCGTAGCCAGATAATTCACATCACTCTTCGGCGAGCATCACATTCGCAATGACTTTGAGTTGCTCGCCGTCACCACCACGTCTCACGCCGCGGATTGGACAGGCATCCATGTAATCTAGCCCAAGCGCTAGTTGTACATGGGTTTCTCCCGGTCGGTTGCTATTACTCACATCAAAACCATGCCAACCATCTGCCAACCGGACTTCTGCCCACGCATGGCTCGCCAAATGGGCTTCATCGTCAAACGAATACACATACCCGCTGATATACCGTGCCGGTAGATTTAGTAATCGGCAAAGGGTGAGGAAAACATGCGTATGGTCCTGACAAACGCCACTGCCCTTGGCTAAAGCTTGGCTAGCAGAGGTCGCTACGCTTGTCGTCCCTGGGCGGTACGGCATAGCGGCTAACACACTCTCCGATAGCTTTTCTAAGCCAGCGACCGGGTTCGTTTTGATTAGCTCTGCATGTGCGGCAGCAAAATCCCTTAGCTGCTGATCTGGCTCGGTTAAATCGGTACTACGCAAAAACCAAGCAAGCGGCAATAGCGGTACATCGGGTTCAGTGGCTAAGCCATCTCGATCAACGTCTACCACGCCTTCCGCCACAATTGAAATTTTGCTGGTCGGTTTATCAATGGTTAATACTGCCACTTGGTTGTAAAACAAATCTCTGGTGAGAAACCAAGGTTGCGGCGTAGATAACTCCCAATGAAGCACCTGCTGTAGCGGGCCATTGCGCGGTAATAAACGAAGGTATTGCGTACTAAAGTTTACGGGGGACTCGTATTCGTACACCGTTTCGTGCCGGATTCTAAGTGCCATACAACCTCCTGTGACTTGAACAGCAACCGATAAACTCACCGATTGCTGTTCTAATACAGCTTACACCGAATCAAGATAGGCATTATGGATGAGTGCGCCCACTTCTTGCGTATCCGTCACAAAATCATCTAGCCAGGTTTGTAGGCCTGTTTCAAAGATTTCCTGAATCGTGGTATGCGAAAGTTTGACACTCAACTCTGCTACTCGGCGTTTTGCTTTGCGGCCGTTATCCCCTTTAATCTGATTAAAGGTAGATTGCATCACCCGCACGCAGGCATGTAAGGAGCGTGGCATATCCTTTTCTAGAATCAGCAGCTCACTCACTGTCGCAGGGGTGATCTCTTCAGTATACAACTCATGGTAAGACTGAAAAGCCGAAAGTGATTGAAGCAATGAACTCCAGTGATAAAAGTCTTGTGTGACTTCGCTACCTTCTTCTAGTAAGGGTGCATTCACCATCAGAATCCGCGCGGTGTTATCCGCACGTTCTAGGAAGTTACCTAATAAAATAAACGCGTGTGCTTGGTTACGCAAAATCGTTGCCATCATCACCCCGCTAAACAGGTGAATGCGTTCTTTCACCCATTCAAAGAAGTACTTTGGTGCAATCGATTTTTGCGAGGAGAGCTTTTTGGCCTCTAACCAAGTGGCGTTAATGGTTTCCCACATATCGGCAGAAATACGGCCACGCACGGCATGGGCATTTTCTCTGGCGTATTTTAAACACGCCATGATACTCACTGGGTTTTCCTGATCCCAAACCAAGAAATCCAATAACGCAGCTTGGGTAACGGCTGGGTATTTCTCTAAAAACTGCGGCATAGAACCCGTGGTGACTAGCGGAGCGGAAAGCTCAATTACCGCCTGACCGGATTTATTATTGAGTAGCGACAGGGTAAAACACACATCTAATAGACGAGACAAATTGGCAGCACGCTCAAGGTAACGGGCCATCCAATATAGGTGCGACGCGGTACGGCTTAGCATGATTCATCCTCCAGAACCCAAGTATCTTTGGTACCACCGCCTTGCGACGAATTCACCACCAAGGAACCTTCTTTTAGTGCTACGCGTGTTAAGCCGCCCGCCACCATACGGATTTCACG
Source organism: Leeia speluncae (assembly GCF_020564625.1). NCBI lineage: Bacteria > Pseudomonadati > Pseudomonadota > Betaproteobacteria > Neisseriales > Leeiaceae > Leeia > Leeia speluncae. Next base: position 346,898 of record NZ_JAJBZT010000005.1, read on the forward strand.
ACCTGACAGTACAAATGGGCGTAAATCGATGTGTCTTGGCGCGATACCTGCCTCGACAAAAGTAGGGCAAGTCGATAACGAGAGCGTTGGCTGCGCAATATAGCCTTCTGGGTTGGCTAAGATTCTTGCTTTGAAATCTTCAATTTCTTGTTTGCTTGCCATTGGGCCAATTAACATGCCGTAGCCACCCGCACCGTGGACTTCTTTCACCACCAAATCAGCGAGGTTATTCACCACATAATCTAGTTCGGCTGGCTTACGGCACATCCAGGTTTGTACGTTATTCAGCTTTGGCTCTTCATTGAGATAGAAGCGGATCATATCCGGTACGTATGGGTAGATGGATTTATCATCCGCTACGCCAGTACCAATCGCGTTGGCGAGCACCACATTGCCATTACGGTATACAGACAATAATCCTGGCACGCCCAACATTGAGTCTGCGCGGAAGGCTAATGGATCGAGGAAGATATCGTCCACACGGCGGTAGATCACATCGACTTGCTTATGACCGGCCGTGGTACGCATGTACACACGATCATTCTTCACAAAGAGATCTCGCCCTTCGACTAACTCCACCCCCATCTGCTGCGCAAGGAAGGCATGCTCAAAGTACGCACTGTTGTAATGACCTGGGGTTAATACCACCACGGTTGGATCATCTACATGCGTAGATTGACGCAAAGTACGTAGTAAGAGACTAGGGTAATGCTCGACCGGAGACACCATGTGGCGAGCGAATAGCTCAGGGAAGAGGCGCATCATCATGCGGCGGTCTTCGATCATGTACGAGACACCAGACGGCACGCGTAGATTATCTTCTAGCACATAGTAGTTGCCATCATTATGGCGGATTAGGTCGACGCCAGTGATATGTGAGTAGACATTATTCGGAAGGTCAATGCCTTGCATAGCAGGCTGATATTGGGCGTTTTGGAAGACCTGCTCTTCAGGAATGAGCCCCGCTTTTAGAATATGCTGATGATGATAAATATCATGCAGGAAGGCGTTAATTGCAGTAACCCGTTGTGCCAAGCCTTCTTCCAAAGCTTTCCACTCAGCACCTGGAATAATCCTAGGTACAGTATCAAACGGAATTAAACGCTCAGAACCACTTTCATCGCCATAAACGGCAAAGGTAATCCCTACTTTTCGGAACAACAAATCCGCCTCTTGATGCTTGAGTTTTAGCTCTTGAGGGGTTTGTTCATGTAGCCAATTGGCAAATCGCTGATAATGCGGTCTAACCACACCGCTTGGTAAAAGCATCTCATCGAATATGTGCGCTGGTGGCAACGTGAGTGCATGCATAATTGGCTCCCGTCATCTTACTTATATAACTACTATTGCTATGAGTCTGTTGGCTATTTCCGATCGGATGATCGGCTGCATGTACAGGCAAATATAGGTATTCTTATGATGCCGAAAAGGAATGGGTTCTCCTTGTTTTTGATCAAACCATTCATAGGCCTGACATTCTTTTACGAATTTTTGTTCATTCTTTTGTAGTAGGTTGCCCTTCTATTGTTGCCGTTCGACACCAATAGAACCTGCGTACCTTTTCTATGCAAAAAGCGTACCAACCCGTATTAATACCGACAAATTCAACTTTCGCTAGCGTACCAGCGCAAATTTACAGGAAATAACTAACAAATACCCTTTAGTCATAATTTTGGCGGGCACTTTTACTATAGACAAATAAAAACGCACCATATAGGTGCGTTTTTAAAGAACCAATCACTCAGAGAGATTATTTTGGATGAAAGGCTTTCGCCAACTCCCCAATATGCTCTGGAGAAATACCACAACATCCGCCCACGATAGAAGCACCGGCTTCTACCCAGCGCTGTGCCCACACCAAATAATGAGGAGGATCCAGATCTGCTCTTAATTCATCTAAGCCAGAATTCGCTTCCGCGTCTTTTGGCTGTGGCGGGAATGCATTAGCGTACACCCCCACCTCCACAGACACACCCGCGTTGGCAATTTCTGCTCGTGCCGCTTTCACTGCAGAGGCCATCACTTCTGGTTGGCTACAATTAAATAGCACCGCTTTTACACCAAGTGCCAACGCCGCCTTTACCGCCTCTGCCACCGACTCCCCAGAGCGCAGCTGAACATCTTCTCCCGGGAATTCGTCATCTAATGTGAACGACACCCAAAATGGCTTGCTGTTACCTGCTAACGCAGTATGTGCCGCACGGATTTCTGCAATGGAGCTTTGGGTTTCTGCCAACCAGACATCCACATACGCATCCAAACCTCGGATAAGGGTTTGATGAATACGGATGGAATCTGCTTCCACAAATAAATCTGGGCGATAAGAACCCAATGCTGGCGAGAGTGACCCTGCCACCATCACTGGGTGGCCTGCTTTATTCGCCGACTCTCTTGCTAATTGACCAGCTAACGCGGCTAGCTGTTCGCCGTTTGCCTCAAAACGCTCGTCACCAATATGGAACGGCACAACCGCATAGCTATTGGTCGTAATGATTTCTGCACCATTATTGATAAAGGCATCGTGCACTTGGCCAACATAGGCAGGCCCTTCCATTAGTGCTAACGCCGACCATTCTGGCTGACGAAACGGCGCACCGATTCGATTTAGCTCACGTCCCATGCCACCATCTAAAATTTTTACTGTTTGAGCCACAATCAATTCCTCTATCTAATTTCTGCAAACCATTCTGTAAACTGTACCAATGCCAAATTAAGGCTCGATACCGAACATAAAATATTTCTGGGCAAGCGTGGTTAATGTACCGTCTTGCCGCACCATCTCAATCCCTTTATCGAGCTGGGCTTTTAGTGCTTTGTCTGATAGACGAACCACAAACCCAACCCCTTCGCCCACCATGTTTTTGTCTCGACTTGGCGATCCAACAAATTCAAAACCATCTTTACGGTGATCTTTTAAGAAAGACTCTTGCGTCGTCGCCATGTCGTCCAACGCTACATCAATCTCACCCTTTGCTAGGGCTTTGTACATATCGTCGGTTTTTTCATAAGTAATGCGAGAGACATTCGCCGCATTCTTTAGCATTTTTTGCAGGTAGGTATCGTAGCTAGAACCACCTTGCACCCCCACCTTACGGCCAGCTAGTTCCATCGCACTAATGTATGAGTACGGAAAGCGCTTGGCTTTACCGACAAATGAAACCGGCACTTTGGCGTAGGGCGTTGAAAACAGCCATTTCTGTTTTCGTTCTGCATTTATCGTCACGGAATCTGCCACCACATCGTACTTTTTGGCGTCTAGGTTAGTGAACGCAGAATCCCAATCATTCTTAATAATGGTGCAATTCGCTTGAATTTTCTTGCAGATTGCATCGATTAATTCTGGCTCAAAGCCACCAATTTTGCCATTCGGTAGCGTAGTGTTGTACGGAGGGTATGCAGCCTCTGTGGCAAACCGAATCGTTAACGCCTGCGCTGAGCTAGCAGCCAATACCCCCGCCACTAGCACCAATGAACCTAACCGATACCCACCACGATTTTGCATGCCCTTTTCCTTCTATCGAAACACGGCTCTATTAGCGATTTCTACTTCGAAACAACTGGCTCACAACAT